>JBAQJB010000422.1:0-13704 GCA_049289155.1 Chitinophagaceae bacterium
TCAATGCCCCTTTCATGCAAGGTATTGATTTCAAAAACTTCGTGCAATGTATCCCTGGCATTGGTTTCAAAATCCCATAAAGTATGGTCAAGGTCGAAAAATAAATGCTCGTAACGCATGGCCGCAAGGTACAAACTATTAAAAAGGGAAACTCAAACAGCGGGATAAATTGTACTTTTACAAAGTTAAATACAGCATTATGCAGGAGCAAATCGCGGGTATTCGTAAAGAATATAAATTAAAGACATTGCTGGAAAATGAAGTGGCCAAAGATCCGTTTACACAGTTTTCCAAATGGTGGAATGAAGCGATGTTGTCACATATTGATGAAGTGAATGCGTTTTGCCTGGCGACCGTTTCCGGCAATAAGCAACCGCATGCGAGAATCGTTTTATTAAAAGGTTTTGACGATTCCGGTTTTGTTTTTTTTACAAATTATAACAGCACCAAGGGAAAAAACATTTTGGAAAACCCAAACGTAGCAATGGTATTTTTTTGGAAGGAACTGGAAAGGCAGGTACGCGTGGAAGGCATAGCCAGCCGCGTAAGTGAGTCGGAAAGTGATGCTTATTTTCTTTCGCGCCCATCAGGCAGCAGGATCGGTGCCTGGGTATCGCCGCAAAGCAGTGTTATAGAAAACAGGGAAGTACTTGAAAAAAATTTAGATACGTTTAGTGCATTATATCCACAGGAAATACCGCGGCCCCCGCACTGGGGCGGGTACCGTATAAAGCCCGCCAGTATTGAGTTCTGGCAGGGAAGGCCCAACAGGCTTCACGACAGGATACTATATACAGGAATGGAAAACGGGGAATGGAAAATTAGCCGGCTTGCGCCATAACCAGGATCCTATTCCGTTTTATCACTCTTTCCTGCATCAGGATTTTCTGCAGGCTTTTTATGTTTGGAAGCAGGTTTCGCGGGGCGGCTTTTACCAAAAGAACCCATTGCGATTTTTCCTTTTTTTGTTTTTTTATCTCCTTTACCCATGATATATTTTTTATGTAATGAAAAAATTCCGAAGGCTGCAAAATTGCAGTAAAGAATTTACATGCGCAATAAAAAAGCAGGAACATGGTCAAACTATGCTCCTGCTTCATAAAACCCATGAAAACTACATTTTAGAACTCAATTCTTTTCCAGCTTTAAAACGGGCTACTTTTTTAGCTTTAATTTTAATAGGCTCGCCCGTTTGCGGGTTACGTCCTGTGCGTGCGGCACGCTTTGAAACGGAGAAAGTTCCAAATCCAACCAGGGTAACTTTACCGCCACCCTTTAATGTTTTTGTAACTGCACCTACAAAAGAATCGAGTGCGGCATTCGCCTGTGTTTTGGTGATACCTGCATCGTCTGCAATTTTGCCAACTAATTCAGCTTTGTTCATAATAAATGATTTTAATTAAATGATTATTGAAAACAAATTTATTTGCTTTTTGTTACCAACAAAATTTTCCATCCATATTTTATGAAAACCTTAATCACGCAAAGCCACACGCATCAAGGGTTTGAAAGAAATTAAACATCCAGGGGGTAAAATGAAAATAATTCATCAACAGCTGAAACGCTGATGGATAAAGGGTTCTAGGGGATATAGAGCTGAAATGCTGATTCCGGGCGGCTTTTCGGCAATATAGATTTTTTTTGCAAAAAACAACAAGCAAAATAATAAATGTCCACATTCAATGCACAACCTCCATCAGGCTGCGAAAAGCGACCATTTTTGCTCCCCATAGATCCAGGCCTTTTTGCCGCATACCCGCTGAAAAATCATTGATATAGCGGTTATACATTTCTATATTATGAACAAAATACTGGGCAGTGTATGTGGGGCCCTCGCATTCATCCACCTCCATTAAGCGGCAAAATTGATATTGCACAAAACAACCTGTTTCCATCATTTCAGGCAAATGTGTTTTCGTCATCCATTCTTTCCATGCATTATGAATTTCCCATAGAGGTTGTATCGTTACATTATAGATGATCATAAAATTTATAAATTTAATTCCAGAAAAACAGGGCAATGATCACTGTGTTTTATTTCCGGGTAAATCGCTGCATTTTTTAAGTGCTTCAGCAGATTTTCTGTTATAGAAATATAATCAATGCGCCAGCCTTTATTTTGCAGGCGCACTGTTGGGAAACGCTGGCTCCACCAGGTATAGCAACCAATTGCTTCCGGGTTTATGTGCCGGAATGCGTCAACAAAACCGGTGCTGAATAAGCCTTCCATCCAGGCTCTTTCTTCGGGCAAAAAACCGGTGCTGTTTTTATTTCCTTTCGGATCATGAATGTCTATTTCGCGGTGCGCAATATTATAATCACCGCACACAATTATTTTTTTGTTTTCCTTTTGTAATTCTCCTATATATTGATTGAAAATACCGAGCCACTCATATTTATACTTTTGTCTTATTTCACCACTTGTCCCGGAAGGAAAATAAGCATTGATCAAAATAAATTTTTTAAAATCCAGCCGGATCAATCTTCCTTCTGCATCACTTTGCGTATTCGCATGGCCATAAAATACAGATACAGGTTTTTGTTTTGAAAATACAGCAACGCCGCTGTAGCCCTTCTTTTCAGCGGGAAACCAATAGGTATGATAGCCGAGCTCCTCTATTTTTTCAACGTCAACATTCTCTTTGGTGGCTTTTATTTCCTGTAAACAAATGATATCCGCTACGTCGGTTGCCATCCATTCCAGTAACCCTTTTTTTATAGCGGCCCGGATACCATTTACATTGTATGAAATAATGCGCATGAAAAAAATTTATTGCAAGATAGTCATGATATGGTAAGAATGGAATCACTAATTTTAGGGCATTAGAAAAATATATGTCAAAGCTGAAAAGAATTATTCCTGCCAAAAAAGCGGTGTATCTCGAAGGCCCTAAAAGCCGGAGTTACGAATTTGTTTTTGCCGTAAAAGTATTCTGGGAATTTATACAGGCGTTTCGCAAATTACATTTCGTTGGCCCCTGTATTACCGTATTCGGTTCAGCCAGGTTTAAGGAAGACCATCCGTATTATATCGCTGCGCGTGAATTTGGAAAACGCATTGCAGGGATTGGATTTACAACAATGACCGGTGGCGGGCCTGGCATCATGGAAGCCGCTAACCGCGGGGCTTTCGAAAGTAATGGCCGGTCTGTTGGCTGCAATATTATTTTGCCTCACGAACAATTTGAGAATCCTTTTGTCAATATATCTGTTACGTTTGAACATTTTTTTGCACGTAAAACAATGATGGTTAAATACTCTTATGCGTTTATCATTATGCCCGGAGGTTTTGGTACAATGGACGAATTGTATGAAACACTTACGCTCATTCAAACAGGCTCCATTACTTCATTCCCGGTAGTATTATATGGCAAGGAGTTTTTTGAACACTTAATGAAAAACATTCAAAACATGTCTGCAAAAGGAACGATCTCTGAAATTGATATGGACCTCGTTTTGCTCACGGATGATTTTGATGAAGCCATGGCACATATACATAAATATATCACCACGAATTATAAGATTGTACCCCGGAAAAAAAAGTGGTGGCTATTTGAAAGAATCTAACAATACATTTTATTATTAAGTTTTAGTTACACATTTCTATTCTGCAGGAAAAGGTTTATTTTTACAGATCAAAAAAAAAGATGAAAACAATACTTGTTCCCACTGATTTCTCGGAAACTGCCCGGAATGCAGCTTTATATGCCATCCGCCTGGGCAACCAGTTACAGGCAACAAAAATGATTTTATACAATGCCTGTGAAGAACCCATGCCCACTGATATGAATATGGGCCCGATCAATTTTATTGGCGTGGATGCAACCATCGAAGCAAGTAAAATAGCATTAGAAAAATTTGAAAATAAAATTATCGCGGAATGCCCGACGCAAATGGAAATTATTCGTAAAAGTGAATACACATTTTTATCAAATGACATCAATGAATTGACTACTTCCCTTGGTGCAGACCTGATCGTGATGGGTGTAACGGGTGGGGGAAAATTACAGGAAACACTGGTGGGCAGCAACGCAGTGCATATAGCCCGGCATAGTGAAATACCCGTCATCATTATTCCCCCGGGTGCAACTTTTTTCCGGATTGAAGAAATTTTACTCGCATGTGATTTCAAAAAAGTTGTGGAGACTACACCCGTTGTTCCTATAAAACAAATACTTGATGCAACGCATGCAAAGTTGCTGGTATTAAATATTGATCATAACCAAAAAGAGTTTAATTCAGAAACACCATTTGAAAGCCTGATGCTGGATGAATTCTTTCATGAGTATAATCCACAATATCATTTTTCAGATAATGCTAATTTTATCGAAGGCGTCAATGAATTTGCAGTAAAAGAATCCGTGGATCTCATCATTACCATTCCCAAAAAACATGGTTTACTGGATGGACTTTTTTCAAAAAATCACACGAAAGAACTCGCTTTTCATAGTCATGTTCCATTGATGATGGTGCATGAAGCAGCAGAATGATTTTGTTTACAATTGAAAAATTCCTTTCCGTTTTTTAACTTAAATATTTTCCTACAATAGGCATACGGCGCCCGCTGCCAAAGGCTTTGGAGGAAATGCGGATCACCGGGCAAAACTGGTTTCGTTTATATTCATTGGTGTTCACCATTTTTAAAATGCGGTCCACAAGTGCCGCATCAAAACCCATTTCTTTTATTTCCGCAGGGCCCATTCTTCTTTCAATATATTGATACAATACAGCATCAAGCACAGAATAATCCGGTAAACTATCACTGTCTTTTTGTTCCGGCCGGAGTTCCGCACTGGGTGGTTTGAGCAAAATATTTTCCGGAATGATCACTTTATTTTTATTGATAAATTGAGCCAGCGCATATACCTGTAGTTTATAACAATCGCCCAATACACTGATGCCACCAGCCATATCCCCATACAAAGTGCCGTAGCCCGTAGCGAGTTCACTTTTGTTGGAGGTATTGAGTAAGATGTAACCAAATTTATTCGCGATGGCCATTAATATATTTCCACGCGTACGGCTTTGAATATTTTCTTCTGCCACACTGAAAGGCAGTCCTTCAAAAACCGGTTGCAGTGAATTTAAAAAACACTGGTAAATATTTTCTATCGGAATTATTTGGTAAGGATTGCCCAGGTTTTCACTTAATTGTTTTGCATCATCCACAGAATGTACACTCGAAAAAGCAGAAGGCATCAGCACTGCCTGCACATTCTCAGCACCTAATGCTTCTGTTGCAATAGCAAGCGCAACAGCGCTGTCAATACCACCCGAAGATCCCAGGATAGCTTTTGAAAAACCCATCTTACTGAAATAATCACGAATGCCCATTAATAACGCTTCATATACAAGATCTATATTCAATGCAGGTTCCAGTGATTCAGGATCCAATAGAATGCGCGGCAGCAGATCTGCTTTTTCAATAATGGGTACATCAAAACTTCCATCATCCCTGAACTGTACATATTGCATATCCTCTGAAAATGTTTTCATTTCAACCAGGATATTAGATGCGTTATCTGCAACGATAGATCCGCCATCAAAAACAATTTCAGTCTGGCTGCCCACCGTATTGCAATAGATCATGGGCAAATGATATTTCAGCACATTTGATTTGATGATTGCTTTCCGGTCTTCCGGGTGCGTATAATCAAAAGGCGAAGCACTGAGGTTGATCATAATATCCGGTGATTGCTGTATCAATTGTTCCATCGGATTCACCCGGTACAAAGGCGTGTTTCCCATATCCCATATGTCCTCGCAAATAGTGACTGCGAGCCGTTTTCCCATAAATTCAATCACTTTCCATTCAAAAGCCGGTTCAAAATACCGGTATTCATCAAAGATGTCATAATTGGGCAAAAGTGTTTTATGCACGACTGCTTTAATTTTTTTTTCATGCAAAAAAAATGCGGCATTGAACAACTCTTTTCCTTTGGCTGTTTCATTTCTCGCCGGGCCTCCCACGATTACGCCAATGGTATCTGCATGCCATTTTATTTCTTCCAATGCTTCATAACAGGTATTGATAAAATCATCAAATTCTAAAAAGTCCAGTGGCGGATAACCGCTTATTGACAATTCAGAAAAAACGATCAGCGACGCGCCATTTTTTTTTGCTTCTTCTATAGCATCAATGATTTTTCGAGCATTGCTTTTGCAATTGCCGATATGATAATTTTGTTGTGCGACAGCTATTTTCATGATCTGCAAAAATAGAATCCGGAAGCCAATAAAAAATTTTCGGCATGCTCTTTTAAAAATAAAAAGGAAACTTCATTTCTTAACAAATCATTCCACCGCTTTTATTTTATTTCGCCATATGAAAAAAATGCTTTTGGGAATTTATATTATTTGCCTGGTTGCATCCTGTAAAAATTCTTCGGCACCGGATGTTTCAGGAATACCATTAACTATTACTACTCAAAGATTCGACAAAGACTTTTTTGCCATTGATACTTCAAAACTGGAAAATTCAATTCAAAATTTACAAAAAAAATACCCGGAATTCCTGAACGATTTTTTATACAATATCCTGGGCCTTGCGCCGCAAAAAGACAGCGTGGAAAAATCTGTACCGCTTTTTTTAAATGCGTATAGAAACATACAAGACAGCGTGGACGCGCATTACAAAGATTTTGAAAAACAATTTGCCGTTGTGGAAACAGGTTTGAAATACGTAAATTATTATTTTCCCGGATATAGTTTGCCAAAAAATATTATCACATTTACCGGCCCGGTGGAATCTTATGGAAATGTGCTGACCTCTTCCGGGCTCGCCATTGGGCTGCAATTATATTTGGGAAAAGATTTTCCGGCCTATCACACCGAATATATTGAAGACATTTATCCCGCCTACATTTCCCGCCGTTTTGAACCGGGATATATACCGGTAAATTGCATGAAAAATATTATCAGTGATATGTTCGTGGACAGCAGTAACAGGTTGCCATTGGTACAACAAATGATTGAAGCGGGCAAAAGATTATATGTACTCGATCATTTACTTCCAAATACTGCGGACACATTGAAAACAGGTTATACAGCCAATCAACTGGATGGATGCGAAAAGAATGAAAACCTTATCTGGGCTTACTTTGTACAAAATGACCTGCTCTTTGTGACCGACCCTTCCATCATTCGGGATTATATGAATGATGCCCCGAAAACGCAGGCATTGGGCGAGGCTTCACCCGGTTTTATTGGCCAGTTTGTAGGCTGGAAAATTGTAGAAAAATGGATGAATGAAAACGAAAAAGTTTCTTTAAAAGAATTGATGGAAACGCCTGCGAAGAAAATTTATGACGAAGCAAAATATAAACCGCGCTAAAATTTTTTGGATCAGTTATTTTTGAATGGCACGATCATCTCAAAAGGAGGAATATTTACATAAAATGTGGCGAGGTTATCTAAATTTTCCATTAAATATTGCCCATACATTTTTCCCATATCTGTTTTAAGGTTGCAGCCACTCATGTATTGGTATTTATTGCCCGGCTCTATTACGGGTTGTTCACCAATCACGCCTTCTCCCTCCACTTCACTATTTTCACCATTGCTGTCAAAAATATACCAGTGGCGGCGCAGTAAACGAATGGAAAAAGTATTCAGGTTTTCTATAGAAATGCGGTAGGCAAAAGTATATTCATTGTCCAGTGCATTGCTCAGGCTTTCCTGGTAAAAAACTTCCACGCTGATTTCGACACCTTCTGATATTTTAGATACCATAGCCATAATTTTCAAAAGTAAAGTTAACAATTAAGTTCCTGAATTCCTTATTATAAATTTTTTACGAATAAACGCTTATTTATTTTACCGAAATTCGCAGGTATCATATACCGGAGTTAACTTAGCAAAATGAGCAAAAAATTATTTTTACTGGATGCATTTGCGCTGATCTACCGCGCCTATTATGCGCTGATACGCAATCCCCGTATCACTTCCAAAGGAATCAATACCAATGCACAATTTGGTTTTACCAATACATTGTTTGACCTGATCAATAGAGAGAAACCCACGCATCTTGCCGTGTGTTTTGACACCTTTGCACCAACCGAACGGCATACCGATTTTGCGGAATATAAAGCCAATCGCCAGGAAACTCCGGAAGATTTGTTAGCATCCATTGACCATATCAAAAAAATTATCAAAGGATTTAATATCCCGGTTGTAGAATTGGATGGCTATGAAGCAGATGACGTGATTGGTACATTGGCTTACCAGGCCGCGGATGCCGGCTATGAAGTTTTCATGGTCACGCCGGATAAAGATTATGGACAGCTTTTAACGCGTGAAGGTATCTTCATGTATAAGCCCGGTTACCAGGGCGGCGATGTAGAAATTTTTGACGCGAAAAAGATTTGTGAAAAATGGGATATTGAAAATGTGCACCAGGTGATCGATATGCTTGCACTGATGGGAGACAGCGTGGACAATATCCCGGGGATTGCAGGAATCGGTGAAAAAACGGGCGCCAAATTATTGAAGGAATATAATAACCTGGAAAATATTTTAGCAAACGCTGAAAATATAAAAGGCGCACTCGGTGAAAAAGTACGCAAGGGAAAAGAGAATGCCATCATGAGTAAAAAACTGGCAACAATAATTACCAATGTCCCCGTGGAATTTCATGAAGAAAATTATCGCCTGAAAGAATGGAACACACCTGAATTGGTAGAAGTGTTTACAGAACTGGAATTTAAAACTCTTGGAAAACGCATACTGGGAGAGCAATTCAGCGTTTTTCAAACAACTCCTCTACCCGTGCAGGCAGACCTTTTTGGCAACCCGGTGCATACAGAAAAAACAAAAACTTTTATACACACTGAAAAGATAGAAATAGATTTACCGGGAAATAATTTTCCCGAAACAAAAAATATTTCCAACACAACGCATGAATATTTTTTGATTGATGATGATGAAAAAATCAACACACTCATCAACAAATTAGCTGCACAAAAAGAAATTTCATTCGATACGGAAACAACAAATATTGACGCGAACAATGCAGAATTGGTGGGCCTGAGTTTTTCCTGGGAACCCGGTATTGCATATTATATTCCCTTACCTGCCGACCGGGAAAAAACAAAAACTATTTTACAAAAATTTGAACCTTTATTTAATGATTCATCTATTATATGGATCGGGCAAAATTTAAAATATGATTTGCTGGTATTGAAATGGTATGATGTAGAGATCAAAGGAAAATTGTATGACACCATGCTCGCGCATTACGTGATAGAGCCGGAAGGCAGGCGCAGCATGGATTTGCTGAGTATGCAATTTTTGCAATACGAACCTGTTTCTATTACGGAATTGATTGGTAAAGGAAAAGCGCAGGGCAATATGCGTGACGTGGAAATTGAAAAAATAAAAGAGTATGCCGCGGAAGACGCAGACATCACCTTGCAGTTAAAAAAAGTTTTTCATCCCATGCTCAAAGAAAGAGAAGTGGAAAAAGTTTTTTTTGAAGTAGAAAATCCATTGGTAAAAGTACTGCTGGATATGGAATTTGAAGGCATCAGGATAGATGAAAATTTTCTACAAAATTATTCCCTCGAATTAGAAGCGGAAGCCAAACTAAGTGAAGCAAGCGTGTTTGAACAATGTGGCGTGAAATTTAATTTAGCTTCCCCCAAACAACTTGGTGAAGTACTTTTTGATTTATTGAAACTGGATGAAAAAGCAAAGAAAACAAAGACGGGACAATACGCCACCGGTGAAGATGTTTTATTGAAACTTTCGCATAAAAGCCCCGTGGTTGCTGATATCCTTACTTTTCGCGAACTCACTAAACTGCGTTCCACTTACGTAGATGCATTGCCTTTGATGATCAATGTAAAAACCGGCCGTGTGCATACTTCTTTTGCACAAGCCGTGGCAGTTACCGGAAGGTTGAGCAGTAATAATCCGAATTTACAAAACATTCCAATTCGCACAGACAGGGGAAAAGAAATACGAAAAGCATTTATTCCGCGCGATGAAAACCATGTATTGGTGAGCGCTGATTATTCACAGATAGAATTACGTATTGTTGCTGCCATTAGTGGCGATGAAAATATGTGTGAAGCATTCAGGCTGGGAAAAGATATTCATACAGCAACTGCTGCAAAAGTTTTTAATATTCCCGAAGCGGAGGTGACAAAAGAAATGCGTTATAAAGCAAAGAGTGTAAATTTTGGAATCATATATGGACAAAGTGCATTTGGACTCGCCGATAATTTAGGCATTGCAAGAAGTGAAGCAAAAGAGATCATTGATAATTATAAAAAAGAATTTAGTGGCATTACAAAATTCATGGATGATACGATCAACTTTGCACGCGAACATGGTTATGTGCAAACGCTGATGGGGCGCAAGCGTTGGCTGCGCGATATCAATTCATCCAACTTTACGGTACGTGGTTTTGCCGAGCGCAACGCCATTAATTCTCCCATCCAGGGCACGGCGGCAGATATGATCAAAATGGCCATGATCAAAATCCATGATGCTATAAAAGTACAAAATTTAAAAAGCAAAATGATCCTGCAGGTGCATGATGAACTGGTGTTTGATGTACCAAAAAATGAAGTAGAAGTATTGAAAAAACTGGTATTGGAAAATATGCGCACTGCGCATCCTTTACCAAATGATTTGCCCGTTGTTGCGGAAGTGGGTTCAGGAATGAACTGGCTGGAAGCCCATTAAATGTTTTATAAAAAACTAATTAATTAACCGCAAGCTCATCATTTTTTTCCTGTAATTTCTTATAGGCCATAATAAAAAGCGCGCCGAGATTTTTTTGTGGCGGCACATAATCCTCGAAGAGTGCATTGCCACCAAGCCGCTTGCCCAGTGTATTCCAGAACTCCGGCCAGTTCACATCTTTTCCCTGGCGCAGGTTTTCGAGCATCATGGAAATCATCGGTGAATTGACCGTGCCACTGCCTACTTGTTTGGAGGCAACAATTTGCGCGGATGGACTGATGGCCAAAATTTTATTCAGGTTTTGATACGCACCGCAACTTCCCAATAAAACAATTTTAGAACTGGGTGACATTTGATCCAGTGTTGCAGGCAACCAATAACTATGGCCGCGGTGAATAACGATCACAGGTGACAAATCATTGTCATATAAATAATCATCCAAAGCCTGCTGCGCTTCCGCATCAAGGCCTTTCGTTTCATCCAGTGGCCTGTTTGCATATATTGTTATTGGCGTTCCTTTCGCCGATGAAATAGCTACCCATTGCGCATTGGATTTAATAGTCCAATTGCCATTCTGCATGCTGCTGATGAAATTATTAAAAACAGTCTGCCCGTCTTTATCTCCATAAAAAAATTGCTGGACAATTATTCTGCCCGATGAATCTTTTAATTCTTTATTAGGCATAAAATAAACCGGCGGAATGCCTAACGTTTTTTCTACATCTATTTTATTAGCAGGATCAATCGATAAAAATAAAGTATTTAATATACTGTAAATATCAATAGCCCGGCGGTTATTATTTTGTGTAGCCTGAATCAGGTTTGACTGCACTTGTTTGAGTATCAGCGATTGCAATGTTTTATCTGAAATACTGGCAAAAGAATTCGCAACATCCACGGCATCTTCCAAACTATCCGCGCCTGATTTCCTGTCCAGGTTATTGACGAATGCTTTCATGAGCAGTTCCGCGTTAGCCTTATTCATTCTCTTGAGAAAGTCATCCAGCTCATTATAATTTGCCGCCATTTTTATCCATTTTTTAAAGCGGTCAAATTTTACATTCAGTAATAGTGAATCACTTTTTGGCGATTTCATTTTTTGCCAGATGCGCGGGTATACGCCACTTACATAACTCGAAGTGTACATAATTTCTTCACCCATTACGGCCATATAATATAAGTCTTCAGGGCCTAAGGGAGCCAGAATTTTGAAACGAACATCATTGGGTTGTTCGTGTAAACCATTGATGGTATTGATGAATGGGTCAATGGCTTTGTCCTGCAATTTATAAGCAAGTGTTTTCATTGCCATAGGCGTATCACTCCTGCGTATGCGGTCTGAATAATCAATTTCTGTTTGCACCAATAATTTATAATAGGCCACATCATCCTTCATCGCTTTTTCAATATCATCCATAGAAATTTTATTTCTATAAATATTATCCAGGAATGGAAAAAATTGCCTGCCTGATTTTGACTGCGACATTTTTACAATAATCTGTACCAATGAATCAGGATTATTTTGAATTCTCCTGGCAAGCGAGTTGGAAGCCGCGGCAAATGTGTAAATATTTTCCGGGCTTCTGCGGGCAATGGCTACGATGAGGCTGTCTGCAAATCGTGCATCAGGTTCTTCAATCAGCATATTCATGGCTCGCTCCGGATGCAGGTTACAATATTTCAATAACACAATATCTTTGCATTGCGCAATGCCCGCATTATCAGAAAAAGCTACACTTTTAATTAAAATATTTCCCACATCATACGAATAGGAAGCGATATTCATTTCAATAGATTCACCGCGCATTTGAAGCGCAATATTTTCGTTAAATGCAGGCACCAGTTTATTCAGGACAATTGCTTTTATGTCGCGGTTACGAAATTCGCGCAGGTAAAGACTCAACGCTTCATTCAGACCGCGCAAAAATTTTATTTTATTATTATTATCCAGTCCGTCATTTTTTTCTATTGCAACCTGGATACTATCCACTCCTCCGATAAGTGTATTCGTAAGTTGAATATTTAAAGCCTCCGATTGAGTGGGATTAAAATTTTCATCGGCAGTTCCGTCAGATGCAAGAATTAATTTTTGCGTAGCATCGATCATTTCATGAAAATATTGCCGCATCGGCGGAATTGTAATTTCATTACCCGGCTGCGCTTTCGCAAAAAAAGAAAAGGCGGATAAAAATAAAATAAACGTAACTTTTTTCATACCGTATTTTTCAAAGAAAATCATGCCAGCAAAAATATAACCATTTAGCGGATCTTTGACTTAACAATAAGATAATATATGCAGAATGGCAAGGATGCCGTTTTAAAAAATTATTTTTGTAAAAATTTTTCATGGATTCAAAGCCAAAAAAGGTACTGATCGCGGATGATGAACCGGATATACGGGAAATCATTCAATATAATTTAGCAAAAGAAGGCTATGAAACTATTTTAGCAAAAGATGGCAATGAAGCCATTGATTTAGCCCGTAAAGAAAAACCGGGTATGATGATCCTCGATATCATGATGCCGTATAAAACAGGGCTCGAAGTATGCCAGATCATTCGTACTAATCCGGACCTGAATGCTATGCTGATTCTTTTTTTAACAGCTCTCGATGATGAGACATCGCATATCAACGCACTCGAATATGGCGGGGATGACTATATCAGTAAACCCATCGGGCCAAAATTACTGGTTAGCCGGGTGAATGCCTTGTTTCGCAGAAGCAATAAAGAGGAACCATCAAATATTATTGTCCTGGATGAAATGACCATTGACCCTGTTGAATTTATTGTAGAAAAAAAGAACGAAAAAATTAAGTTGGCGAAAAAAGAATTTGAATTATTATATATGCTTGCATCACAACCGGGACGCGTGTTCCTGCGCAATGAAATACTTTCCAGGATATGGGGAAATGATATTATTGTGGGTGACCGCACGATTGATGTTCATGTCAGGAAGATCAGGCAAAAATTAAATACAGATAATATCACTACTGTTAAAGGCGTTGGTTATAAG
>JBAQJB010000423.1:0-4657 GCA_049289155.1 Chitinophagaceae bacterium
GGAATACCTAAAGCAATTGCCCAGTTTGGTTTTTTGGTTGTTGATACGGTCATTGGAATAAATTTTACATTGACAACAATACAAAATTACAAAATCCAATGTTTAGTTACTTTGACATACCATTTGCAATTACTGTAAATTGAATTCCTGGCTTTGGTTCTTTAGCGTCCATGTCATTTACCTGGAATTTTAAAGGGCCACAATATATTTCTTTACATGGATCCCACTTTGGGCATGTAATTTTCGTACATTTTGACAGGTCTACTGTACCTGGAGGACAACTATAGCATGTATTTTCCCCGGTTTCATTTACGCTTCGATATACTATGCCTTCATTAAATGAGGTGCCATCTTCATTTAAAAGTTCGTAAGAGGTTATTTTATTATCCTTAATATGAAATACAACTTTTCCAGATGTTGAAGGAAGCTGGATGTTAACACCCGGCTGGGTTTTGACTTTGTTTTCATTTTGTTTACAGCCAAATACCAGGAGTAGCAAAATAATAAAAAAAGAATTTTGATTCTTCATTGCAGTTTTGTTTTAGAAAATAAATGTAAAACAATATTCCGAAAGCTGAATTAAAAAAATAGTTTTTAAAAGTAGTCTCCTGGTTTTTTCTTAGGTTAGTAACGGCATTTTGAAATAGGTTGCCCGGGTTAATGGGCAACCTATTTATGAAAACAGCAATTGTTAGTTTTGGTTGAGGCGTATCATTTGTTTGGTATCTATCAATTTGCTGTTCACATATAAAGAATACTGGTAAGCTCCGCTGCTTAAAGTAGCTGCATCCAGTTGGATGGTTCCTTTACCGCTTCCGCTTACAAGTATTTCTTTTAAAGTTTTACCTGTTTTATCTGTGATAATAATTTTTGCTGAAGTAACCTGTGCAGGTAATGTATAACCAATGGTCGTAACATTACTAAACGGATTCGGTGCATTTTGTTCCAGTGAAGCGCTGCTTAGTCCAACTGTTTTTGAATTGGATTGTGCAACGCCATTTGTTGAAGACTGTTGCTGCATGGACGTTACAAGATTTTTTAAATCCGCCAGTTCTTTTTTAATATCCATATTATCTTTCTTTATATCCATATTATCTTTTTTCAATTCATTATTTTCTTTACTTAATTCCTGCACTGATTTTACAAGGGGCACTACAAATTCCGCATAGCGTAAACCATATAAATCTTTATCATTTTTTGGCGCATCAACTCCACTAAAATTATAGTTCAATGATTTTGCCGCTTTCTCTACATCCTGTGCAATGAAGCCTGTATATAGAACCGCTTCTTTTGCCATACGGGAAGCATTTTCTTCCTGTGCCATTTTTCCGGCATCATTGCCTTTATTAGTGGAATCCTTTATTGAAGTGCGTTGTACAATTTTATCGCTCTTATCGAGATCCAGGTTATACGTAACTGGTTTTAATTTATTGATAAATTCCAGCCCGGGCACATTATCTTTTATATTCTTCTTCACCCTGCCATCAGAAATATTGGTCCAGTTGGTATAGCCACCAATACTTGTTATGGCATTATTTCCAATTCGAACCTGGTTGCTGGCTGTTCCCTTTGCAAAATGCCCGATAATGGTGGTGTTGGAATAATTGGAATTATTAACATCTGCTTCATCACCTATTGCTGTATTATAACTTCCGGAATGATTTGTATAAAGTGAATAGTCTCCATACGCAGTATTAGAACTGCCTGTAATATTATAATAAAGTGAGGCATAGCCATTAGCAGTATTATAATTGCCGGTAGAATTTTCATACAGGGACAATCCGCCTGACGCTGAGTTGTAAAATCCAGTTGTATTGGTATAAAGTGATCGGTTACCCGTTGCTGTATTACCTCCGGCAGTACTATTAAAATATAGTGCTTGTGTACCATTTGCTGTATTAGAACTTCCGGTGGTATTAGAGAGGAGAGCCTGGTAACCAGCGGCCAAATTTTCAACGCCTGAAATGTTTTGATAAAGTGCATCCAAACCATTTGCAGTATTTGTATTCCCATTTACATTACTAAAAAGTGCATTTACACCAGTTGCTGTATTACCGTTTCCGATGGTATTATTAGAAAGTGATGCATACCCATTTGCTGTATTAAAAAAACCTGTGGTATTTTTAGACAGAGAATAATTACCATTTGTTGAATTATCATATCCGGTAGTATTTGCATAAAGCGAATAATAACCATTTGCTGTATTAGAATACCCAATCGTATTATTGAAAAGCGAATACGAGCCAGTTGCTGTATTTTCATCCCCTGAAATGTTCGAATAAAGAGAGTTCATGCCAGTTGCTGTATTGGAACTACCAGTGGTGTTTACATAAAGTGCAGAATTGCCTGATGCCGTATTATATTGACCGGTAGTATTTAAGTAAAGTGCCTGGGATCCTGATGCCGTATTATAATTCCCGGTAGTGTTGAGATAAAGTGCCTTATACCCATTTGCAGTATTTTCATACCCTGTGGTATTAAAATGAAGTGTATTATATCCAGTTCCGGTATTATAACCCGCTGTATTGTATATCCCTGCACCTTCGCCCACAAAAAGATTATAATTACTATCCGACACAAAAATAGGGTTGCCATTCAATTTGAGGACACTACCCTTGCTTATATTAATGTCCCCATTCACATCAAGTTTTGTAGCTGGATTTTTTACTCCTATTCCTAACTTCCCGGAAAAATAGCCATTGCCGGTATTTGCATTAACAAAAAAAGTAGCTACTGCATTCTGATCCCTGAATTCATAACGCAGGGTTGGTTGCCCAAAGAAAAGGCCATAATTTGAATTATTTGAATTTTGAAAAACATACTGTCCGGAATCCACAACATAAGCACCCGTTCCCAGGAATGAAAGTTTACCGGCTGCACTTACGTTTAATGCATTTTTTTTGCTGCCTAACTGCGTGGTACCCATTACCTGCAGGTTTTTTGTTGGGCTAAGTGTACCAATACCCACATTTCCAGTTGTAGGTAAAATATTGGTTTGTGCCTGTACAATATTTGTTACCAAAAGCATTGCCAGTAAAGCCGGGAAGTAGTTGATTTTTTTCATCTATTTTTATTTAATTTTTTTTTCAAAGAAAATAAGGAAGTGAAAAATTCTGTTTTTACTTCCGGGCATTTTTCTTTGAATGCAAACGTATGGGAAACCTTAAGCGCGCAGGAGAGGTATTCTCCAAATGGCTTTCCCTATTGAGGTTTGGCGCAATCCCATTGAGGGAACGGCATTGTGAGAGATGAATGAGGGAATGGAAAACAAGACTGAGGAATTTTGCTTTTATAAAAAGGAATGAAGGAAGCCCTAACCCTTTGGTCCGTATGCATCTTTAACTGTAATATAATTTAATGGAATAAAATAGACGTTTGCAATAGGATGATAACCGCAGTTGTTCTATTTAATTTTCAATGTCATTTGCCTGCTAATTGTTATTAGCAGTGATAAGGTTTTAGTTTATCCTATTCTGTATGTGTACCAATTGACTACTTAGTTGTCCATTCCATGTAAGTCATTTCAAATTTAATTTCCTTTGTACCATGTGTACCAGCTTCTGTCCAACCTGCTTTTCTATAGAAATATTCTGCTCTTGTATTAAATGCTGTGCCTAACCAAACTTTATCTTTTGTCTTCGAAAAATACCAGTCCAGCATTACATTGTGCAGTTGTTGTCCAATGCCTTTTTTTTCAAATTTTGGATCTACAAACAACGCCCAAATATTTTTTTCTTTTAAGTCTGCAATTGCAAAACCAACAATTTGATTATTCATTTCGCAAACCCAACCTTTTCCCCGCAGGGTAATAAATTCTTTGCAGTCCTCGTCTGTCACTAAGTTCGGATTTGACAACGCGTTTTCTGTTACAGAATTTCTTACTATTTGAATTTGTTGTATGTCTTCAATTTTTGCTTCTCTTATAATCATTCTTTTATGTTGAATTTATTTGCAATTGCACATGAATGAACTGACATTGCTAAAGTTGCGGAAAAGTATTCTCTAATAAGTTAAACCACACATAGAGGTTTTTTATTTTTAATAATAGGATTAAGTATTTTATGACCAAGTCATTGTCTGAGTTAGCTTACCTTTCATTTACTTTTTTGTCTTGACACAAAAAAGTAACCAAAAAAGTCAAGGCTGCATAAAAAAAGCTAAAAATTTAAATGCCTGCCTAAAATGAAATTAGCTCAGTCTAAAGAATAATTCCCAGCTGGAGTGCGACTTACCGGCAACATGCTATACCGAGCCATAGTAACATCAATTTCATTTCTTAACGGCATTCATTCAAATTTTCTTAACGCTTTTTTTCTGAGGCCAAAGCAAAAACCCACTTCAACTTTATATTGCGCTCGTTCTACTTAATCCTAATAATCTATATTATCTGGTCAATCATAAACCTATGTGAAATCCTATATATCTAGGTGCCTATGTTGTTCCGCTCTAAGTGTTCATGAGGTTCATTTATTCCGGGAATTCCTGGTTCACCCGGCACCTCAACATTTTAATCAGGCCAGGTGGTTTTTAAAATTCAAAACAATGCTTTATCTTGTACGCTGGTAAGCACCTTTTGTCTGTGACTCAGGGTGCGGTAGCATTAGAAGCAGCCATGGAAAAAATTATTTGTACACCTGTTCATCACCGGGGGAAAGAC
>JBAQJB010000424.1:0-3806 GCA_049289155.1 Chitinophagaceae bacterium
CGCCGAGTATATTCAGTATCGTATCCTGTATGATTTCACCACTGCTCGTTTTTTGATTCCGGGGTACTGTTGATGCCAATTCTGATTTTAGTTTTTTGAGCGTTTCCTGTTTTTTTGGTTCCAATTCCCCGATTGCTGATTTTGTAAAATATGTATGCGCCGATAAAAATTCAATTTGTTTCATGATCCACTCGGTATGTGTATTCACAATTTCATTTCTCTTAAATTCCAGGAAAAGCCTGTTGGAATATTCATTGTATGTATCGCTGCCGAGATAAAACAAATCAGCATCGCATAAGATTTTGCTCAATGCATTACCAGGTGACTGGGGCAACTGAGTGGCCATGATCATGGTACAGATACTATCAATTTGTTCGGGGGAATATTCATATTCCGGTAAGCATTTTTTAGCAACCTGGCAGGAAATTTTTTCGTGGTTATGGTGATTTTGCAAAAAGCCTGCATCATGAAAAAGTGCCGCAGTTAATAATA
Source organism: Chitinophagaceae bacterium (assembly GCA_049289155.1). Classification (GTDB taxonomy): domain Bacteria; phylum Bacteroidota; class Bacteroidia; order Chitinophagales; family Chitinophagaceae; genus JAFDXJ01. Next base: position 493 of record JBAQJB010000424.1, read on the forward strand.
ATGTACGGTCATCACCACTTACATTTTCCAGGTCCGCGAGATACGTAGCGGCGTTAATAACATTTTTTGTATGCTCCGGGTTATGGTATGTAGTATAGGATGGCAAACCTTTTTCCAGTTTGCCCATAAGAAAATTATATGCTTTTTCAAATTGCATGTAATAAATTTATACAAGCTCTATTAGTTCAATACTTCATACAGCATCACTTCAGCAGATTTATTTTTAAGAGATGAAGTCCCGATCTTCCTGCAACTAAATGATTGTTTCACTGTATCATAACAGGATTCGGTAATGATCACCTGGTTTTTATCGGCCACTGCCTGGAGTCGTTGTGCCGTATTCACTGTATCACCTATCACAGTAAAATCGAGGCGCTTCAAAGTGGCGGAGCCAATATTTCCCGAAATCATTTCACCACTATTTATCCCAATGGAAACTTTAGGGCAAAATCCAACTTCTTCCGGTAACGCATCAATAGCTTTTCGGATCGCCAGGGAAGCATCTATGGCGCGGTCAATATGATATGTGCCTTTGAAAACTGCCATAATACAATCACCAATAAATTTATCAATCGTACCATTCTGCGCAATGATCTCTTTTACCATCACGTCAAAATAACGGTTGAGCATTTTTACAACTGTATCCGGTGTTTCTTTTTCACTGATCGAAGTAAAACTGCAAATATCTATAAAGGCCACAGAAGCTGTGATTGTTTCATTTGCCGTTAATGAAGTTTCATATTCACGGGAGCCCATAAAAGTGAGTACGTTTTCATCTACGTACATTTTGAGAATATTATTTTCTTTGATCGCCTGTAAAGTTTGCTTTAACTGTTGTACATGATGAATGGTTTTTTCCATGGTTGTTTCCAGGTCTTCAAAATTCACCGGCTTGGTTACAAAATCAAAAGCGCCGCGATTCATTGCCGTGCGAATATTGTCCATGTCGCCATATGCTGAAACCATGACCGCTTTTATAAGCGGGCTTCCTTCAGAAAGTTTTGATAAAAGGGTAAGGCCATCCATTTCGGGCATATTAATATCACTCAACACGATATCAATATCGGGGTTTTGTTTTATTTTATCCAATGCCTCATTTCCATTTGCCGCAAAAATAAATTCATAAATATGTTCCCTGATTTTTTGCCGGAACTTTTGCCTTATGAGGGTTTCGAGATCGGCTTCATCATCAGCAACTAAAATTTTGGTCATAGGGTTTTTGTTTTCAACTTTTCTTTCAAAGCTATAAAGTCAACGGGTTTTGTTAAAAAATCATCCGCACCCAGTTTCATTGCTTCATTATAATTTTCCTTGTCGCCATACGCGGTGATCATCATCACAACGGGTGGTGGTTTCTCGAATTTTTCTTTTATATGTTTGAGTAATTCCAGGCCACTCATGCCCGGCATATTGATATCAGAGAGAATGAGCACTGCTTCATGTTCATTTGCATTCATAAATTCAATCGCTTCTTCGCCGGAAAAAGCGAAGGCGAACTCTATTTCGCCATTCTTTATTTCTTTTCGAAACCGCTGTTCGAAAAGCGTTTTTACATCATGCTCATCATCCACCACCAATATTTTCATGTTTTAGATTTAAGCCGGTAAGGTAATAATAAATGTTGTACCCAAACCTTCTTTTGACTGCAAATTTAATTCACCACCATGCGCTTTAATAATATCATAACTTAAACTCAATCCCAGTCCTGTTCCCTGGCCGGCGGGTTTGGTTGTAAAAAATGGTTGGAAGATCTTATTTTTCACAGCCTCCGGCACGCCGTTCCCGTTATCCTCCACGCGAATTTCTATTAAATTGTTGAGTTTCCGCGTAGATATTTTTACAGTCGGTAAATAATTTCCATCCGCATTTTTTTTCTTTTCATTGGTTGCATAAAAAGCATTGGTAAGTAAGTTCAGTATCACGCGTCCGATTTCCTGGGGAATGATTTTTATTTTACCAATGGATTCATCGTATGATTTTTCCAACGTGGCATTGAAAGACTTATCCTTGGCGCGCAGGCCATGATAACTCAGCCTGAAATATTCATCGCAAAGCGCATTGATATCTGTTAATTCTTTTACGCCGGTATTCTTGCGCGAATGTTGCAACATATTTTTCACAATGGCATCTGCTCTTTTACCATGCTGATTTATTTTGGCTTCGTTTTCTTTAATATCTCTTATGATACTTTCTTCAAAATGAACGTCTCTTTCCGCAATGGGTTTGAGTAATTCATTTTCCAGTTCTTTTGCCAGGTCCTGGTTAACATCGGAAAAATTATTTACAAAGTTGAGTGGATTTTGAATTTCATGCGCAATGCCGGCGGTGAGTTCACCGAGACTGGCCATTTTTTCGCTTTGTATTAATTGGGCTTGTGCATCTTTCAGGTCTGCCAGTGTATTTACAAGGACTTTTTTTTGTACATCAATCTCTTGTTTCTGTTCCTGCAATAAATTATAGTCTTTTTGTTTGTGCCTGTAAGAAAATATGAAGAAGATAATGAAACCAAATAGCAGCAGGATAATGAGCAATCCTGCGCAAACAAAAATGATCACATCCGAAGAAGTTATATTATTCATGTATAGCTATGGTTTTTCTTTTAACAGCATTTAAATAAATCGCAAAGGCATAAACGAGATACAATAACCCGCTCAGCAAAAGATTAATCTTGTAAATAGCCGTTGGCGGATCTTTCATTGCATACACTTTAAAACTTTGAAATCCCGATATTAAAATATTGAAGGTATAATAAATTAATACGATACTGTTAAACCAAAATACTCCTTCCCATAAAAGATGTTCACTCATATAGGAAGTCCTGATATGTACAAAAAGCATTAATGACAGGAAGACCAATAAAATATTTTCAAGAATCTGTATGTTGGAATTAAATTCATTAATTGGTTGAAGATAAATGGTGTTTACTATTTCCAGGATAATAAGTGCTAATACACTTGAAATAAGAAAACTTGTCCATTGTTTACTTTTAAAAAACCTGTAGAAAATATTGGCATAGATAAAATATTCAATAGGTGTAAAAAAGTGATAATTGATGTTATTATTGCCGGTTGTGAGAGCAAGGTACTCAGCAATGCTTTCACTTACTAAAGTAGTGAGAACAAGTATTGCAAGCCAACGATATGCAGGTTCTTCTTTGGTAAAAAAAATTAAACCCACCGCAACAGCGATGATTAGCGATCCATAATAAAAATAATCATAGAATGTTAGTGCCATTTTAGTTTTATTTATTCATGCGGTGGCGGTGGCGGTGGGCAGCCCATGCCCGGACATGGTTTGGCTTTATCGTAAATGGA
>JBAQJB010000425.1:0-6172 GCA_049289155.1 Chitinophagaceae bacterium
GGGCAAATTTTAATGAAAGCAATCAAATGCTGGCTGATAAATTAAACCTTATTCTCGCCAAAGGGCTTACACCAATTTTCTGTTGTGGTGAGTCACTTGAAATACGTGAGTTTCGGAGGGGGAAAAATTACTGGATGAAATTTTAAAAGAAAAAATTGTATTGAACGATAACCAGCAGGCAATTTTTGCAGTACCATTTCCTTACCTGCAATTTGCACAGGAAAAAATTTCCGGCATGAAAAATTATTTTGTTGCTGCACAGGATTGTTCGGATAAAAAATCCGGTGCATTTACGGGCGAAGTCTCAGTTGATATGATCGCTTCTTTGCATGTAACACATGTCATCATCGGCCATTCTGAAAGAAGGGCAAATTTTAATGAAAGCAATCAAATGCTGGCTGATAAATTAAACCTTATTCTCGCCAAAGGGCTTACACCAATTTTCTGTTGTGGTGAGTCACTTGAAATACGTGAGTCAGGAAAGCAAAATGATTTCGTGGCAACTCAAATCAGCGAATCCCTCTTTCACCTGGAGCCGGAATCAATGAGTAAAGTGGTGATTGCATACGAACCGATCTGGGCCATTGGTACAGGCAAAACGGCCACCACAGCAGAAGCGCAGGATATGCATTTTCATTTACGCAATACATTAGCCGGTCATTTCGGGGACAAAATTGCTGCTGGTATAAGCATCCTTTACGGGGGAAGTGTAAAAGGAAATAATGCGGTAGAATTATTTTCCCAACCTGATGTGGATGGCGGCCTGGTAGGAGGTGCGTCACTCAATGCACAGGAATTCTGTACCATTATTAAAAGCCTTCCTTAATGGAAATATTTTTAAAATTAATTCCTGCGCATGAATTTTAAAATTTCATTGCAGCAGGGAATGATATGGCGGAGCCTGTATTTTATTTCCCTGTTGCTGGTAAATATTTTCTTTTCACGCTACCTGCAGGCATCTACCATTGGATGGGTTTTTTACCTCACCAATATATTTGCATTCGTGCAATTACTGGCCAGCCTTAGCCTTGAATCGGGGATCACATATTTCGCAGCATCAGGCATGATCAATGCCAACCATTTATTCTGGATGTCTGCTGTATGGAGCCTGGTGATTGGTTTTATATCAAGCTTCCTTTTATATTTCTACCTCCATTATTTCGGTGAACTGGATCCCACGGCAGGGATGAAATATTTTTATTTTTCTTTTTGCTATATCACGGGTTTATTACTCACGAATTATGCGACAGTTTTATTTTATGCAAAAGGAATTTTTAAGCTGCCCAATATATTAATGGTCTGCCTGAATATTTCATTGCTGTTACTGATCCTGTATTTTTTTATATATTCCGTAGATGCCATTGACATCGTTTTAAATATTTATTTCTTTTATTTTCTCTTGCAGGGAATCGTTTTATTTATAGCTTACCTTGTTCAAAATAAGAGCTGGCGTGAGTTTGGCTGGACGAATTCCATTGAAACAAAAAAAATATTACGCTTCTCCATAATCGCCTTAATGGCCAACACCATTTTTTTCCTGGTTTACCGGATTGATTATTGGTTTGTACATAAAAGCCCGGTCTGTACGGATGCTGATCTTGGAAATTATATACAGGTTTCAAAGATCGGGCAAATGTTGCTGATCGTTCCACAAATCATTGCCAGCGTGGTTTATCCCGGAACGGCAAGCGGTAAAGGCAGGGAACAATTTCATGCCGGCATTATGATCATTGCACGCCTGCTTTCCCGTTTATTTTTAGTTGCATTAATCGTGACTTCATTTTTTGGAAACACTATTTTTGTAACAGTATTTGGAGAAACATTTGACCGCATGTGGCTACCATTTATTATTCTCATCCCCGGCATATTTTCTTTATCTGTGCTTACTATGCTTTCTTCTTATTTTGCAGGAAAAGGAAATTTACGGGTCAATGTAATTGGTGCTACCATTGCATTGGTCATTGTCATTATCGGCGACTATTTCTTAGTGCCTGTTTATGGAATTGTTGCAGCCGCCTGCGTAAGCACAGTTGCCTATATGGCCAACCTGGCATTTTCTTTACGGCAATTCAAAATGGATTATAACATCAGTATTATACATTTTTTCAGCTGGAAAAAATCGGACTATGCCTGGCTTAAAAAAATAAGCAGTAAAGAAAAGTCTATTTAATAGTTTTATCCTAATTTTTCAAAAATGATCAACGCGCTTTGGCTTACAAGTTGGTATCCAAATAAACTTGACGCGATGAATGGCGATTTCATTCAGCGCCATGCCAGGGCTGTTTCCTTATGTGCAAAAATAACTGTAATCCACGCTGAACCTGACTTTACACATTCTATGAAAGGAGTTGAAACAAGTACGGAAGATGGAAATCTCAAAGAAATTATTACGTATTATCCTGTTTCCAAAAGCAATTTAATAGTATCAAAGTTCATCACGGGTATGCGCTATAAAAAAATAATGAAAGCGCAGGTAAAAAAATATATCCGTGAAAATGGTTTACCGGATATTGTCCATGTACATGTGCCCATGAAAGCAGGGATCATTGCTTTGTGGTTGAAAAAAAAATATGCGATTCCATTTGTGGTAACAGAACATTGGGCTATATATAATAATGAGGCCGCAGATAAATTTACCAGCCGCAATTTTTTATTTAAATCCTACACAAAAAGAATTTTGAATGAATGCAGTTTATTCCTGCCTGTTTCTGATCACCTGGGAAAAGCAGTGAATAAGATCGTCACAAAAGTTGCCTACAAACCAATACCAAATGTAGCCGATACGCGTTTATTTTTTCATAAAAAAAAGAATGAAGAAGATAAAAATATTTTTGCGTTCATTCATGTGTCCACGATGAAGTTTCAAAAAAATCCCCGTGGTATTATAAAAGCATTTTCTCTTTTTATAAAAGAAAATATTTTATCAAAATTAGTTATGGTCGGGGAAAATTTTGAAGCAGTTGCCGCGTATGCAACTGAATTAAAAATACCTGCGGAAAACATTGAATTCACCGGTTTATTAACCTACCCGGAAGTTGCCCAAAAAATGAAAAATTCCGATGCATGTATTTTATTCAGCCGCTTTGAAAATCTTCCCTGCGTGATCATTGAAGCGTTATGTTGCGGGCTGCCTGTGATCAGTACGAATGTAGGCGGCATCGCAGAATTAATCAATGAATCTAACGGGCTTCTTATCAAAAGTGAAGATGAAAATGCATTACTGGAAAGTATGAAAAAAATGTATTCATCTTATTCAAATATTGACCGCGAAAATATTTCTGCTGAAGCGATTTCTAAATATAATTATGAAACGATAGGGAAGGAGATATGCGGGGTTTACGAAGAGGTTATAAAAGCAAGCACAAAGCGTTCATCCGGAACGCCTTAAACGAATTCCGCATGAAATGATACCTATAAACTGTTCCGCCGGAACATTCCTTAACTGAAATAAATGAAGGAATTTTATTCTCAGTGTATTGATAAGAAAAATCATCGGTCGTTTTTCAAAACATAACCCATTTTAATGTTCCAGAGGAACATTTCATGGATAGAAATATTATTTAAAGGTGATATCGTTCCGGAGGAACGTTTTGTGTATGATAATCTGAAATAAATTATGTTTCTCATTTCACCATATTTCAATTATCAGTATATTAAAAGTAAAAATTTTAGCAAATCCCATTCAATTTTTACCCATTCAATTTTCGTAAATTTGCAGTCAGCAAAAATTATATGGGGAAAAAGAAAGTGCAGGAAAATGTTATGGAATCTTTACCGGAAGTTCTGGAAGTGTTTGGAGCAAGAGAACATAATCTGAAAAACATTGACATTAGCATTCCAAAAAACAAACTGGTTGTTTTCACCGGTGTGAGTGGAAGTGGTAAATCTTCACTTGCGTTTGATACAATTTATAATGAAGGGCAGCGCCGGTATATGGAAAGTTTCAGCGCCTATGCCCGTCAGTTTATGGGTGATATGGAACGGCCGGATGTGGATGAAATAACCGGCCTCAGTCCCGTCATATCTATAGAACAAAAAACGACGAATAAAAACCCGCGCTCTACTGTGGGCACCGTAACGGAAGTGTATGATTTTCTCCGTTTGCTCTTTGCAAGAATTGGCGAAGCATACAGTTATAATACCGGGAAAAAAATGGTTCAGTTTAATGAATCAGAAATTGTCGCTGATATTTATGCTAAATGTTCCGGTGAAAAAATCACCTTGCTTGCACCACTCGTGCGCGGGCGCAAAGGCCATTACAGGGAACTCTTTGAAGACATTCGTAAAAAAGGTTTTTTAAAAGTTCGGGTAGATGGTGAAGTGCTCGATCTGAAAGCCGGCATGCAGGTGGACAGGTATAAAATACATGATATAGAAGTGGTGATAGACCGGCTTCCCGTGGATGAAAAAATGAAAACCAGGTTGAATCAATCGGTTGAAAAAACTTTGCAGATGGGCAAAGATTTGATGTTTTTATTGTTGCATAAATCTGGTGATAAAAAAAATTCGCCTGCGGATATTTTGATCCAGTATTCAAAACAATTAATGTGCGCGGAAACGGGCATCAGCTATGAAACTCCATCACCTAATTCATTTTCTTTTAATTCTCCCTATGGTGCATGCCCGGTCTGCAAAGGCATTGGAGACGTTTATTCTGTAAGACTGGACGCTATAATTCCAGACAGGAGAAAAAGTATAAGTGAAGGTGGCATTGTACCACTGGGTGAAGAAAGAGAAGCATACATGTACAGGATCGCAGCAAATTTTGCCAAAAAAAATAAGATCAATTTACATAAGCCCATTGAAGAATTACCGGAGAAAGCTTTGAATAAATTATTATATGGAAATGAATCCGGAACAAGTGATATGGAGGATGGCTTTGAGGAAAACGCTTCCACCAATGAAGATGATTTTGAAGGTTTAATCCCCAAATTAAAAAGATGGTTTACAGCTACGGACAGTACGGAAAATATGCGGCAATGGGTAGAAAAATTTATGGATTTGAAAACCTGTCCTGAATGCAATGGTACGCGGTTGAAAAAAGAAAGCCGCTGGTTTAAAGTGGATGAAAAAAATATCGCAGAGCTCAGCAATATGAACCTCGATTATTTATTTACCTGGTTTGAAAATATTGAACAACGTTTATCCAACAAACAAAACATCATTGCAAAAGATGTTATTAAAGAGATCCGGGAGCGGTTGGTATTCCTGCATGATGTAGGTCTTACGTATTTATCATTGAACAGGCCATCGCGAACACTGAGTGGGGGCGAATCCCAGCGTATACGGCTGGCTACGCAAATAGGCTCTCAATTGCAGGGTATCACTTATATTTTAGACGAGCCATCTATTGGTCTGCATCAGCGTGATAATCATCGCCTGATCAAAGCCTTAAAAAATTTGCGTGATATTGGCAACAGCGTTTTGGTAGTAGAGCATGATAAAGATATCATGATGGCATCTGATTATATTATTGATATTGGTCCGAAAGCCGGAATTCATGGAGGCAATATTGTAGCCATGGGAACACCTGCTGAGGTAGTACATTCCAATTCTGAAACGGCCTTATATATTTCAGGCAAAAAGTCGATCAGAATTCCTGATGAAAGAAGAAAAGGCTCAGGTAAATTTTTAGAATTAAAAGGTGCAAAGGGAAATAATTTAAAGAATGTTTCCGTGAAATTTCCGTTGGGGAAATTCATTGTTGTCAGTGGAGTGAGTGGAAGTGGAAAATCAACTTTGATCAATGAAACTTTGTATCCATTACTTGCCAAACACGCCTATCATTCAAAAGGCCTGGCGCTTGAATTTAGTGATATCAAAGGTTTGGAAAATATTGATAAAGTGATTGAAATTGACCAGTCACCAATTGGCCGTACGCCAAGAAGCAATCCGGCAACGTATTGTGGGTTTTTCACAGAGATACGCATGCTTTTCGCTTCCGTCCCTGAAGCAAAGATCAGGGGATACAAGCCCGGGCGTTTTTCATTTAATGTAAAAAGTGGCCGCTGCGAAAGGTGCGAAGGTGGTGGCATGCGCGTGATTGAAATGAATTTTTTACCGGATGTATACGTGCATTGTGATACATGCAATGGTAAAAGATATAACCGTGAAACTTTAGAGATCAGGTACAAAGGAAAATCTATAAGTGATGTGCTGGAAATGACCGTAG
>JBAQJB010000426.1:0-5155 GCA_049289155.1 Chitinophagaceae bacterium
TATCAAGCTGATCCAGGATTTTTTTATCAAAAATAAATAGCACCAACACAGGCAAACCGCTATTCAATGCATGGAACAATGCGGCGTTGTCATTTAAACGTAGGTCGCGGCGCAACCAGCAAACTGCGATCTCATTTTTCATAGATAATTTATACCTGGAACTGGTAATGATGCTGTGATTTCTTTTTGGAAAATAAAACTACGAGGATTACAATGAATATAATAATGGCAACTATGATCGCAGTATTTTTAATATTGCTCACATCTTCATTTGCAAAAGCAATTCCCACCAATGCCCATACGCCCACTAATGAAAACCAATACAGCCGCCGTTTCCAGGCAATATAAATATGTACCAGGCCGGCAATCCAGATCATCATCATACACCAGGTTGCTTCTGCAATTCCAAATCCTGACCAGTTGATTTTAGTGAGGTAAGCTGCCACATCAGCGATGAGTGCGACAGTGAGCCAGCCGCCGTATAATGAAAATGGTATCCATACAAAACAGCGTTCTGAAAATGAAGCGCTGCGTGTACCTATATAATTTTTTATGATGATGGCCAGTAAACAAATTAGTTGAATAAAAAGGATGAGTACAGATAAACCTGTGTAATCGTACAACCACGCAACGATCCAGCTACAATTCGCGATACATGAAATAATGAACCACCAACCGGTGCGCATGATAACATGCTCTTTGGCATTTTTAGTGAATGTATAAATGATGAATGCTATTAGCCCAAGGTAGATAAGTCCCCAGATAGAAAAAGTAAAGCCGGCAGGTGTAAAATAATTTACATATTTGTCTGACACATCCGCAATTGTTTTGCCATTAAAAAAACCAGTATTGGATAAATAATTTACGATTATAGTAATCCCTAAAGCAAGCGCGTTTGATATTTTCAAAGATTGTCTCATACGGTTATTTTTGCCTGTGATGGGTTTTTATGCTTTCAAAATTCTTAAACAAAAACAAATTTAAAAGAAATAATTCCAGCCCATAAAAAATATCTTCCACGGGAATAGTTAATATGCGTATGCCAAGGTTTTCTGAATTATTATAGCGTACCACAGCTTCTTCCAGGCCTGTGCCGGTAAGGATGCCATTCACGATCATAAATGGAATTAATAAAAACATATAAACGGTGATGGCTTTTCCAAACCAATCTACTTTTACTACAAAAACCAGGAACATACAAATAACCGCCGTACTCAGGAAAGACATGGCGGTATAGGCACGCTGAATAAATATGCCCCCTACGATGAGTAAAAATAATACGAGGAAAATGGTGAAGACCTTTTCCCGCACAGGTTTCCAGCTCATATTATAAAATTTATCCAGGCAGTAATAAGAGAAGATGCAGGAAAAAGGAATGCATATAAAAAATAAAATTTCTTCTATGGGTAAATGGAAAATATATATGCCCAGAAGGTAACGCGGGTTGAAATTCCAGATGCCGGCCTGTGTAAATAAACTATCCCACAAACAAAAGAGAAGCGCCACGGGAATGGCTGCTAAAAAGAAACTGCTCCAGCTTTTGTAAAAATTAATTTTAGGATGAAAAGAAAAAAGTAAAGGAATAATGATCGTGAAAAAGTTTACAAAAAGATATAATGTATTCATTGGGTACTTTCATTTGCTTTAAGCATGCCGGCATTTCTGAAGGGTCAGTTTGCCGTCGCAGCCTTTTTCATTTCTCTAAAATATTTAAAAGGAACCCATAACATACCAAAACATTCACCTTCTTCTTTTCCAATATGTTTGTGATGCATTTTATGTGCCCGGCGAATTGCCCTGAAATAAACATTATCCGCATGGCGCAATACTTTAAAACGCTGGTGTATAAAAATATCATGCACGAAAAAATAAGCAAAGCCATACAAAGTAATGCCTAACCCAATAAAAAATAAGAAATTATAATCCTGCATCATTCCGAATAGCAAACATAAAATTCCCGGGATAGCGAAAATCAAAAAGAAAAAATCGTTGTGCTCAAAGAAACCGGAAGATTCTTTTTTATGATGGTCTTTATGCAAACGCCAGAGCAGGCCATGCATAATAAATTTGTGTGCAAACCACGCCACGCCCTCCATAGAAAGAAAAGCGGCGATTACAATAAGCGTATTAATGATGTATATTCCCATGATTTGTAAAAATTTCGTTTAATATTTTTTTACGGTAAGTAAAAATTTCTTCTATTTTTTTCCGCACAATTAACGCATGTGTTAGCTGTCCCAGGATTCCAAAAGGCATTGCATAGCGCACCTCATCGTGCATGCTGGTAACCCCGTTTTCTTCTGTAAATGTATGTGTATGTTCCCACTTTTTGTAAGGCCCTTTTACTTGCCTGTCCATAAACTGAATAGGTTTATTTACCCGCATGATCATTGTTTGCCAATGTACTTTAATGCCGAATAATGGCTTCACTGTATAATCTATACACATACCTTCAAATATATCACCATCCACGGCTCCTGATAAAATTTTGAAATCAAGTTCCGGTGGCGTGATCCGGGAAAGATTTTTCGCCGATGAAAAAAATGCCCAGGCCGTTGCTGCATCAACCGGTAATAACTGCGTTGCTTTAAATATATATTCTTTCATTCTTTGCTGGAATTTTTTTAGGAAAATGTTGAATCAATTCCGGCAGGCTGGCCTTTAACCAAAATGAAAATTTTTCCGGATGCTGGATAACAGCCTTACTTAAGTCTTCCAGGCTGATATATTTCCAGGCTGCTACTTCATTGTGATTCGGTTGAGGTGCAATATTCGTGATGCCTGTATACACATGATCGATCTCATTTTCTACCAACCCATTTTCAAATATGGTATGATAATGAAATGAAAATAAAAATTCTGTAGTGCAGGAAATGCCCATCTCCTCGCGCAATCTCCGGTTGATCGTTTGTGGCATATTTTCTCCAAACACAGGATGGCTGCAGCATGAATTACTCCATAAGCCACCCGAATGATATTTTTCAAATGCCCTTTGTTGCAGGAGTAATTCATTTTTATCATTAAAAATAAAAACAGAAAATGCACGGTGCAATAAACCATGGCGGTGCACCGACATTTTTTCACGCGTTCCCGTGATCCTGTCATTTCTATCGACCAGTAAAAGCATTTCCTTCTGCATTCAATTTTTGTTTTTCTACTTCACTAAGATATTTACTATTTTTCATAAATCCAATGATCCATGTTTTGAGTTCTTTGTCCTTCATATTCTCCAGGGCTTTCAATAAAAAAGATTTGTCCTCTTTTAAATTATCATTGTAACCCAGGAAACCGGGAGCATCACTTTGCGTGGCGAAACGTATAAAACGCAGTTCCGCATTTTGCGCGTCTGCAACGATCGCCGCTTCCAGGATATGCTTGCCTTTTTTAAAATACGATAATTTGGTAAATGGATTTACAACATGTTTTGCCAGCATCATCATAGCGCCACCTTCATAGCCCGCTAATAAAACATTGGACGCCGGGGTATACGGAGCGAGCATTTCTACCAATTTCCGGCAGGCAGTTCCATCTTCCGAAGAATTGTGGTACATCTTCCGTACATCAGTGAGAGCGGGAGTTTGTGCTGCCAAAGTGGTATTGAAAAGAAGTAGTATAAAAAGATTTCTGAGCATCATAACAAATTCATTTTGTATTGAACCATACTGTTTAGCATCAGGCTGAATTTTTTTCCATTGTTGATGCGAATACGTTCTGTGAGTACCCGTTGCGGCGGCAATCTTTTTATTTTTTTAAATAAAGAAATATAATAAATATACGCCAGGTATACACCACCTTTTGAAGACGAAGGTAAATTCCTGATGCCTTCCAATGCAATTTTAAAATCCGCTTCAATTTCCGTTTCAATTTGCTTTTTGGACAACGTATTAAATGTGTCTATTTGTATACCGGGGAAATAGATGCGGCCTAAAACCTGGAAATCATCTTTCATGTCGCGCAGGAAATTCACTTTCTGAAAAGCGGCGCCCAGTTTCATCGCATACGGTTTTAAATCAGCATATTTATTTTTATCTCCTTCTGTGAACACATGCAGGCACATCAGGCCTACTACTTCTGCGGAACCGAGAATATACGCTTTATATTTTTCATCTGTGTAATTCACTTTTTCCAGGTCCATTTCCATACTTTGTAAAAAAAGATCGATCAGTTCTGTTTGAATACCATACTCTTTTACCGCCTGCTGGAAGGAATGCAGAATAGGGTTTGTGGAAATGCCCATGGCCAGTGCTTCTTCGGTATCTCTGCGGAATCGTGTAAGCAAAGTTTTCCGGTCATAACCTTCAAAGCTGTCTACAATCTCATCGGCAACACGCACAAATCCATAGACGGCATAGATCGCGTTTCGCATTCTTTTATTTAAAAAATAAATGCCGAGTGAAAAACTCGTGCTGTACGCATTTGTGGTGGCCTTGCTTATACCGGCAGATAAATTGTCAAAGAGCAATTTCATGTTTTTCTTTTTTTAATTGTGACACTAATTGTAAGGCTGCTATTTTTCCGGAAATTAAAGAAGGTGGTACGCCCGGGCCGGGAACGGTCAACTGGCCCGCATAAAAAAGGTTGCTCACTTTTTTATTGCGCACAGATGGTTTCATTATGGCTGTTTGCTTTAATGTATTTGCCAGTCCATATGCGTTTCCTTTATATGCATTGTAATCATGTATAAAATCTTTGATACAATAACTTTTTTTGAAATCAATAAAGTCCATGATCTTTTCCCCGGTTTGTTCTTCCAGTTTTTTTACCATGATTTGAAAATATTTTTCGCGCTCTGTTTCATTATCTTCCAGTCCCGGTGCAATAGGCATCAGGAAAAATAAATTTTCATGTCCGTGTGGTGCTACACTATTATCCGTTTTGGAGGGGCAGCATACATAAAACAAAGGCCGGGTAGGCCATTGCGGGGATTTATAAATTTCAATGGAATGCTGGTCAAGCCCTTCATCAAAGAATAAAGTATGGTGATGCATGGATGCAATTTTCCGGGAAACGCCCACATAATATACGAGGCAGGAAGGCGCGAAGGTTTTTTGCGACCAATATTTCTCTGTATAATTCCGGTATTTTTTATCCAGCAGGTCCTGTTCTACATGGTGATAATCCGCTGATGCAATAACCGCGTCGCAAAAAATCTCTT
>JBAQJB010000427.1:0-6911 GCA_049289155.1 Chitinophagaceae bacterium
AGGAAATACCCTGCCTGCGGGCCAGTTTACTTCGATGTTTATACATCTTTTGTAAACGGTTTTCAAATGCCAGGAGCGCAATCGGAGTCATAAGTGGCAAAAAATTATTAGTAAATAATTATGCCAGTTTAGCGAGGGCTGCTTTAATTCTTGCAATCGCTTTCTCTATATTTTCCATACTGTTGGCAAAAGAAAAACGCACACAATTTGGTTCGCCAAATGCATCGCCCATCACTGAGGAAACATGTGCGTGGTGTAATATGTATAAGGAAAGTTCATTTGCATTTTTTACTTCGAAACCACTGGCTGATTTCCCGAAATACGCAGACACATCAGGAAAAATGTAAAATGCACCCTGTGGCTCAAACGTAATGAAACCGGGTATTTCGGCGACTAATTCCAGGATGCGTTTACGACGTATGGCAAATTGTTCCTGCATGTTTTTAATAGAATCATCATGCTCAGTTAAGGCAGTGATCGCTGCTCTTTGAGTAATCGAATTCGCACCACTGGTTATTTGACCCTGTATTTTTTCACATGCCTTTACGATCATTGTATTTCCCGCCATATAACCAAGCCTCCAGCCGGTCATGGCAAAACCTTTACTTAAGCCATTGATTATAATAACGCGGTCTTTTATAGAATCAAATTGTGCAATGCTTTCATGTTTGCCGGTAAAATTTATATACTCATAAATTTCATCAGATAAAATCCATACTTCCGGGTGATTTTCAAAAACTTTTGCCAATGCGGCCAGTTCATCTTTTGTATACACAGCGCCGGAAGGATTACAGGGAGATGAAAACATAAATAATTTCGTGGCTGGCGTAATTGCATTTTCCAGCATTTCCGGCGTTATTTTGAATTGCGTTTCAACCGTTGATTTTATTTCTTTAATTTTTCCGCGGGCAAATTTTACCAACTCAGAATAGGTAACCCAATAAGGTGTAGGAATGATCACTTCGTCCCCTTCATCCACAGTAGCTAGAACGGCATTTGCCAGGCTTTGTTTGGCTCCCGTGGATACAATTATGTTTTCAGGTTTATACTCCAATTGATTATCCCTTTTGAATTTTGTACAAACTGCTTCCCGTAATTCAGGATAGCCTGCCACGGGCGGATAATGGCTCCAGTTATTATGGATGGCTTCGATAGCTGATTTCTTTATGTATTCCGGCGTATCAAAATCAGGTTCACCGAGGCTAAGGTCAATAACATCAATGCCTGAAGCACGCAGCTCACGGCCAAGTTTTGCCATTTTCAAGGTTTCCGGTTCATTAAACCTGTCTAATAAAGAGGATAATTGCATACCAGTTATTTTTTTAAATAACTGCAAAAATAAGGATTAAGTCTTAGGTGTTATTGGTTCACTTTTTTTAAGTGAATTTATTGCATTATTTTCCTGTAGTAAAATTGTCAAAAGGGAATAAATGTATTCAATTATGTTCTATCAAAGCCGCGCCCAGCGCGGAAATTCCTGTTCCCTGTGAAAATCCTTTGGCATAGATTGTATATACTTTTCCTCCGGAAAAATTAAGTGGCGTAGAAATTATTGTGCTGTCTGAGGTGAGTAGTTGCAAATTGTAGTTACCAGAAGGGATTTCATTAAAAACTACATAGGCTGCATACGTGTTTTGGTCATTAAATTGCCGGTTTCCCAGGAAAATGGTATCCAATGGATTTTCAAGAGTCGCCGTTATATAAGATGATCCCGGGCTGAAATTAAAAAAACGGATCATGGAAGAATCAGTTGCAGGAATGGTAAACACATCTGAAACCATTGTCATACTTAACTTTGAAAATGAATCAACAGCAAATAATGAATAATAAAAACCTGGTTCCAGCGTGGTGAAGAAAGTATTGAATGTTTTGGGTATACTGTTCTCAGTGATACTAAGTTTTGAAGTAACGGGTGCTAATAATGTATAAGCGGAAACATCGGTATAATTTAAATTCTCCGCGAAAGAAGTATTATTATCCAGGAAATTGATAGCTGGTGCATCCGGAGATGCATTGATACATTTTATATTCGATGGTATGATATTTCCCGGATCATTTTTTTTACATGCAAAAAATATAAAACATCCAATAGAAAGAGAAATAAAAAATGAAATTTTACTGTGTTTCATATTTCAAAATTACCGGATATAAATTAGTCTCAAAAAAAATATGGCGGCCCTGTTTTAAAAGACCGCCATTTATTATCCTTTAAAATCTTTTATGGTAAAAGCACATGATCCACAACCTGTGCTACACCATTTGTTCCAACTAAATCGAACGTGGTTACCATGGATGGCGGTTGTGCTGAACCAACAAGACTTACAGATGGTGGGGTTGCACTCACCAGCAGGTCATCACCCTGTAGATTTTTTAATGTTATGCCTGAAATAAAATCTGCATTAAAAAATTCTGTTTGTAAAACATGGTCTTTTACAATTTTGGTAATTACGGCAACGTCAGCATTATTAATATCGGTAACGGTCATAAAACCTGCTGCTTTAAAAGCTTCATCAGTGGGTGCGAATACGGTATATTTCCCTGCAGTTTGCAAAGCAGAACTAAGGCCTGCCTTGTCAACAGCAGCTTTTAATAAAGTTAAATCAGCATTCCCTGCAACCATGTCATACAAATTATTGGTTGGTGGTACCAGTGCTTTTACCAGCAGGTGAACGATACCATTCGTAGCTTGTATATCCGTTAGCTTCAGTTGAATACCATTTATATAAATACCATTATCATTTACATTGGAAAAGATGTGCTGGCTTGAAGCCGTAGTAATTGTATCACCTAAAGGAAATTCTGATGAATTAATTTTTTGATCTATCTCGTGATATAAAACAAGCGATTTAAGGTCATCTACAGAAAGATTATCGAGATAATTCTGATCTATACCGGCATTTTGAAATGCGGCATTATCCGGTAATAAAAAAGTGATGTTGGTAGCATTTTGAACTTGTGTAACCAGGCCGGAACGGACAAGAGCTGATTCCATCATGGAAAAATCTGCGTTACCTGCAATATAATCTGCTATGTTTACAGGAGTTGGATTAATATCAGAATTGTTTTTATTACAACTCACTATTGTTAAAGTGCTAAAGGCCAGCACCAAAAAGGCAATCATTGTCTTTTTCATAATTTGTTTAAATTTTTAAGCCTTGTTTATAACAATCATCATGCCGCGCATGAAAATCTTTCTTATTCAAAAATTAAATTTAAAACAAAAAACTTCTTTTATATAAAATGATTATCCCATTTCAAATATCTGTTTGATCAGTCACTGCTTTATCAACCAATAGTTCTTAATTTTGTAAGGTTATGCCACATGAATCTATTTCGGTTTTTGATATGTTTAAAATTGGCGTGGGCCCTTCAAGCTCCCATACACTTGGGCCCTGGCGGGCAGCTATGCGTTTTATACATCATCTCATAGAAGAAAATAAATTTCAGAAAGTAAATAAAGTTAATGTGTTGTTATACGGTTCCCTGGCAAAAACCGGCCGGGGGCATGGAACTGATATAGCCATAATGATGGGCCTTTGCGGGGAAGACCCGGTGACAGTGCCGGTTGACAGCATAACACCAAAAATAAATGCAATTGATTCATCCAAAAAATTAAGATTGGATGGGAAGCATGAAATCGTTTTTGATCCTCAGACTGATATCCAATTTTTATTTTCTGAATCACTTCCTTTTCATCCCAATGCTTTGACCATACAAGCCTTTTTAGAAAATGGTGAAATGATGAGCGAAACCTATTACTCCATTGGTGGCGGTTTTGTGGTGCTGGAAAACGAAACTTCGATAGGTAAAGAAACCATTTCCCTGCCATTTCCCATTAATAATGCAAATGACCTGTTACGATTTTGTATTAAAACCGGCATGAGCATTCATGAAATTGTTTTGGAAAATGAAAATGAATGGCGTCCCGAAGCTGAAACAAAAAAAGGTGTTCTGAATATATGGCATACTATGTTGAGTTGCATTTATCGCGGATGTCATAACCAGGGTGAACTGCCCGGCGGCCTGCATGTCCGGAGAAGAGCCTTTGACCTCAATAAAAAATATACACAGGGAAAAGCATATAATTCAATTGAGGAATGGATGCAAATAATAAAAGCAGGGGGCACCCAGTTTAAATATATTCTTGATTGGGTGAGTTGTTTTGCTTTAGCAGTTAATGAAGAAAACGCAGCGTTTGGCCGCGTGGTTACTTCGCCTACAAATGGCGCTGCGGGCGTAATCCCGGCGGTACTTTTGTATTATATTATTTTTTGTGATGGAAATGATGATCAGAAGATCATAGAATTTTTATTGACCGCTGCAGAGATTGGAAGTATTTTTAAAAAGGGTGCAACTATTTCCGCAGCTATGGGTGGTTGCCAGGCTGAAATCGGTGTATCTTCTGCTATGGCCGCAGCGGCATTAACTGAATGTCTCGGTGGCTCTCAAAAACAAGCTATGATGGCTGCAGAAATTGCGATGGAACATCATCTCGGAATGACCTGCGACCCGATTGGCGGACTGGTACAAATTCCGTGTATTGAGAGAAATACCATGGGCGCTATAAAAGCAATTACTGCTTCACAACTTGCATTACAAAGTTTGCCGGATTATGCCAAAGTAAGCCTGGATAAAGTGATTGCTACCATGTGGCAGACCGCGTTGGATATGAATACCAAATACAAGGAAACATCAGAAGGTGGCCTGGCCATTCATATACCTATCAGCCTCAGTGAATGTTGAATCAACTTTTTAATTTCCAGTAATTTTTATATCATCAATTTGAAAGGTGGTGGTTTTTTTTGTGCCACCACCATCGGCACCTTCATATACAAAAGCAAGATAAATTTTTGAATATGTGCTGAGGTCTATTTCGCCTGAAGAAATGAAACTTCCATAACTGCTGGTGTGCCCATGCGAAATTGTTGCCGGCAAGACTGTCCAGGTATAATTCCAGGGTTTGCCGTCACCATTATAATTAGTCGAAAGCATTGCTTTCAATGTCGCCCCATTATCATATCCATCCGCATTTGTAAATGAGAGCTTTTTTTGACTATAACTTCCCAGCGAAATTGCGGGTGTTACCAGCCATGTTTTTATAATATCATTCCCGGATAAATACGCGGAAATTTTTGCATAATTATTCGATTGAAAATTGGCGCATGTATATTTTACGCTTCCTGATTCCGGCATATTTATCCAACCGCTTAAATTAATATTTGATCCAACAGGCGCATCCGTAAAATCCTGGCTGAAAATAATATTTCCCCCGGAACCATCACAACGCAAGCCGTAAAAAGGTGTATCGGAAGTGTCGCGGATATACAATTGTTTTGTAGTTCCATAAACCGTATAAATGGCCGTAATGTTTCCATTTCCATTGGGCAAATTATAAGAAGCAAAATCTGCATAATTACTGTTGCGTAAAATAATTTTATCGCCTTCACAGGTACTCATTGTATAATTCACCGCGGAAGGAGAAGATTGTCCCGCAAGTGCAAATGTTTTGGACGTATCCGTTATGGCAAACTGGCAATTATTTATTTGTATCAGCATGTTTTGATAATTGTCATTCAAGTTCGCCACACTTACTTCTACAGGTGAAATTTTATTGGAAAAAGAACCCCTTGTTATATATTGATCAAACAAAGTTGCAGCCAATGGAGCCAGTGCTGGTGCGGTGCCTGTACGATCAACACCGCCGCCCAATTGAATTAATTTATTATAATCACCAAGATAAAGCCCTTTTATTTTGATAAAAATTTCTCTGCCGATCGGGTAATCTGTATACAAATCATATCGGTCTAATGAAAGTGAAATGCCACCAGTGGAATCTTCAATCACGATTGATTTATAAAAATTGCCGCTGCGGTCATCAGCCACTACGATGCCGCGTATAATCCTATCTTCTATGATTTGTTCTACCATGCCGTTTGTATGCAGGTTTTTTAATTCGGTAATAGAATAATCACTCACAATATTTGGGGGAATAAATACGGGCGGTTCATCAAATTTTTTATCACAGGAAATAGCAAGGTTGCAGATTAGCAGGATGGACAAATAAAACATGTTAGTGGATTTTTGAATTTTCATAAATCAGTTTTTATTTTTTCTAAAAACGAAGTGATACACTTATAAAATAATTGATGCCATACGCATAATAATATTTCGCCGGAAATTTATTTACATCATGCCCGGCAAAATCAAAACGCAATTGTTCATAGCCACCGGTTTTGAAATCCTGGTTATTCAGCAGGTTACTAATGCCGGCCAGGAATGCGATGTACGTGGGCCTTGCATGATCAATGGATTTCCGCAGGCGGAATGAATAACCGCTAAAAAAATCAATTGTATATTGGGCATTCAATTTTTGTTGCGTAAGAATTTCATTCCACAATTCTGTTTTCGGATCAATGCCTTCGATTGCATTATAGGTTCTGCGGATGGGATTAAAATCCAGCCATATTTCATCAAAATAATTAGCTGTAACACTCACGAACCAAAACTTCGGTGAACGGTAACTCACGCCTGCACTATAGGCCTGCTGCGGCGTTCCGGCCACGCGGTAATTTTCACTATACACAATTTCATTGGCCAAAACCGTTGCACTATTATCAAGAATGATTGTAGCGTTCTGACGTGATGTATAATAGTACCTGCCGAGCGATGCGGCCCCGGTGAATGAAACATTGCGCATTAGTTTTGCATCCAGGCCAAATTCAATTCCCATAAATTCCCTGTCTATATTGCGAATGGCATAGTTTACAAAATTGCTGTAATCATCATCATAAAAAGTAAGGACATTGAAACCATGCTGTATACTTGTATAGTATGCACCCAACCTGATTTTCAACGAAGGCGCATTCAACACATATCCGGCTTCCGCAGTTTGAATGAGTTCACTTCGAAGG
>JBAQJB010000428.1:0-6096 GCA_049289155.1 Chitinophagaceae bacterium
TGGATAATAAAACCCACGAATTTTGACAGTACTAAAAAATATCCCGTTGTTTTTTATGTATATACTGAACCTGCAGCACAGACAGTCAACGATGTGTATGGCAGTGCAGGAACTTTTTTATATGCCGGCGATATGCCCGGAGATGGATATATTCAAATCAGCCTGGATGGACGTGGCACACCGGCTCCAAAAGGGGCAGCATGGAGAAAAAGTATATATGGTAAAATAGGAATTTTGAATACGCATGACCAGGCAATGGCTGCGAAAAAAATATTGGAATGGCCATACGTGGATTCAAGCAGGATCGCTGTTTGGGGCTGGAGTGGCGGTGGTTCCACAACCCTTAATTTACTCTTTCAGTTTCCTGATATTTATAAAACAGGTATAGCCATAGCACCTGTAGCCAACCAACTAACTTATGATAATATTTACCAGGAAAGATATATGGGTTTACCACAGGAAAATGGTGACAATTATAAAAATGGATCACCTATTACCTATGCGAAAAATCTCCGGGGTCATTTGTTACTTATCCATGGTACTGGTGATGATAATGTTCATTATCAAAACACAGAAATGCTTGTCAATGAATTGGTGAAATACAATAAACAATTCCAGATGATGAGCTATCCAAACAGAACGCATGCTATTTCAGAAGGCCCGGGAACCAGTCTACATTTGGTAACATTGTTCACTAATTTTCTGCGTGAATATTGCCCGGGTGGAGGAAGATAATTTAAAGAAACTTTGCAGTATGGCTTCCTTTTATTTTTTTCAAATCAGCAGGTAATCCTGAAAAAATTAATTCACCACCTTCATCGCCGGCTTCCGGGCCTAGGTCAATCACCCAGTCTGCGTTTTTTATCACATCAATATTGTGTTCAATTACGATGATGGAATGGCCTTGTTCTATTAATGCATTAAATGATTTCAGGAGTTTATGGATATCATGAAAATGTAGCCCGGTAGTTGGTTCATCAAAAATGAACAAGATCTTTTCATTCGCTTTTCCTTTGCCTAAAAAAGAAGCCAGTTTTACCCGCTGCGCTTCACCACCACTCAATGTATTGCTGCTCTGACCCAGTTTTATATAGCCAAGACCTGTATCCTGCAAGGTTTGCAGGGATTTTGCCAGTGCCGGATAATCTTTAAAAAAAATGATGGCTTCATCTACGCTCATTTCTAAAACATCATAAATATTTTTTGAATGATACCTTACTTCCAGCACAACATCTTTAAAACGCCGGCCTTTACATACTTCACAGGTCAGGTGCACATCGGCGAGAAATTGCATTTCTACCAGTTGTTCCCCTTCTCCTTTACATGCATCACAGCGGCCACCATCTACATTGAAAGAAAAATGTTTGGGCAAAAATCCATTTTTCTTTGACAGGGGTTGCTGGGAAAATAATTCACGGATGGCATCGTAGGCTTTTATATAAGTCACCGGGTTACTGCGGGAAGATTTACCAATAGGATTTTGATCCACTAATTCTACATGACTAATGTCATTATAATTCCCACTAAGTGTTTTAAAATGGCCGGGAGCTTCTGTAAGATCTCCCTGTAGTTTTTTTAAAGCCGGGTACAAAACCTGGCGCACCAATGTTGTTTTACCACTGCCACTTACTCCGCTAACCACGCAAAGCATATTCAACGGAAATGATACAGAAAGGTCTTTTAAATTGTGATGCGTTGCATTTTCAACCCGTATATATTTCTTAAATTCTCTTTGAGGATGTTTAAAATGTACTTCCAATTCACCGGAAAGGTATTTACCCGTGAGGCTTTCCGGGTTTTCCAAAATGTCTGAAACAGTACCTTCTGCAATCACTTCACCACCCAAATGGGCAGCCAATGGACCCATGTCAATAATATGATCAGATTCACGCATAAGTAATTCATCATGCTCTACAACCACCACAGTATTTTTTTTATCCCTTAATTTTTTTAAAACACGCACCAGGTTTTGTGTATCTCTTGAATGTAAGCCAATTGAAGGTTCATCCAGGATATATAAAGAATTGGTGAGGTTGCTTCCCAGGCTTCTTGTAAGTTGTATCCGCTGGCTTTCACCACCACTTAATGAATTAGCGAGACGGTCCAGGGTGAGATACCCAAGGCCTACATCCAGTAATGTTTGTAATCGTTGAAACAATTCAATGAGTATTCTTTTTGCAATGATGGCATCCGTTTCATTAGGTTGAAAATCATTCAGCCAGGAATAAAAATCTTTAGCCGGCATATGGCAGAGTTCACCAATATGCCTGCCGTCAACTTTTACGTAAAGTGCTTCCTTTCTTAACCGGAAACCATTACAATCAGGGCATTTTGTCCGGCCCCTGTAGCGACTTAATAAAACACGATATTGTACTTTATATAAATTTTGTTCTACTTCTTTGAAGAAATCGTTGATGCCATGTAAGTTGCCATTTCCTTTCCATAAAAGATCATACTGCTCCGGCGTAAGGCTTTGTATGGGTTTGTGTACCGGGAAGTTTTCAACCTTTGAATTTTTTATAAAATACTCTTTCCATAAACCCAGCTTTTCACCTTTCCAGGGCGCTACGGCACCTTCATATACACTCAATGCCCGGTTAGGAATAACCAGGTCTTCACTGATGCCTAAAACCTGGCTGAAACCTTCACAAGTTGGGCATGCGCCAAAAGGATTATTAAACGAAAATAAATTGGGAACGGGTTCTTCAAAAACAATTCCATCCCTTTCAAATTTATTATTAAAATGTTTGAGCGTATCATTTATTTCTAAAAACATTTCTCCATTACCTTCATAAAATGCAGTAGAAATAGAATCGGAGAGCCTGTGTATATCTTCGTCATCAAAATCGCGTATAACAATGCGGTCGATCAATACAAACCAGTCCCGCTGATTTTTGATGGAAATTAATTTCTTTAATTCAGCATCACTTTTCTCAATGAGATCTTCTATCCGGAAAATTTCACCGCCAATTTTAAATTTGTACAACCTGGAAAATCCTTTTTGCATTAAAATGGATAACTCTTCTTTTATTTCCCTGTTACCGGGTTTGTGAAATGCAGCCAGTATCAACACTTTGGAATCATGCGGTACAGACCTGATAAATTGCAGAACATCCTGAACATCATCCTTTTTCACTTCCTGGCCACTAACCGGAGAAATTGTTTTACCAATCCGTGCAAACAATAAACGCAGGTAATCATAGATTTCGGTCATTGTACCAACGGTACTTCTCGGCGTCCTGGTAATTACTTTTTGTTCTATAGCAATTGCCGGGCAAAGGCCTTTTATAGAATCCACATCAGGTTTTGCCATGCGTTGCATGAACTGGCGGGCATACGCACTAAGACTTTCCGCATACCGGCGCTGGCCTTCCGCAAAAAGGGTGTCAATGGTAAGTGAAGATTTGCCACTGCCTGAAACGCCCGTAACTACAATTAATTTATTCCTGGGAAAAGCAACTGTAATATTTTTCAAATTGTGCACCCTTGCGCCGTTTACGATGATATCCCGGCTATTAGACAGGCTTCCAGCAGGCTGCAAACTGATCGCATTGCCCGGCTTTTTTACTTGTAATTTATTCATTCAGAAAATTCCTTCAGTTGTTAATTGCAAAAATATTTGTTTTATTCACAAATATTTTACAACTTGCATAGTCAAATATTGTTTTGTTAATCGTATTTTCACAACCTATTCACACAAAATTAAGCTTATAAAATAAACTTTACTCAAAGCCTTTTCGAAAAAATATTATAAAAAACGGCTTGTGCTTTACCCTCAAAAAGCATCTATGAGAAAGTTTAATCAAGTTACAGACACAGAACTTATCCTGAATTTCCAGGGTGGAAATAGTTCAGCGCTAGAAGCATTAATACTTCGATATAAAGAAAGGATTTTTAGCTCCATATTCTTTATTGTAAAAGACAAATATCTTGCCGAGGATTTGTTCCAGGAAACATTTGTGCGCATCATTGATACATTAAGAAGTAAACGTTATAATGAAGAAGGTAAATTTCTTCCCTGGGCATTGCGCATTGCGCATAATTTATGCGTGGATCATTTCAGGAAAATCAAACGTACACCTCCTATTGTCAATAATGAGAACCAGGATATTTTTGATGTGATCGTTGTTGTAAATGAAAATGCCGAACAAAAAATTATCCGGAATCAGACACACGAAAGAATGCATCGCATGTTAGCTTCATTGCCGGATGAACAAAGAGAAGTGATCGTGCTCCGGCATTTTGGAGATCTGAGTTTTAAAGAAATCGCTGAGATGACCAATTGCAGTATCAATACAGCTTTGGGAAGGATGCGGTATGGTTTGATCAACCTGAGAAAAATGATGACTGAAAAACAAATTAGTTTATAAAAAA
Organism: Chitinophagaceae bacterium; assembly: GCA_049289155.1. GTDB lineage: Bacteria > Bacteroidota > Bacteroidia > Chitinophagales > Chitinophagaceae > JAFDXJ01. The sequence continues at coordinate 4,375 of JBAQJB010000428.1, forward strand.
ATTGTCATTCTGCAGCACAGCCTGTTTTGTTGAAATATATCCCGATTGCTTGCCTTAACTTACTGACTGCAGGATGACAGCCAAATTAAAAAATCCCGTTACCACGGGATTTTTTAATTACTCTTTTTCAAATGCTGCTTTAACCATATCAAGGTGCTGAATAAATTTTTGTATGTCCGGATCATACCCATATTTAATATCCGATAAAGGGTTCCCTTTCAAATCCAGGAACATATATAATGGTTGCGCGTTGAAGCCAAATTTGGTGATCTCATAATCCAGGTTTTTATCACCCTCCGTAGTTATATTTTCACCACGGGCATTCGTGTATTTTTCATGCTCCGGCAATTCCTGGGATTCATCCACGTATAAACTTATGAGCACAAAATTTTCTCTTATCCTTCTCAATACTTCCGGATCCTGCCAAACCTTTTGCTCCATTTTACGACAATTCGCGCAGGAGTGGCCTGTGAAGTCTATCATCACTGGTTTATTTAAAACTTTGGCTGCAGCCATACCTTCATTCAAATCAAAATATGCTGTGAGTCCAAAAGGCACACTTAATTTATCCGTAAGCCTTTTCGGTGCAACTGCATTTCCCTGCGAACTATTTGAACCTGCTGAATTATTTACCAACTTATATTGCAGGGCATCCAGGTTAAAATCCTGTGTGGTTGTTGGCGGCAATAAACCACTCAACGCTTTTAATGGTGCACCCCATAAACCGGGTAACAAATATAAACCAAAGCTAAAAGTCGCAATAGCAAAAAATAAGCGTGGCACACTTATAAATGGTAATGGAGCATCATGTGAAAATTTTATTTTTCCCAATAAATATAAACCCATAAAAAGAGCAATAATAATCCAAAGTACCAGGAAAATTTCCCTGTCTAATAAACGCCAGTGATAGATAAGGTCAACATTTGAAAGAAATTTTAAACCAAGCGCAAGCTCAATAAATCCAAAACAAACTTTTACACTGTTTAGCCAGCCGCCACTTTTAGGTAGTGACTGAAGCATGCTTGGAAAAAAAGCAAATAAGGAAAAAGGCAAAGCAAGTCCAAGGCCGAAACCAAACATGCCAATGATCGGAGCCATAGCAATTCCCTGCGAACTGGTCTGTCCCAATAAAGTACCTACAATAGGGCCTGTGCAGGAAAAAGAAACAATAACCAATGTCAATGCCATGAAAAATATGCCTGTAAATCCGCCTTTACCAGCGTTTGAATCTGCTTTATTCGCCCAACTATTGGGTAATTGCAATTCAAATGCTCCAAAAAATGATATGGCAAACACCATAAAAATAAGAAAGAAAATAAGATTGGATACCGCGCTGGTTGAAATGGTATATAGAATTTTATCGCCAAAGATCAGCGTAAGTATGATTGCGGGAATCGTATAAATAAGAATAATTGATAAGGAATATGTGATTGCATTTCGCAATCCTTCTGCACGTGTTTTACTTTTTTTAAGAAAAAAGCTAACAGTAACCGGCACCAATGGAAATACACATGGTGTAACTACTGCAAGCAAACCAGCAGCAAGGCAGATCAAGAAAACAGAGCTCAATGATTTTGATGATTCAACCGTTGCAGAGGTTGCCTGCAAAGTTTCTTTATAGCTTACAGGTTTTACAGAAAAATTTTCCTGACCGCTGGGGAAAGAAGAATCATTTTTTGCCAGCCAGGAAAAACTGCCTTTAATATATGAGCTGTCATTCTG
>JBAQJB010000429.1:0-13280 GCA_049289155.1 Chitinophagaceae bacterium
ATATGGACCAGGGACAGTATGCGTATGATCTCGAGGTAAACTCAATCATGATCAATACAAATCTGCCTGATTCAGAATTTAAATAATGGGAACTTGTTTTAAAAAAACTTCACCTGTCCTTATTGCGGGTGAAGTTTTTTTTACGGGAAAAATTCATTTATATATGAAGAAAGCGATTCGTTAGAATTGACAATCAAAAAGGATTACGCAAAAACAATAAAGTGATTCTATTTAAGGAAAGATATTCTTTAAGTAAAAATTCATGCATATTTCCAATTTTGCATCCAAAAAAATTATTGCATTCAATTGGAAAACGCTACCACATTTATACTTTGATATAAATCTTTTTGCGGTCCATAAAATACACGATCAGCCAGTAAAAAGCGATCATACAAAGTGCATAAAATTCTGACCCTATGCGTGGATCAGCAGCAATATTTTTACATATATGTTCATAAAACCATCCAAATGGTGTGATAAAATCACTTACTCCATTTTCCGAAATATGCGGTATACGCACAATACCAAGCAGTCGTGGCAGGAAGCCGCTGAGTACAAAAATAAATAATGGATTTTTTCCAAATACATCAAAAAATTTGCTCCAGGCGCCTTTTGCATTTTTAAACTCCAGTAAAAAAATAAATACAGAAAGCGCCAGCAATGCCAGTCCGGATGTATAGATCACGTAACTGCTTGTCCATATTTTTTTGGCAATGGGAAATTCCAGGCCCCATAAATAACCAATACACGCCATTATAACACCGGCAGTAAAAAGAGTAGAAACCATTTCAAAGGTTTTTCCTTTTTTCAAAATAAAGTTTCCCACTAAAAAACCAATAAGTACCTGGACGATTGCGGGTAATGTACTCATCAATCCTTCGGGATCAAATACAACGCCTTCGCCCCGGTACATGTGTACGTCACCAATAATCGCCTTATCAACAGAAGTTCCAAAATAACCTCCCAGGCTATAAGGATCACCGGGAGTTCCCAGGAAATGACAAAGGCCCCAATACAATAAGAGGATAAGTACGCCAATGAAAATAACCGTTTTCTGTTTAAAAAAATAGGCAATGAATGAAGCGAAAAAATAGCACAATGCAATGCGCTGCAATACGCCCAGCGTGCGGATACCATGTATTAAACCATCATCCCCGATCCATTCCCATGGTTTAAATACAAGCCTGTTTTGCTGCCACATGAAAAATGGGCTCCAGTTTAAAAATAAGCCAATAAAAAAAATGAGTAAAGTTCTTTTGATCACTTTTTTAAAAAAAGTGTTATTGCCCGCTTCCCGCAAACGCGGCATCACGAATGCCATGGCATTGCCAACAGCAAAAAGAAAAAAAGGAAATACCAGGTCGGTTGGTGTACAACCCTCCCAGGGCGCGTGGTCGAGCGGCGCGAAAATATGATCCCAGGATCCGGGATTATTTACCAATATCATAAGTGCAACAGTAGCACCGCGGAAAACATCCAGGGAATAATAACGTTGTTTCATGCAAAGGAATTAAACAGGGAACGCTAAAGTTAAACATAGATTATAAAAATTCATTTTTTTTATCTTCTAAAAAACGCATGTTTATCAATAAAAATTTATACGTTCCTTCACTTTGCAAAATCATTATATTTGCCCCTTTAAAAAAGCAGTCATATTAAATAAGATCTTCCGCCGGCACTTTAATTAAAATGGATGCCGGTATTTTTTTATTGGATGTGACTGAGGTGGCGAAGCTTTGCTTTTTATACATTTGTAAAACTTTTCGCAACACAAAATTTTTCCACCTGATCATTATTGATTTTATTTGTTAACCCCGGTTATTAATTTTACGTTTTTACCAGTATGAAAAAAATCCTGATCATTGCCTTTCTTTTTCTCGCAGCATATACACATGCAGGCGCGCAAACCCTGATGACACAAGACCTCCGGGAAATAAAAGTGGACCAGCTCAGCGACGCAGATATTTTATATTATTATAATAAAATGCAGGCTTCCAATATCACTATGGAACAGGCAGCACAGATCGCTGCTGCGAAAGGTATGCCTGCTGAAGAAATTGCAAAATTGCAGTTACGAGTAAAAAACCTGATTGCCACACAAAATACAGGGGCATTAAACCGCGCTCCATCAACTTTAGATACAACAACGACAGCCCGGACACAGAGTAAAACAACCATTTTAACGCAGGAAAACCAGGTAGATAAAAGAATATTTGGATCTGAGTTTTTTTCAAATTCTGCCATGGGCTTTGAGCCAAACCTTCGGATAGCTACACCGGTCAATTATATTTTAGGCCCGGATGATGAGCTTAGCATAGATATTTATGGCGCTTCAGAAACACATTATAAACTTAAGATCACACCGGAAGGTTCGGTGTATATTCCGAATGTAGGGCCGGTATATGTAGCAGGACTTACTGTGGACCAGGCTAGTTCCAAAATCACGAATAAATTGTCATCAACTATTTATAAAGCAATCATCACGGGCAGCACAAAAGTGCAGGTAAGCCTGGGAAATATCCGAAGCATACAGGTAACTATTATCGGGCAGGCAAAGCAACCCGGTACATACACAATTTCTTCACTGGCAACTGTTTTCAATGCGTTGTATTTATGTGGCGGTCCTTCCAGGAATGGCACTTACCGGAAAATAGAATTGATCCGCAATAACAAAGTTTTCCAGGTTATTGACCTCTATGATTTTTTATTAAAGGGAAGTATGGAAGATAATGTGCGGCTACTGGACCAGGATGTAATACGTATTCCTTATTATGAAAGCCGCGTGGCGATTGGCGGACAAGTGAAGCGGGAAGGCATTTTTGAAATTTTGCCATCTGATAATTTACAGGAAGTTTTAAATGCAGCAGGCGGATTTACGGATTCAGCCTATCGTTCTTCCATTAAAATAACCCGGCTTACAGATAAAGAAAAATCAGTTGTTGATGTAACGAGTAATAACTATTCAAATTATGTTTTAAAAGGTGGTGATTCTTTATCAGTTAATAAAATTTTGGACAGGTATTCCAATCGTGTGCAGATAACAGGCGCTGTAATGCGTCCGGGAGAATTTGAATTATCACAAGGCCTGACACTAAGTGCACTTATTCAAAAAGCAGATGGCTTAAAAGAAGATGCATTTTTAAAAAGAGGAATTATACGCCGTTTGAAACCCGACCTGAGTTTGGAGATGTTGTCTTTTGATGTTTATGGAATAGTACAAAAAACGCAGCCTGATATTTTATTGCAGCGGGAGGATTCCGTGGTGATTTCTTCAATTTTTGATATGCGGGATCAATATACCATTAGTTTACAGGGACAGGTAAGAAATCCCGGGATCTATATTTTTAAAGACAGCATGTCACTGAAAGACGCCATATTTGAAGCAGGCGGTTTTTCTGAAGCATCGAATGGAAAAAGAATTGAGGTTGCCCGGCGTGTGACCAATGCCGATCCTAATTCTACTGAGATCGCAAAGACATTTGAAATAGATGCCGAAAAAGATTTGGATATTCAAGGCAGCAATTTTTACCTGCGGCCTTTTGATGTGATCATTATCCGGAATAACCCAGGTTATTTTGTTCAAAAGTCTGTCACTGTTAGTGGTGAAGTATTATATCCCGGGGTATATGTGATCAATTCAAATGATGAAAAATTAAGTGATGTAGTGAAACGTGCCGGCGGATTAAAATATACTGCGGACCCGATTGCAACGTCTCTTAAGCGAATCAATAAAATTGATACACTTACTGCTTTAAAATCCCGCAATGTGGAAAAACTGGCTTTATTTGGATTAAGCGATACTACGCTCGCAGATTCGATTCATAAAGAAGTGCTGAAACCTTACGATTTAATTGGTATTAATTTAGCGGAAGTATTGAAACAGCCTGGTATTACGAATGACCTTATTCTCGAAGATGGTGATGTAATATTTGTACCAAAGAAAAACCAGGCAGTGAAAGTGCGTGGCGAGGTTTTATTTCCAACACAATTTGCTTTCCAGGAAGGAAAAAATATGAAATATTATATCAATAAGGCGGGTGGATTTTCAGGCAATGCCGTGCGGCGAAGAGCATTTGTTCTTGCAGCAAACGGCAATGCAAGAGTTGTACACCATTTCCTCTTTTTCAAAAGTTACCCGGATATCAATGCCGGTGATGAAATTTTTGTACCCGGTATAGATAAAAGCCGGGGCAGGCTTTCTACAGGCGAGGTGGTGGGTTTAACAACAGCAATCGTATCACTTGTTTCTGTAATATTACTGGTCATCAATAACCTGAAATAAAAATTTTAGTTTTTATAAAATTGAAAAATAAGTATGACTGAGCATTCATCCACTCCAAAAGAGATTTCCCTTACCGGTGCTGTGGAAGGATTGAAAAAACTTTTTCGTTTTTTCCTTTCAAAATGGGTGATCATTTGTATTATAGGTTTTTCCGGAGCTGGATTAGGATTATTATATGGCTGGCTGGAAAAACCAAATTACCAGGCGATATTATCTTTCTCTACAGACGATGATAAAGATGCGACATCAGGTATCATGGGCATTGCAGCGCAGTTTGGCATCAATCTCGGGGGTGTAGGCGGCGTGTTTTCGGGAGATAATATTTTATCCCTGATCTCTTCACAAAAAATCATGAAGGAAGCTTTATTTACACCTACAAAAGTAAATGAGCAAACAGAAAACCTGCTGAGTTTATATTATGAATCTTCGGGAATGAAGAAATCTTTTCGCAAAGATACCCTGTTGCAAAAAGTTTCATTTCCCCTTAGCCAGGACCCGGCAACATATACCCGTGTGCAGGATAGTGTATTACAATTAATTTTAAAAGATATTTCGAAAAAAGTATTGGTGGCAGACAGGCCGGATAAAAGAGTATTGCTGTATAATGTAACAGTTGTAAGTCCAAGTGAAATTTTTTCCAAAGTATTTTCGGAAGAGTTGATCAAAAGAGTGACCGAGTTTTATGTGGTAAGCAGTACGAAAAGATCCTATCAAACTGTGGAAGCCCTGCAAAGCCGTGCGGATTCTATTAAGAGAGCGTATGATGCCGCATTAGCAGGCCGGGCAGAATTATCAGATGCCAATTTGAATCCTGCTTTTCAAACCCCTTTAGTTGGCTTACAAAAAAAGCAAACAGATGTTACTGTTCTTGCTACTGCTTATGGCGAACTTTTGAAAAATCTTGAATTATCCAAATTTAATTTATTGCGCGAAACACCTTTAATCCAGGTGATCGATGAACCGATGCTGCCACTGAAAGTCATTAAAACCGGCCGCTTGCTTGGAATGATTTATGGTGGTTTGCTTGCGGGATTTTTATGCCTTTGCTACCTCACTTTTGTATACATGCTGCGCAATGAAAAATTACAGGCTGAACAAGAGTTGGCAGACTGATAATTGTTTACCTGTTGAACTTTCCGGGAAAAAATTTACATGCCCTTTTACTCAAAATTAGCTTCGACATTCAGCACGATTAAAAAGAGTGCCATTGCCGAAAATTTTTTTATTCTCGGCAGCATTCAATCCATCAATCTATTGCTGCCATTGGTTCTTACACCATACCTGATCCGTATATTGGGTTTACTCAATTTTGGCAAAATCACTTTCTCACTCGCCGTCATCAATATCTTCGGGTTAATTATAGACTATGGTTTTAACCTTACAGGCACAAAAGAAATTGCCTTAAATAAAAATAATAAAGAGGCATTGGGAAAAATTGTTTCGGGCATTCTTACGACGAAATTTTTTTTAATGCTACTCACTTTTTTATTATTGAATATCGGTTTACTCACCCCTTTTTTATCGGAAAACAAACCGCTCTTTTTATTTTCATTTATCATTTGTGTCGGGCAGGCCATGAACCCCGGCTGGATCTTCCAGGGCATGGAAAAAATGCGCCTGTTTGCACTCGTGAATGTGGTCTTCAAGATCAGTTATATGATCTTCATTTTTGTTTTCATTCATGATCCAAACGATTTTTTATATGTGAATGCTTTGTTTGGATTATCAATACTTTTTACAGGAATCGTATCCATCATTTTATTACATACAAAATTTAAAATCCATTTTTACAGGGTTTCCTTTTCTGAAATTTTGAACTATTTGAAAAAAAGTTTCTACTATTTCATTTCCGGTTTTTTTGTGAATATCAGTGGCTATGCCGGTTCAGCAATCCTGGGCATCTTTACCAATTACCGTATTGTTGGCTTGTATGGAATTATTGAAAAGATATTACAATTGGTTCGGCAACTCCTGATCATTTATTCACAGGTATTATATCCTGCAGCCTGCAGGAAAGCACATGAATCCGTACAGGCTTATACAATATTTATGAAAAGAGCATTCACCCCTTTTTTCATTTTTTTCTTTTTGGTTTGTGCTGGTATTTTCATTTTTGCACCCCAGATAGCCTGGTATTTTAATAAAAGTGATATTCCTACTTTAACGAATGGTATCCGAATAATTTTACTCGCTGCATTATGTACTTCTTTAAATATTCCCGCATATCAATCTCTGCTTGCATATAATTTTTCCAAGTCATACACTTTTGTTTTGATCACAACTTCTGTTATCAGTGTATTACTCAATTTATTTCTCGCATCTCATTTCGGATTGTTTGGATCTATCATCAACCTGCTGGTCACAGAATTTATAATGATGGCCGGTCTTCATGCCATCCTGCAGTTTTATCATTCAAGGCATGCCTTATTCCAGTTTAAATGGTTGGGAAATGAAAATTGATTTTGAATTGTTCCCGGATAACAATTAAATTTTTGAGTTAAAATTATTTGGAAAAAATAGGCTACGTGGCAGTTTTATTCAAGGAAGAAAATCTATTGCCGGATTTGTTTGAAGGCATCGCTATGCAAACCTGCCCGGCCTTTTGCATTTACTTAATAGATAATGCTCCATCCGCTGAAATGCGCGCCATGATTGATTCCTTGAGGAATAAGTACCATTTGCTTTCCATTCAACATTTTGAAAATACCAAAAATCTCGGTGCGGCTGAGGCGAATAATATTGGAATTAAAATGGCCATAAAAGATGGTTGTACGGCATGTATTTTATCTAATACAGATATCACATATGACGATCCCGGTTTATTCTGTGAAATGGCAAAATTGTCCGGTGAAAAAAAAGCTGAAATCATTGCACCGAAAATTTATTATTTTAATACTAAAAAGATTTGGTATGCAGGCGGGGATATTGTGAAATGGAAAGGTGGCGTAGTGCATTACCTTGATAAAAAAGAAGATACACAGGTTGCTGATACAAGCGGTTTTACCGGTTATGCACCCACCACTTTTGTATACATAAAAACGTCTGTTTTTAAAGACATAGGATTCCTGGATAAGCAATATTTTTTATACATGGAAGACACTGAGTGGATGTACCGCGCCGGGCTTGCAGGCTATAAAATCTGGTATGCGTCAAATATTCATTTGATGCATAAAGTAAGTATTACCACTGGAGGGATTCTTTCTGATCTTGGTATATTTTACAATACGCGCAACCGTTTATTCTTTATACGTGAGTATTTGAACTTATTTTTAAAATGTATTGCCATTTTTTATACCATCACAAGCACTGCTTTTTTTGTACTTAAAAAATGGAAGAAAAGCGCATGGAAGGCTTATTTCAAAGCAATTGGTGCGGGCTTGTTTACAACTTTAAAACCACAGCGGGATTAAGTTTTTAAGCAGATGATCAGTAATATTTTCATTTTCAATGTTTGCGTTTTTGCAGCGATCTTTCTCATCCTCTATTTTAATAAATTATTATATGGAAGTATACTGAATGATTTTTTTAACCCTTCATTTTCATTCATACTTTTCCTGTTAATATTTTTTGTAAACATAAATACACCTGAAAATGATTTTGAAATATATACAGGCGTTTTGGTCTTTACGGGTTCTGTTGCCTGGATGCTGGGATTTTACCTGAATGGTTTTAAATATATTAAGATCCATAAATGGATGCCTTCGGTAAAGTTGAAGGGCATTAGCCTGAATCATTATATTCTTTATCAACTCATTTTTATTGTCTTAGCTTTTGGTATAACACTGGTTAAATTAAAAACATTTGGTTATAGCCTGCAGGATTATCTCCTGAATATGCTAATCGTAGAAAATGAAAATGTAAAAGAAGGGGGAAATTTCTGGACACTTTTTTACCGCGTGATCAAAATACCCATGATGGTAAATCATTTTCGGTTGTTGAAAGACACCAAAAATTTGTACCTCAAAGTTTTCCTTATAACCATCACTGAAATTTTATTCTCGCTCGCCGCTTTATCCTCCAGTCGGCTGGGCTACCTGATGGGTTTTGTTTTTGCCTATTTTTTATACTGCCGTGCAAAAGAAAAAAAACCGGCGGTCAATTATTTCACAGTTTCCTTACTCATTCTTGCATTCCCTGTGTTGAATATGCTCAACAGGTTACGCAATGGCGACATAGAATGGCTCACCAATTTTCATATCAGCGATCTCTGGGACCTTGGCGAGCGCACACTTTCAGCCGATGCCAACCCCGGGCAAAATTTTGATATCCTCGTAAAATATTTATCCAATACACATGACTATCACTGGGGATTTTTCTTCATCTCACAATTCTTTTTTCTCGTCCCCAGGATATTCTGGCCTAATAAACCTATCACATCTTTTGAATTTGAATATACCATTCGGGTCATGCATGAACACCCGGTACAGGATGGAACCACGTATACATTTACAGCTTTTGATGCGTATGCCGGCTTTGGAATTCCTTCATTAATTATCGTGATGATCTTGTTTGGTGTGATCACCAGGTACTTTTATGAAATGTTTTATAAGCGGGATGTCAACTGCCTCATTATTATTTATGGATCCTCGATCATTTTATATTATATCAATTTATTACGCGCCAGTGTAGTAGATCTTTCTGCGTATTATTTCCTTGACTTTGCTTTGATACTGATCTTTTATATCATTTACAGGAAACTGAATATTTTTTACAAACCGGAAAAGGAAGTAGTACGTACAGCCTTGTAATTGTATGGCAAAAATTGCAATCATTAATGCACGGAATGTTTTTCCCCTAAATGGAGGCGATAAAATATTTTCTTATAATTTATTGAAAATACTTTCCACACAAAACGATGTTTGTTATATTAACATTATCGATGAAGGCTCATATCAAGAGAATGAAAAAAAGGTACTTTCATCTGGTGGTCACATTTCACTGAAAATTATTCCCACACATTTTTTAAATAACTTTTATGCCATCCTTAAAAGCAGTTTATGGGGCATACCCTACGTGGCAGCCCGCCGGGCCGAGAAAGAAAAAATAAAAACCAGTATCCAAAAATACCTTTCTGCATTTTCCCCTGACATAATTATATGGGATCAAATCCGTTCTGCATCTTATTTTACGCAATTCAACAGCGCGAAAAATTTCCTTGTTGAGCACAATGACGAAGCCGCCATTTACAGGCAAAGAGGTGCTTCAAAAAATGTATTGGCAAAAACATTTTATAATTACCAGGCTGGATTGCTGGAAAAATTTGTTACGAAAATTCACACTTTAATGGATACGGTTATTTACCTGAATAAAGAAAATATAAAAGAAAACGCATCTGCAGAAAAGTACCGTTTCTTTCCGAACTTATTCACTTCATTCCCGCACGCTGAATATACAGTGAAAGAGGTGTCAAGCATAAAATTATTATTCGTGGGAGCAATGGACTGGTATCCCAATGCAGATGGAATAAAATGGTTTATTGAAAAAGTATTTTCATTATTACCGGGTAATTTTGAGTTGCTGATTGTGGGAAGAAATGCTGCAAAAGCCTTTCCTGGAATTGATTCAACGCGTATACAAATTCATTCTGATGTAACCTCTGTCGAACCATTTTATCTTTCTGCCGACCTTTTTATTTCACCTGTCTTTTCCGGATCCGGTATCAATATAAAGATACTCGAAGCAGCTTCCTATGGCATTCCTTTCATAGCAACTTCATTTTCACTGAGGGGATATAAGGATTTAAATTTCATTCCGCAGGCAGAAAATGAAAAAGTGTTTGCGGAGAAAATAATAGAATATGCTACTTATCAAAAACGTGTTACATTGAATACAAAGATCAATGCCTGGTACCATGCATATAAGCAGGCAGCAGAAACTTCTGTTCAACATTTATTTATTAAAAATTAATATGCAGGAAAAAAGGGATTGCTATTTTTTACTCACGCGCCTGCCCTTTCCGCCCATTGGTGGCGACAGGTTACGCTATTACAATTCCATTCTTGTGTTGCAGAAATTTGTACGGCTCAGGCTCATCATCATAACAGATGAAAAACCCGGCCCGGAGGTGATTCAATTTTTGCAGGAAAACACGTATTCCTATAAAATATTTATTTACCCAAAATACCGGTTCCGCCTGAATGCCCTGCAGGCAATTGTTTCGCATTATCCCATCCAGGTAAAATACTATTACTTTAAAGAAGTGGAAAAATATTGCTGGGAAAATATTCAAAACAACGATTTGATTATTTCAAACCTTGTGCGTACTGCACTTTATGCAGTAAGTTTTCAAAATACCAAATGGCTTGACCTGATAGATTCCTTATACCTGAATTATTCCAGGAGCAAGCTCAAAGTATCATCCCTGTTTTGGAAAATGATGTATACAGTGGAAGCAAAAAGATTAAAAACTTTTGAACGGTTTTGTGTAGAAAAATTTGATGCAACACTTTTTACAAATTTCAATGAACAAAAATTTTATGCTCCATTCGGAAAAGCAACCTGGTTGCCCAATGGCGTGAATGAAGATTTATTTCATACAACATACATTTCTGAGCAAAATAAAAAACTGCCCACCGTCGTATTTTTAGGCAAAATGGATTACCAGCCAAATATTGATGCAGCACTTTGGTTTGCCGAAAAAGTTTTACCATTCAGCCAGGATATACAGCTCACCATTGCAGGAAGTTCTCCCGTAAAAAAAATATTCGACTTACAGGTTCAATTCCCTGGAAGGGTTACTATTACAGGATTTATTGAAGATCCATACAAACTTATGTATGCCTCTGATGCAGTGATAGCGCCGATGCAAACCGGCGGAGGCATTCAAAATAAAATACTGGAAGCCATGGCCATCGGTTGTGTTGTACTCACTACACAGTTGGGCGCACAACCCATCGTGGGTGCAGAAAATGGAACGCATTTAATGATCTGTGAAACACCGGTCGAATTTGTAAATGCAATTCATGCATTGCACAACAATACACTCAATGCAAATACGATGAGAATAGCCGCAAAGAAACTCATGCAGGAAAAATATACCTGGGAATTATTTGCTCAAAAATGGAAACAACTTATTGAACAGGCAGGTGAATAATTTTTTACATTAATTGTTGGATAAAAAACCAAACATACTCATCATCATCAACCGGCTCGTTATAGGCGGGCAGGCCATTGATACGATACCGTTGGCCTGGTACCTGCAGGAAAATTTTTCTGTACATGTATTGTATGGTGAAAAAGAAAATGATGAAGAAGAAGCGCTTTTTTTATTGGACATGTATCCCGGTTTGCAAATTGAAAAATTACCACTTTTGCAAAGAAACATTTCACCGGTAAGAGACCTGGCAGCATATCGTGCCATAAAAAAGATTTTAAAGAAAAATAAATTTGCTGTGGTACATACCCATGGTTTTAAATCCGGTATGCTTGGAAGGCTGGCAGCACGCGCAATGCGGGTTCCATGTATAGTCCATACTTTTCACGGGCATCTTTTTCACTCCTATTACAACCGATTTATTTCTGCTTCAATTGTTTACCTGGAAAGAATGCTGGGGCGAATAACCCAGCGGATAATTACCATCAGCCCACAACAGTTAGAAGAGATATCCGGAAAATTTTCAATTGCGCCATTATCAAAAACCAGGATGATCAGGCTGGGTATTGATGAAAAACATTTTTTCCGGAATGTATTAAATGGCCTGAATCCATTTAAAGACAAATTTAATGTACAGGATGCGGATATTCATATCGGCATCATAGGCCGTATTGTTCAAATAAAAAACTTTACCTTGTTCGCAGATGTTGCAGAAAAAGTGTTAGCGCTTTATCCGGCAGGGGTAAAATTTTACGTGGTGGGTGACGGAATTCTTGCCGGGCATGTGCAGGAAATCCTGGCATCGAAACATATTTCTTTCAGCACTCCTGAACAAAAAAATGAAAAGGCTTCCGTGATCTTTACTTCCTGGGCGCCGGATATTGCAATGGTTATTCAGGCACTCGACATTGTAATGCTTACTTCCTATAATGAAGGCACACCAATGAGTCTTATAGAAGCTCAACTTTGCGGGAAGCCAGTAGTAGCTACAAACGTAGGTGGGGTAAGTGATACATTTATTGGGGATAGAACCGGGTTTCTAATTCCGCCCGGGGATGCGGAGTTGTTTGCAAAAAAATTAATTTTGCTAATTCAAAATGAAGAATTGAGAAAAGAAATGGGTGCGCTTGCCGTGAATTTTGCCGCTGAAAATTTTTCCAAAAAAACAGAGGTACAAAAAATCACGGACTTATATAATGAATGTTTGCAAAACAAATAATGCTTTTAATTAAATGAATATTCTCGTTACAGGTACAGCAGGATTTATTGGCTACCATGTTGTTCAGCGTTTACTGGCGGATGGGCACCTGGTAACCGGGATTGACAGTATCAATGATTATTATGACGTTTCACTAAAAATGGAACGCCTCAAAAATTCCGGGATTGTCAATCCGCAGAAAGCAACATTTGATAATGTATTGAAAAGTGCAGATGGAAAATATATTTTTTATCGTGGATTGATTGAAGATAAAAAAAGAATGGAGGAAGTTTTTCAATCTGCTACTTTTGACCGCGTAATACATCTTGCAGCCCAGGCTGGAGTGCGATATAGTTTGGAAAATCCGCAGGCCTATATCACCAGCAATATTGATGGGTTTGCCAATATACTTGAATGTTGCAGGCATGCCAACATTCAGCACCTTGTGTATGCGAGTAGTTCCAGTGTCTATGGCATGAATGATCAAAATCCATTTTCAGTTAATCAAAATGTGGATCACCCGGTTTCTTTATATGCGGCTTCCAAAAAAAGCAATGAATTAATGGCACATGCGTATAGTCATTTATTTAATTTGCCCACGACAGGCTTACGTTTTTTTACCGCTTACGGCCCCTGGGGCAGGCCGGATATGGCTTTATTTATTTTCACGCGTTCCATCCTGGAAGGTAAGCCCATACAGGTTTTCA
>JBAQJB010000430.1:0-17327 GCA_049289155.1 Chitinophagaceae bacterium
CCCATCATTCCATATTGCTTATCTTTGCCACCTAAAAATGTTTATCCTTGCCTACAAAATTTTCAAAAGAAACGTATTTATACTGGTATAGCCTGATGGCATTGATTCGCCAGTTTGAATTGAAAGCGGAAGAAATGTATAAAATGGCCGGTAAGATCCGCGGCTTTTTTCATGCCTATATTGGGCAGGAAGCCATCGCTGCCGGTTGTATGACGGCAACCCGCCAGGAAGACCCGTTCATTACGGCTTACCGCGACCATGGGCTCGCTATCGCCAAAGGGGTTACACCCAATGCGGCTATGGCGGAATTATATGGCAAAGCCACAGGCTGCTCCAAAGGCAAAGGAGGCAGCATGCATTTTTTTGATGTAAAAAATTATTTCTTTGGCGGACATGGCATCGTGGGCGCACAGATCGGGACCGGCGCGGGGCTTGCCTTTGCGGAGCAATATAAAAATACGGACAACGTGGTGCTTTGCTTTTTTGGCGATGGCGCGGCCCGTCAGGGAATTTTGCATGAAGTATTTAATATGGCCATGCTTTGGAAATTACCGGTAATATTTATTTGTGAAAATAATAATTACGCAATGGGTACTTCCGTTGAGCGTACTTCCAACGTTATCGATATTTATACACTGGCCGATGCCTACGATATGCCGGCAGATAATGCGGATGGCATGAGCGCAGAAGCTGTGCATGAAGCCATTTCCCGCGCCGTTAAAAGAGCCCGCGAAGGGGATGGGCCTACACTGCTCGAAATGAAAACCTACCGCTATAAAGGCCATTCTATTTCTGACCCACAGAAATACCGCACGAAAGAAGAAGTGGAAGAATATAAAACCAAGGACCCGATCGATATGATCCGCCAGACCATTTTGGAAAATAAATTTGCTACTGAAGAGGAGTTGGCTGCCATTGATAAAAATATCAATGAAAAAGTGGAAGCAAGTGTACAATTTGCCGAAGAAAGCCCCTGGCCGGATGATAGTGAATTACTCAAAAATGTGTATGCAGACAAAGATTATCCTTTTATAACCGATTAATGAGCGTGTTCCCTTAACGATAATTTCTAAAAAAAATTCGGCTTTTTAATTTTGAAAAGCGCACCTTTGCCGACAAATTTTAAAGTTACAAATACCTAATATGTCTCAACATCTCCATAAACCCGAGAAACACAACGAAGACCCGCTGCTGCGCATGCAGGGAACCTGGATGAAATACCAGAAACCTTTTCTCATCGGCATTATTGCGATCGTAGTGATCGTTGGTGGCTGGTATTTTTATGAAACACAGGTTGCACAACCTAAAGAAGACCAGGCTACGAATGCGATCTATAAAGCGGAAGGAAATTTTGCGCTGGATTCTATCAATGCTGCACTGAATGGTAATGGAACGGACAAAGGATTTTTATATATCATGAACAATTATGGAGGTACGAAACCCGGCAAACTGGCGAAATATTATGCGGGAATTTGTTACCTGAAATTAGCGGATTTTAATAAGGCAGTTGAATACTTATCAGATTATCATACGGATGCAGCGCAAATTCAAATGATGGCGTATGGCAGCCTGGGCGATGCTTACAGCGAATTGGGGAAAAATGATGATGCTGTTGCTAATTATAAAAAAGCAGCTACCACTTTTCCATCAGATGAATTGAATGCTTCTGAATATCTTTTCCGTGCCGGTTTAAAACTGGAAACATTAGGTAAAACAAAAGAAGCCCTGGATACTTATAAAGAATTAAAAGATAAATTTCCAAAGACAAACCGCGCGTATGAAGTGGATAAATATATTTATCGCCTGAGTATTGAACCAAATGACCTAAGTACAAATTAATGGCAGGAGAGGGAAACACAATATTACAAAAAGGCATTCCTGGTATAGGGGATGCCTTTATAATTATTGTCAAAACGGAATGGAATGATACGATTACCGGCAGGCTGGAAGAAGGCGCAGTAAAGGTGTTGAATGAACATTCTATAAAACATCACACGATCGTGGTTCCGGGTGCGATTGAAATTCCCTTCGCGATTCGTGCTTATACATTGTCCGTTCAAAAACAACCGGATGCTTTTATCGCTTTCGGCGCCGTAATCCGCGGCGGCACACCGCATTTTGAATATGTTTGTAAATCAGTCACAGAAGGCATTACAGCATTGAATTTATCTTTGAAGATGCCCGTGATATTTGGTGTTTTAACCCTTGAAAATATTGCCCAGGCCATGGACCGGTCCGGGGGAAAAGAAGGAAACAAAGGGGAAGAAGCTGCTATCACAGCCATTAAAATGATAAGCCTGTCAAGACAATTGAATGACCCCGGATTTTTTGAATAAAATGAAAGTACAAATCTTTATACCTTGTTTTATAGATCAGCTATATCCTTCCGTAGGATTTAATATGGTAAAAGTTCTGGAGAAAGCAGGTTGTGAAATTATATATCATGCAGAACAGACATGTTGCGGGCAACCGGCTTTTAATGCGGGCTTCTGGGATGACGCAAAATCCGTTTGCAAGAAATTTATAAAAGATTTTGAAAAAGATATTCCTGTTGTGATGCCGAGTGCAAGCTGCGCGGGGTTCATCCGAAATAATTATACGCAGTTATTTAAAAATTCAGCACTTCAAACTGAAATCACAGAACTGCAGAAAAGAACTTTTGAGTTTTCAGAATTTTTACTGGATATTTTGAAAATAGAAAAATTTGATGCTGCACTTGAAGGTCTCGCCACCTATCATGATAGCTGTGCGGCATTGCGTGAATGCCATATTAAAAAAGGCCCGAGAAAATTATTGGAACATGTACAAGGCCTGCAATTGGTAGAAATGGATGATGTGGAAACCTGTTGTGGTTTCGGAGGTTCATTCGCAGTGAAATACGAAGCGATCAGTAATGCGATGGGTGAACAAAAAGTACAGCATGCACTGGATACCAAAGCGCAGTACCTGATCAGTACAGACATGAGTTGCCTCATGCACCTGGATGGTTATATTCAAAAAAATAAATTGGATATGAAAGTCATGCACCTTGCTGATGTTCTTGCTTCCGGCTGGTAATTTTTTTTCAAAAATTATTCCTCTCCTTTATACGCTTCCAAAAGTTTTATTGCTTCCACCGCTGCTTTGACATCATGTACGCGTAAAATGTTGGCGCCATTTAAAAGCGCGATGGTATGTAAAACAGTAGTTCCGTTCAATGCGTCTTCACTTTTGATACCCAGCGTTTTATACACAGTGGCTTTGCGGGAAAGTCCTGCTATAATTGGCATTCCGAGCATTTTAAAAATGTAAAGGTTACGCAGTATTTCAAAATTTTGTGCAATTGTTTTTCCAAAACCAAAACCCGGATCAATTAAAATATCATGAATGCCGGCTCTTTTGCAATGGTCAATTTTTTTGGAAAAAAAGTCAATGAGTTCTTCAAACAAATTTTCATACCGCGTATTTGCCTGCATATTTTCCGGTGTTCCTTTCATATGCATACATACAAAAGGAACACCGGCATTTGCCACAGTTGGAATCATATTTACATCCATATCACCCGCACTGATATCATTGACCATTGATGCCCCGGCTTCCAAAACGGCAGCAGCAACTTCCGCGTGGTAGGTATCAATAGATATGATCATTTCGGGTAACGAATGATGAATGATTTGCACTACTGGTAATACTCTTTTTATCTCTTCTGCTGCATTGATTCTTACACTTCCGGGCCGGGTACTTTGCCCGCCAATATCTATGATCTGCGCACCTTCCGCCTGCATTTGCTTCGCCAGTTGCAAAGCTTCCAAAGGTTTATCCAGCCGGCTTTCGGGGTAAAAAGAATCGGGCGTGGCATTGATAACGCCCATCACGACTGGCTTTGAGGCGCTGAGTAATTTTCCTTTACAATTAAGTGTAAACATTGTACGCTTTGCTTTATTTTTGATTGTAATGATATAAAATATTTTGACATTATCGCTAAATTGAAACAGGAATATGAAGGATACGAATGAAGAATATGACCGGGAGATCGCTGCATGCAAAGAAATTTTTATAAAAAAAGCCATTGATTACGGCACTTCCTGGCGGGTATTGCGCACGATTTCCGTGGTGGATCAAATATTTATTAAAGCCCTGCGTATCCGTACCATCCAGGAGAAGAAAGTGCAGAAAGTAGCGGATGATATACGCGGTGAATTTAAAGGCATCATTAATTATGCAGTGATCGGTTTGATACAATTAAAATTAAATGCACCTGAAGTCCAGGAGGTGCCTGCAGAAACTGTGCGTGGCTGGTATGATGAAGAAATCAATTTCGCAAAAAAGATCATGCTGGATAAAAACCATGACTATGGCGAGGCCTGGCGGGATATGAGCCAGGAAAGTTTTACAGATTTGATCCTGGTAAAACTCATGCGCATTAAGCAAATATTATTGAATGAAGGAAAAACTACAGTGAGTGAAGGCATTGATGCCAACTATGTGGACATACTCAATTATGCAGTTTTCGCATTGATCCTTTCATCCTGAAAATTAAATACACTATGCCAAAAATTTTGACCAGGCTCATTCAGTGGATTGTTGGGTTGCTGTTTATTTTTTCAGGACTCATCAAAGCCAATGACCCACTGGGATTGAGTTATAAGATGCAGGAATTTTTTTCAGTCTGGCATTTACAGTCATTGAATGAATACACATTATCGCTTGCATATACCATGAACATTTTTGAAGTACTGGCAGGTGTGGCTGTTATCATTGGCTGGAGAATGCGTTTATTCAGCTGGCTTTTATTATTGCTTATTTTGTTTTTTAGTTTTTTAACAGGCTATGCAGCCTATTCTGGTAAAATAAAAACCTGTGGTTGTTTCGGTGATTGTATTCCTCTTACACCCATCACTTCTTTTTTTAAAGATTTACTATTGCTGTTGTTGATATTAGTTTTGTTTTTTTACAGGAATAAAATAAAATCTTCTTTAGCACCACCGGTACCATTAATCATTTTGATCCTTATAGTTGCTGGTACGATCTTTCTGCAATCTTTTGTTTTAAAACATTTACCGTTGGTGGATTGCCTGCCTTATAAAAAAGGAAATAATGTATTGGAGCAAATGAAAACCCCGCCGGGAGCGGTTTCTGACAGTATTGTCATTACGTTTCAATATAAAAAAAATGGGCAAACGATGGAATTTGACGCGGATCATTTCCCCGCAGATTTTGATTCAACCTATGAATTTGTAAACCGGTTTGATAAAGTGGTGCGCCAGGGCAATGCCACACCAGCCATTGTTGATTTTTCATTGAATGATACATCAGGCGAAAATGTTACAGAACAAATTTTATCACAAGAGGGAAATTATGTCTTACTTTTTGCAAAAGATTTTTCTAATAACAGTACCTGGAATAGCGAAGAATTGATTTCTGTTTTAAATAAAATTAAAGAAAAAGGCCTGCCTTTTTATATTGTAACATCAGATATGCAAAACGCTAAAAAGATTTTTGGAAACCTGCCTTTTGTACAACTCCTGCAATGTGATGGTACCGTGATCAAAACTGCTGCACGTGTGAATCCCACTTTTTTTGTAATGAATGGAGCAAATATTATTCAAAAAATGGGTGGCAATGATTTGGATAAAGTGCTACCCATGCTGGATGCATTGCCGGCTCAAAAATAAACAGCTATGTTTCGACTGATCATAAAAAAAATAGTATATGGCTTCGCCGTGCTTGCCGGCGTAACCATACTCGTGTTTTTTTTATTCCAGGGCTTTGGAGACCCGGCACGACTGGTGTTGGGACAAAGTGGCAATGCGGAAACTCTAAAAAATATTCGCAAAGACCTGGCTTTGGATCAACCAAAATGGAAACAATTTGTGTTATATATAAACGATCTTTCTCCTGTAAGTGTTTATACGAAAGAAGAGATCCGGGAGAAAAATATTCATGGTTTATTTTTTGGTAACGACACGAGGCTGGTTTTGAAAATGCCGTATCTCCGCCGTTCCTATCAATCGAAAAAAAATGTTTCTGATATATTATTGGATGCTTTGCCTGCAACTCTTATTCTCGCATTTGCAGCCATGTTCATTGCCACCATTTTCGGTATTGCACTGGGTGTTTTAGCAGCTGTGAAAAAAGGCACATGGATGGATACGACGGCTATCTTTTCAAGTGTACTCGGAATTTCTGTTCCATCATTTTTTATGGGAATTGTGCTGGCATACCTGTTTGGTTTTCTATTACAACCCTATACCGGCTTGCATATGACCGGGAGTTTATATGATTACAGTCCATTCACCGGCAGGCATCTGCAACTTCAAAACCTGGTATTGCCTGCGATTACTTTAGGCATCCGTCCGCTGGCGATTATTGCGCAGCTTACAAGAAGTTCTATGCTGGATGTATTGAATCAAAATTATATCCGGACTGCTTATGCAAAAGGCCTTTCTAAAAAAAGAGTGATTTGGAAACACGCATTGAGAAATGCGCTGAACCCTGTGATGACGGCCATTACAGGCTGGTTTGCAGAATTGCTCGCGGGTGCTTTTTTCGTGGAATATATTTTTGGCTGGAATGGTATTGGAAAAGTAACCGTTGATGCTTTGGAAAAACTGGATTTTCCCGTAGTGATGGGAAGCGTTTTAATTACAGCCACTTTTTTTGTTGGCGTAAATATGCTGGCTGATATTTTATATGGCGTTTTAAATCCGCGGGTGCGCCTGAACTGATTTATTTAATCACCACTTCATTGATCACATTCTCACCGAATGCTTCATTGATTCGCGCAATAATTTTTTCCTTCTGGTACATGAGTTCCTGTTTGAGCGGGCCCATATTTGTCTGAATAAAAAGTGTATGATTAATGATAGAAATTTTCTCTGTATATTTTGCAATTGTTTTTCCCATCATTTTTTCCCAGATAGTTTCAATCTGTACAGCGCGTACACCATTTTTTAAAGGAGATGTTTTCAAAAAATTCCGTAAAGCATCGCCAATATGTTTCTCACCCATCAAACAAAAATACAGGCAAGTATTGGTGTGGCAAAAATTGATTATTCTTTCCTGGCAATCCCGGTGGCTGTGGCTTTCAATTTATCTTTAAAGACTTTTTCAAATTTATCCAGCTTGGGTTGAATGACGTAGCGGCAATACATTTGCGTTCCATTCTTATTAAAATAATTCTGGTGGTATGCTTCTGCGGGATAAAACTTTGTATAAGGTTCTATGGTAGTAACGATCGGTGCTGAATAAGCATGGCTCGTATCAAGTTCTTTTAAATAAAATTCAGCCTTTTCTTTTTGATCCGCATTATGATAAAAGATAGCGCTCCTGTATTGCGTACCAATATCATTCCCCTGGCGGTTCAGTGATGTCGGATCATGCGTTTTCCAGAAAACGGAAAGCAGTTCATCATAACTAATCACAGCGGGATCATATAATATCTCGCAGGCTTCTGCATGGCCTGTATTGCCCGTGCAAACTTCTTCATAAGTCGGATTGTTTATATGCCCGCCCGTATACCCGCTAACTACCTTTTCCACTCCTTTCAGGCGTTGAAAAATTGCTTCCGTACACCAGAAACATCCTGTTCCAAATGTAGCCGTATCAAAACCTGATTCTGTTGTTGCATAATTTTCGTCAGTCATGTTTGTTGTTGTTTGATTTTTATGCTCGGCACATGATAACAAAGTGAAGGCGCCCATAAGACCCCACAAATAATTCAACATATTATTTGAGTTTAAAATCATGTACGCAATTACCGTTTTTTACGTTGTGGAAACAAGTTAATTAACATTTTTTCAATAATTACGGGTCTCCTTTAACACCGCATTTAAATGATTAAAAGCAGTAAAAATATTTGCATCCTGTTGAAATATTCGCCCGCCTTATCTTTGTCCATATAAATTTATTTTTACAACACATGATTTTTTACCCGGATTCAGCATTAAATCAACTTGAGTTTTCAGCCATAAAAGTTTTGCTGAAAAATTATTGCCAAACTGAAAATGGCAAACAACGTGCTGAAGAAATTCGTGTACATACAAGGAAAGATTATATTGATTTGGCATTACAGCAAAGCCATGAATATAAAATGCTGGTACAACAATCCGGTTCATTTCCCTATTATACCTTACAACTTTCTTCTGTTTTAAAAATATTGGGAATAGCCGGAAGTATTTTATCCGGTGAAGAATTCATGTCAGTGCATACATTATGTGAAAACATGAAAAATATTTTCCGTTGGTTTGATGCCGACCGCAAAAGCATGTATACAGGCCTTTTCGCGGTGATCGAACACATGCATTATGAAAAGGAAATTAATAAACGCATTGAAGAAATACTGGATGAAAATGGTATTGTAAAAGACAGTGCCAGTGATGTTTTACAAAAAACCCGGATGAGTTTATACCGTCGCCGCCAGGAATTAAGCCGGACTTTCGATAAAATAATTGCCCGTCTCCGCAAAGCCGGCTATTCAGCAGATATTGAAGAAAGTTTTAGCAATGGCAGGAGAGTAGTGGCCGTTTTATCAGAATATAAAAGATCCGTAAAAGGCATCCTGCACGGAGAAAGTGATACCCGCAGAACCACATTTATTGAGCCGGAAGAAACGGTAGAAATCAATAATGCTATTTATCTGCTGGAACAGGATGAACGCAAAGAAACCCTGCGCATATTACGCGCACTTACAGGCAGCCTGCGCATTCATGCACCATTACTTCAAATGTATAATGGCGCGATCGGTGAATATGATTTTATACGCGCAAAAGCTTTGCTGGCCATTGATATGAACGCGCATTACCCGCAAGTATCAGATAAAGCTTGCATTCATTTGATTGACGCATATCACCCGTTACTTTTTTTGTATAATAAAAATGCAGGCAAACCCACGATCCCGGTTTCAATTTCTTTACATGATAAGAAAAGAATTTTAATAATCAGCGGGCCAAATGCAGGCGGCAAAACAGTAACAATGAAAACCATCGGCCTCAACCAGGTCATGATGCAAAGTGGTTTACTCGTGCCTGTTCAACCTGGTTCTGAAATGGGTATTTTTAAAAAATTATTTATACATATCGGTGATACGCAAAGTTTACAATTTGAACTCAGCACCTATTCTTCGCATTTATTGCACATGAAATATTTCCTGGAAAATGCAGGAGGAAAAACGTTGTTTTTTATTGATGAACTGGGCAGCGGCAGCGACCCAAACCTGGGTGGTTCTTTTGCAGAAGTGATACTGGAAGAACTGGCGCATAAACATGCGATCGGCGTAGTAACTACACATTACCTGAACTTAAAGATCATGGCCAACCGCACGGAAGGTTTGATCAATGGTGCGATGGCATTTGACGAGATCAATTTACAACCTTTATATCAACTCGCTATCGGCAAACCGGGCAGTTCTTATACGTTCGCGATTGCAGAACGCATTGGCCTTCCCCGAAAATTAATTGATCGGGCACGCACACTCGTGGATGAAAATCATTTCAGGCTGGATAAATTATTGAACCAAACTGAACAAGGCTTACAATTAATTGCCGCGGAGAAAAAAAAATTAGCATATTCGTTGAATGAAAATGCAGCTCTTAAAAAGAAAATGGAAATCATTGTAGATAAAGAACAACACAGGCAAAAAATTGATTTACTGGCCCATCAAAATAAAATAACGCTTGATAAAATTGCTTACTTAAAAGACATGGAACTGCGGCTCAGGCAGATCATTTTGGAATGGAAGAAAACGGAGCATAAAGAAGAAGTGATTCAGCAAATAAAAAATTTACTTTTCAAAACAAAAGAAACTGCACAAAATAAAAAGGCCGTTAAAAAAACCTTATCCGCATATAAAGAACTGGAAGGTGATATAAAAATGGGCGCAACCGTTAAGATGAAAAAAAATCACCAGGTGGGAAAAGTGCTTGAATTAAGAAATAAACGCGCCATCATTCAAGTGGGCGCATTGCCTTTGAATGTCTTACTGGAAGACCTTGTGCTGGTGCAAAAAAAAGAATGACTTTGAAAATATCTTGTAAACCATTATTTTTACAGCAGCTAGGCATATACCCCTGAAACCTAATAAAAACAAGCCCTTATGCCTATTTATAAAAGTGTACTAATAGTTGACGATGATAGCATCGCACTAATGCTTTCTGAGCGATTAATTCAAATAGCCAATTTTGCAGAAAAATCCAAGAGTTTTGATTCAGCTTTAAAAGCGTTGAAATGGATGACTGATAATTTTAAAGATAAGGTCGTATTACCCGATATCATATTGGTCGATCTTCATATGCCGCAAATGGATGGATTTACTTTTCTACAAAAAATCGAAGAAATGTTTGGCAGGGAAAATGCACCGGATGTATTTGTACTTTCCTCCACTGTTTATTCCGATGATAAGAAAAAATTACATCAATTTCCTTTTGTGAAAAAAGTGATCATGAAGCCATTGACCATAGAAGACATTGGTACGGGTGAAGAATCAACTCATCATCAGAATATTTACAATCCTTTGTAAAATATTAAAAGCAATTTCCGCCATTAAATTTTCTTTATCCAAAGTAGGATTTACTTCTGTGATTTCGAAACAGCAAACCTTCCTGTTTTGCATAAATTTGCTCACCAGGTCTTCTGCTTCTCTTTCGCGCAAACCATTGCTGACAGGCGTTCCTGTACCTTTTGAAATAGAACTGTCCAGGCTGTCCACATCAAAACTTATATAGATATCTGTGCACTCGCTCAATGAACGAATTACGGCACGCACTACATTTTCCGGCCCTTTGCGGCGCACTTCGGCCGTAGTAATAACTTTGCAACCATATTTATCTATAATACTTTTTTCTTCTTTTTCATAATCGCGCAGGGCAATAAAAACCACATCCTCCGGCAATACTTTTGGCGCGATCTTGCCGATATTTTTTAAATAATCCCATTGCTTTTTTGTCTCTGCATCTATATCATGTACTTTATTTTCTTTATTATCTTCATTGATCGCAGTGGCCAAAGGCATGCCATGCATGTTGCCGGATGGAGTCGTATAAGGTGTATGCAAATCTGAGTGCGCATCTATCCAAATCACGCCAAGTCGACTTTTTGGCTTTGCAATTTTTATTCCCGCGATCACTGCACCGGCGCTGCTATGATCGCCACTTAATACAACAGGAAAGAAATTATTCTTCATTGTTTCACTGATAGATTTAGATATCTTTTCATACATCGCGACAAGCCCTTTAATTCGCTTTGCATACGGGGAATCAATGGGTTCATACAATATCTTGTTTTCAGTAGGAATACTTTCTGATGGAAAATGAACAAAGAAGTTGCTCATAAAATCCAGTGCCGCAATCTTTATGGCTTCAACGCCCAGGCTGGCTCCACGTGTGCCGGCGCCAATTTCCGAAGGGATCTCAATCAGTTTTATATTTTTCATTGTAGAATTTTTTGAGGAATCTATATGTACCTGCAAATATAAGGCAACGATCATTGAATCGTTTATCCCTGGCATCTTTAGTGCATGAAAAAGATCAGGGCACAAAAAATCAAAACAACAGTAAGTATGATCCACCATTCATTGCGTTTCCAAAACCAGGAAAATTTTTTATACCTGAAAATTTTTTGTGCCTGCGTTTGAATGGTAGCATCTGTATTGCAAAGCATTTTCAATTTATCACAAATTATTGCAACACCGGGGAAATTTAAATAAAAACAACATTGCAACAAGGTTTCTGCAATTTCCCTGTTTACAACATCCTTCTTTTCCTTTAATAAATATAAAATATCTGTTTCAGAAAGAACCTTTACTACTGTTGCATTCAATGCATTCGAATTCATTCGTACCGGGTCTGTATATTGAAGATTTTGAAGAAAGATGCGGCAATTTTTTAAGATACTTTCTGCATTGATTTCTTTTTCTTTTGAAACAATATAATCATAAAAATACCGGTCATGGTATTTTTTTCGTTTAACGGGATTTTGTAAAATTTCGTAAGCCGCTGAAATTTGCAGAAAATGCGCATTCGTTACTTCGCCCGGGTTCTTATCCGGGTGGTATTTCATCACTAAAATGCGGTAAGCATTCTTGATTTCCTTTCCCGAAGCATCCGGGGATATTCCGAGGATCGCATAATAATCTTGAAATTCAGTTTTCAAACAAATCCATTTAGCGCCAAAAATAACTGAAAAAATGAAAGTGGTTTTTGTTTAGGGGAAAGCACAAGTTTTACCCATATTGCTATCTATGCACCAATTTTCCACAGGAATTAAAATGCACTTTCATTTTTTGCACTTTTCCGTTAAGTTCGCAGGATATAAATATGTGCTGCACCGGCAAAAATTGATCTTATGCGCCTCAAACAATTAGAAATAAAAGGATTTAAAAGTTTTGCTGATAAAACAATTATCAATTTTGATGAAGGCATTACCGGCATTATCGGGCCAAATGGTTGCGGCAAAAGCAATATCATTGACAGCATCCGCTGGGTAATAGGAGAGCAAAAAATTTCTTCCTTACGCAGTGAAAACCTCGAAGCACTTGTCTTCAATGGCTCTAAAACCCGTGGTGCCAGCGGGCTTGCGGAAGTAAGCCTGACTTTTGAAAATACGAAAAATCTTTTGCCCACAGAATTTTCCACGGTTACCGTTACACGCCGTTATTATAAAAACGGGGAAAGCGAATACCGCCTCAATAATGTTGCCTGCCGGTTGAAAGACATTCATAATTTATTTATGGACACGGGCATCAGTAATGACAGCTATGCGATCATTGAACTGGCCATGGTGGATGATATTATCAAAGACAAGGACAACAGCCGCCGCCGCATGCTGGAACAAGCTGCCGGTATTACTATTTATAAGACGAGAAAAAAAGAAGCAACTTTAAAACTGGATGCTACGGAAATGGATCTCAATCGTATCGAAGATCTTTTATTTGAAATTAATAACCAGGTTAAAACCCTCGAAAGCCAGGCCAGGAAAGCGGAGAAATATTATGAAATAAAAAAAGAATACCGGGAATCTTCCATTGAATTGGCGAAGGCATCTTTAGAAGGATTTAATGAATCCTACCAGCAATTAACAACCAACCTGGATGCTGCACTGGATGAAAAAATACAATTGGATGCGCGCATAGCCACGGAAGAAGCTGCATTGGAAAATGAAAAATTGAAATTTACGGAAGCTGAAAAATCTTTGCATGAAAAGCAGCAACGTTTCAATGAACTCATGCAAAATCTGAAGAACAGGGAAAATGATAAAAACCTGGCCGCGCAAAAGTTGTCTTACCTGCTGGAAAATGAAAAAAACCTGTCACTTTTTTTGCAAAATGCGGAAGGCCAATTAAGCACGATCAAGGATTCTATTCGATTCACTGAATTGCAGGTTAATGAGGAAACAGAAAATTTATCTGCTCAACAAAAGAAATTAATTATTGCCCGTGAAGGTGCAGAAAATACGAGAACTGTTTTTGATGAAAAACGAAAAGTTGTGGATACATCGCGTGCGGGTCTACAGCAAATTCAACGTGCACAATTTGAGGCTGAAAAAAAAGTAGCTGTTGCAGATACATTTATCCAAAATCTTCAACGCACCAAAGAACAAACGAGGCAGGAACAGGAAAATAAATCAGCACAACTTGAAACGGAACAGGCGAAATTAAAAACTGTAGAAACATCTCTCCGGGAAAAAAAAGCAGCGCTGGAAGCCTTGGTACTACAGCATGAACAGGCTAAGAGCCAAATTCTTGAAGTGCAGGAACAAATGGAATTGTTGCGCAATGAACTCATGGATGAAAACCGCAAACTGGATGCAAAACGCAATGAATTCAACTTGCTGAAAAGCCTGATCGATTCCATGGAAGGTTATCCTGAAAGTGTAAAATTTTTACATGAAAATGCAGAGTGGGGAACGCGGGCACCTATACTTTCAGATATTTTATATGTGCAGGAAGAATACCGCACAGCTGTTGAAAACGTATTGGATCCTTACCTGAATTATTATGTCGTGAATAATATGGAAGATGGCTTTCGTGCGGTAAATTTATTGGCGGAATACAAAAAAGGCAAAGCTAATTTTTTCATACTCGATAAAATTTCGGCGAACGAGGTTGCTGTTCAACAACCGGCAAATACGATTTCCGCATTGGATGTAGTGGAGGTGGATGATGCCTATTATGCGTTGGCAAAATATTTACTCGGCAATGTTTTTATCGCGGAAAATGAAGCCGCCATGCAAACTAATACCGATGCAGTACTGATCGAAAAAAACGGGAAATATGTAAAAGGAAAATATTCCCTGCGGGGTGGCAGCACAGGTTTATTTGAAGGCCAGAAAATTGGCCGTGCGAAAAACCTGGAAAAAATGCAGGATGAAATTATACTGCAGGATGCTGTGGTGAATGCATTGAAAAATGAAATGAAACAAAAGCAGGACGACCTTGCTGTATATGCAGCTTCCCTGAAAGAGCAGCAGGTGAAAACTTCAGAACAGGAAATCAGCCAGCTGAATAACGAATTGTTTGGCGTTAAAAATAAAATTGAAGCGATAGAGCAAGCCATCACTTCAGGTCTTGCAAGACTTGATGAAACCGGGCAAAGATTAAAAGCTGAAGAAAATAATATTGCGCAGACAAGAGACAATTTATTGTCTTTAAATGTACAATTAGAAGGTATTTCAACGGAATTAAAAACCCGGGAAATGGATTTTCACCAGGCCGAAGAAGCGTATAATAAAGCAGCTATTGTTTATAATGAAAGTAACCTGCAGGTGACCCGGCAGCAAAATAAAATTACCGGTTTGCAACAGGAACTGAAATTTAAAACAAACCAACTGGCTGAATTGCATGAGCGCATCAATAGCAATACAGAACAGTTTACAAAAGTGCAGCAGGATATTACAGAAAGTAAATTGCAACTGGAAGAAGCGGAAAAATCTTTGCTGGCTTTTATGCAAACCAAGGAAAGCGAAGAAAAAATATTGAATGAAGCAGACCAGGCATTTTATAATTTTCGGAATGAATTACAGCAAAAAGAATCACTGCTCCGCAACAGGTTGAAAGAAAAAGAAAATAAGGAACATCATACCGGCGAATTGAAAGATAGCATGAATGAATTGAAATTGCAGCTCGCCGGTATGAAGGAAAGATTGCAGGTAGAATTCAATGTTCAACTGGATGCCATTCTTTCTGAAAGCCGCACTACAGCCACATCTGTGGAAAATCTGCAGGAAAGTTGCCAGCGCATGAAGAAGCGCCTGGATAATATGGGAGAAATCAATTCGATGGCCATTGAAGCTTTTACAGAAATGAAAAAGCGGTATGAATTCATACTTGAACAAAAGAATGACCTGGTGTCTGCGAAAGAAAGTTTATTGCAAACGATACGGGAAGTGGGCGCAACTGCCAACAAACAATTCCTGGAAACATTCAATAAAGTACGGGATCATTTCCAGCACGTTTTCCAGGCATTGTTTACAGAAGAAGATACCGCTGACCTGGTGCTCGATAATCCTGAAAACCTTGCAGAGACAGGCATTGAGATCATTGCTAAACCAAAAGGAAAAAGGCCTTCTTCTATAACGCAGTTAAGCGGTGGTGAAAAAACACTCACAGCAACGGCATTATTATTTTCCATTTACCTGATCAAACCCGCACCGTTTTGTATCCTCGATGAAGTAGACGCTCCATTAGATGATGTGAACGTTATCAAGTTTACACAGATGATCCAAAAGTTCAGTGAGAACTCCCAGTTCATTATCATTACGCATAATAAAATGACCATGAATGCAGTGGATGTGATCTATGGTGTAACTATGCAGGAAGCCGGTGTAAGCAAACTCGTGCCTGTTGATTTCCGGAGTTTGAAATAAAATAAAATCACTTTGTATAAAATTGCGATCATTATTTTCATCGCGTGTTATTCGCTTTATGCTGTTTTCACACGAAGGCCCGATTATTTTGATGGAAATATTATTCCTGCAAAAGTACATTTCATGAAAGATACCGGTTCCGCGAATCAAACACCAAATGCAATGTATATTGTAAACGGAAAAACCTATCGTGCAGATGCTGCTTATCTCTTTATAAATTATAAAGAAAACCAGGAGATCAAAATTATTTATGAAGCTTCAGATCCCGCACAGGGCGCCATTTACGGTTGGTGGGGCTATTGGATACGCTGGCAGGAATTGTTGCCTTCCATTATCATTTTCACCATCCTTTTTTTAGGTTCACTTTCTATCACACATAATCAAACGGAAGATTCAAAAATGGCGCAGAAAAATTATGTGGCAGTTAAAAAGAAAAAATATTCGGATTAAAAAAAGCATCTCATAAAGATGCTTTCTCTAAAACCTTTTGGATGTCTTTTATAAGTTATCAAAATAATAGACAAGAATAAAAGTGTAAGGTTTAATACAGCATACATTTTTTATTCAAAATTCAATTTTGCAATTCTTCCTCTTGGCCCTGCAAGAAAAACGGAATTACCGTTTTTTGAAACCTGGCAAACATGAAATCCCAATGTTGAAATATTTTTCCAGGTAAGGCCACCATCTTCTGAAATGTCCACCCCGCTTGTGCCACAGGAAATCAATTTGTCTTTCGAAACATACATCACGCAACTCCTATATCCGTGCGGGCCCTGCGTTGGAAGCTGCCATGTTTTACCGCCATCCGTTGTGAAACAAGCATTACCGGTTGCATCTTTATCATTTGAAAAATCACCACCCACAACATACATATTGTCTTTATCCCAAACAGAAATAGAATTAGCGCCTGTTGATTCAGTACCTTGTTTTAAAGGCAAAATAATATTCATTTTCAGGTGATGAAAACGGGAAATCCGGCCACCTGATACAGTTACAAATTCATCTGTGCCGGGAATGAATTGAACATTTGTACCACTTGACGCATAAAATGCTTCACCTTGTGCAAACATTTGTTCCTTTTGTAATCTAAAAAATTCAGCATCTTTATTTTTCCGGTAAATCACATACGCTTTCATATCACTTAACGGATCTCCAACAGCAACTGTCACACCATTTTTATTAAAAGCCATGGCATCCAAAAAAACACCCGTTGCTGTGTCTTCATAAACTTTATTCCAGTTTTTGCCGCCATCCATTGTGCGTAAAATCAGGCCTGGTTTATCCACTGCCATGATATAAGCAAAATTTGCATTCATGGCTTCAATATCCCGAAAATCCCTTTGCTCATAGCCCTTTACAGTAAGCCATTCCAGCGTTTGGCCACCGTCACTTGAACGCACTACTGTACCACTGCTTCCACTTGCCCAAAAAACATTTTCATCCACAACACTCAATCCGCGCAAAGAGACTTTACGGCTGCTGTCCAGGAT
>JBAQJB010000431.1:0-2704 GCA_049289155.1 Chitinophagaceae bacterium
TCTATGAACTGGACAGATCCGCGTTCCAATGAATTTACAGAAGGGTTTCGGGAAAGGGGTTTTTTACCCGAGGCATTTGTCAATATGCTGGCATTACTCGGATGGAATGATGGCACGGAACAGGAAATATTTTCTTTACCGGAACTGGTAGAAAAATTTTCGATAGACAGGGTACATAAGGCGGGTGCAAAATTTGATTTTGAAAAAGCCAAATGGTTCAATCATGAATGGATCAAAAAAACAAATATTGATGTATTACTGCCTGGCATTGAAAATATTTTTCAACAAAAAAATATTTCTATTCCACACAATGAAAAAACCCGGAAAATTTTTGAACTTGTAAAAGACCGTTGTGTCTTACTGACTGATTTTATAGAACAATCAATCTTCTTTTTTGAAAAACCCGGGAATGCAGGACTGGAAAGCATTCGCCCGAAATGGAACGAACAAAAAAATAATTATTTTATTGAATTGATACGCAGTTATGAATTGCTGCCATACTGGGAAAATGAATCGCTCGAAAATACTTTTAAAGAAATAGCTGCGGCGAATTCCATTAAACCCGGTGAGTTGATGTTGCCTTTTCGCATAATGCTGGTGGGTGGAAAATCCGGTCCCGGTATTTTTCAAATTGCAGAACTGTTTGGCCGGGATGAAACACTTGCACGTATTCATTCAAGTCTCCAGATTCTTCATTAAAAAAAGAATATTGTGGACACTAAAAAACTAACTAAACTACTTTATATACTTGCTTTCATTAAACTGGTAATTCCATTTTTTCTTCAAAATAGTTTTTACCAGCCGCACCGGGATGAATTTTTATACCTCGCTGAAGGACACCATATGGCATGGGGATTTATGGAAATACCGCCACTACTTTCGGTATTTGCGTGGCTTACAAATTTTTTTGGTGGCGGCATGTTCTGGATAAAAATTTGGCCCGCTTTATTTGGTGCATTTACATTTATTCTTATTGGCAAAATGATTATTTCACTGGGTGGAAAAACATTTGCTTTACTGCTTGCCTGGTTTCCATTCATGCTGAGCGGGTATATGCGTTTGTTTTTTTTATTCCAGCCAAATTTCCTGGAAGTATTTTTTTATACAGTTATAACATACAGTCTTTTCCAATATTTTCAAACCCGGCAAAATAAATGGTTATATCTGTTTGGTATTGCAGCAGGCCTCGGGATGATGAGTAAATATTCAGTTGCCTTTTATATCATAAGTCTTTTAATTGCGCTCATTTTTACACCATGGCGAAAATTATATGTCAACAAACATTTTTATTTTGCCGCGCTGCTTGCATTTATTATTTTTTTACCAAATATTATATGGCAGTACAATCATCGCTTCCCGGTAATTTTTCATATGAATGAATTACAGGATGAACAATTAAAATTCATTGGTTATAAAGATTTTCTGACAGGGCAAATATTAATGAACCTGGGAAGTTTTTTTACATGGGTGGCCGGTTTGTATTTCCTTTTTTTTACAAAAAAAGGCAAACAGTTCCGGGCTTTTGGTTTTGCCTATTTTTTTGTAATAATATTTTTACTGGTTTTACATGGAAAAAATTATTATGCTATGGGCCTGTACCCCATGCTATTTGCGTTTGGCGGATTTCAGCTTGAAAAGGCAACTTTGCATCATTTAAAATGGACACGGTATGCGTTGGTTATCCTTCCATTAGCACTTGGCTTATATACTTTACCGCTGACCATGCCATTGGCAAAACCAGAGGCACTGGTTTCCTATTACCAGTTTTCACATTTAAATAATGCCGGAGACTTTACCTGGGAAGATCACCTGCAACACCCGTTACCACAGGATTTCGCTGATATGTTTGGCTGGAAAGAAATTGCAGAAAAAACCGCCATAGCGTATCATAAAATATCACCCGAAGATCAAAAAGAAACAATGATCTTTTGTGGAGGCTATTATACAGCCGGTGCTTTGAATTATTACAGGAAAACGTTTAACCTGCCAGAAGTATATAGTACAAATGCTTCATTTCTTTTATGGATGCCGGATACATTTCATGTAAAAAATATTTTGCTGGTGGCTAAAGATGTCCCGGATGATCAGCCCGTCTTACAGCAATTTGGAAAAATTACTTTAGTTGATTCTATATCTATTCCATTATTCAGGGAAACAGGTACAAAAATTATTTTACTGGGAAATGCACATGAGCATGCGAATGATTTTCTCGATGGTGCTGTCAAAAAATTAAAAAGTGAATTCAGGCGATAACCGGTTTAAAATTTTTCATCGGGGAAAATAATAATTATCATGCTATTTTTGAAAAAATATATTTCATAAAAATGTCCGAAAAAACAAAGAGGCCCGTTCGGGTACTCATCGCAAAAGTTGGTTTGGATGGCCATGACCGCGGGGCGAAAGTAATTGCTTCCGCACTGCGCGATGCGGGTATGGAAGTAATTTATTCCGGTTTACGGCAAACGCCGGAAATGATTGTCAACGTTGCTTTACAGGAAGATGTGGATGCAATTGGCGTGAGTATTTTAAGTGGTGCACACATGACTATTTTTCCCAAGATCATTCATTTGATGAAGGAAAAAAATATGCATGATGTGTTGCTTACCGGCGGAGGCATTATACCCGAAGAAGATATGGAAGCATTATTGGCAATGGGCGTGAACAAGTTGTTTGCTCCGGGCGCAGATACCGGTGAAATTGCCGG
>JBAQJB010000432.1:0-1618 GCA_049289155.1 Chitinophagaceae bacterium
AGATGGCTGCAACTTAATACCTGGTTTGGTAAGGCCCATCAATAAAACGATTGCCATTACCAATAAAATCAATAACCGGATAAGGCTTAAGCTTATCCACGTGCTGCCGCGCTGTTGAAGGCTTTCATCAATTGTGTCGCTATATGTTGTAGTAATCATGCTGATTAATTCCGGAACAAAAAAAGTGAATGTAACAATGATGACAATCACATAGACTGCCATAGGAATTAAAACATGAGACTTTCTTGCTGAATGCCAATTCATTATTAACGTGATGATGAATAATACAAGCGTGATGGGATGAATGTATCTCCAAAAAGGAGCTGAATTGATTGCATAAGCGCCCTGGAATATGGTCAGTGATTTTGGTGGTACGGAAAAGGCGTGGGGCCAAATGGCTACATGCTCATACATACCGGCTCCGATAATTACTGTTAAGCTAATACAGGTGAGGACATATACCAGGTTATTCAAATTCATGTGTAACAATTTTATTGGTTATGATTGGCTGCATTGATTTCACTAAAAAAAATATTCTTCAAATATGCATATATGCAAATCCAGGAAATTGTATTTAACGGACATTTTCAAATATATGCCCAATGGTATTGCTTTTATTATTCCTGTATTCATTCGGCGTTATTTGTGCAAATGATTTAAAAGTTTTAATAAAATGCGACTGATCTGCAAAGGCAGAGGCATACGCGATTTCCGTTAGTGACAATCGGGTATGGTGCATTAAGTGTATGCTATGCAGGTATTTTTTGTAGCGCAAAATTTGTTCTGCGTTCATGCCTGTGAGCTCCAGTAATTTCCTGGAAAGCTGCCTGGATGAATAACAGAGGGATTTTGAAAGTTGCGGTACTGATAAGAACTGGCTGCTGTTATTATTTAAAAATTGATCAAACATTTCATGCTGCCGGTTTATACAGGGAACGCGTTTTTTCAACCAGCTGGAAAAGACAATGATTCTTTTAGTAAATGATTTTTGTTCTGCCAGTTGATGCCAGAGTGAATGAAGTGTTGGATCAGCCAAAGTTATATCCAAACAACCATTGGCAAATTCAATGGCAGAAATATGAAAGATATTTTTAAGTGCTGTTGAATTAAAAACCACGCCAAAAAAAGTTTGTTTTTCAGGAAGCTGCATATAGATTGGAAGCGTGTTATACCCGGTGATAAAACATTTGGGAATTTGGGAATGCCTGTTCCCGATCGTAGCATTAAAACCAGGACGCCAGGATACATTAAAAATAATTTCGCAGCTACCTTTCGGGATAATCATTTCTTTATTGAAAAACGAATTGTTCCTGTCTATTTGCCAGCATGCCTGAACAGCATTTCCAATAGTGGATAATGGAGGTATGAAAAAGATATGCTGCATGGTTGTTAGTTGGTTGCTGAAAATACCTGCGGATTAAGAAATAAAAGTACAAAATATTTCTATTAAAAAGTGGTTGATGGTTTATGAAGAAATGAGCGGGTTGATTGGGAGTAAATTGTACGAATGATAAAATAGGGGTTTCGATTCACGCAAACGTTGGGTAAAAATTTCATTAAGCGTGTGTTCTTTTAGAAATCTTAGGCTATATGAGGAAAAATGTATTAAAATTGTACT
>JBAQJB010000433.1:0-4897 GCA_049289155.1 Chitinophagaceae bacterium
AATACTTAAAATCCTTTGCCGCGCCCCAGTTAAAGCCAATTAGTAAATTGCAATGTTGTTGAAGCTTTGTTGAGCAAATTGAATAAGACCACTGTAAATTATTTTGCTCAGCATATTTTTTTATGGGCGTGTTTTCAAAAGCTGTGGCTGTTTCCTTAAAGAGTTGTTGAATTTCGTCTGTCATTTTTTTAGATTTTAAAGTAAAAGTTTCGCAATATTTATTGCCCGCTTTCCACTATCCCCCTTTCCTCCTCACTCAACCCATACAAATCAAAAACCAATTGATTGATTTTTTCATCCGTATATTTTATCCTTGCTTCTAACTGGTTGAGTTTATCGGGCGTATGGGTTTGCAGTTTTTCTTTATGTAATTGAAGCATCGTTTCTACTAATTGAACTATTGAATCATAAAAAAATTTTTCAGATTTATTTTCAAAATTAATTTTAAAAATAGGAATGGCCTGTATCTCAGTTTTTTTAATTTTTGGAAACAATGTTTTAAAGTCAGAGTTATTTTTTAGCCAAAACCATTTTCCAAGTAAACTATTAATAATAGCTAAAAGGTATTTTAAGGAATAGTGAGAAACAGAAATTATATTATATATAGTATTAAGTGTATAATAATTACTTTCATCAAGTGTGGCAACGGGAGTATTTCCTATTTGTCTAATTAATATTTTTGGATTTAAAAAATATTTTTCATCTCTCTTTCGATGTAACCAATTTCCATAATTGACGAAAACATTTTTTGCCTTTATTTCATAGATATTTATGTCCTTCCCATCCAAAACCTTTTTCCAAGTTTCGTCAATCATTTCATTACTTAGAAAATCTCCTTTACTCTTATTCCCTTGGCTTCCTCCCAATTGTATACCAATGCATATATCAGTTAAATCTCCAAGTAAATGAGAATTTACTTGTATCTTTTCAATTAAGTTATCTGAAATCTCATTTGATTCTATATTGAACTTGAAATTTTTGTCATTTAAGAATTTCTCTATCAGAATATAATTTATTCCTTTATTATCAATTTTTATTAAATCTTCTTTTTTACATATTTTATTCTCAATGACAATAATTACTGTTTCAACTTGTGCATTTTGAAATACTTTGTGATTAAATATGCGAATAGTTTCAAGCGAATAATTTTGCAAAATCAACTCTCTAATCTTTACTGCATTTTCATTAGTAAGAATTGTGTTAGGAATTATGAAACTAAATCTTCCATTATTATTCAAAACTTTCATTGCTTTTTCACAGAAGAAAATATATAGATCAAATTTGCCACCGTAAGATTGATAATGAGTAGAAATATAATTTTTAACTGAATCATCAAAGGTCTCCCTTCCTAAAACATACGGCGGATTTCCAATCACACAATCAAATCCTCCTTCTTTAAAAATTTTCGGAAATGCATTTTCCCAACTAAAAGGTTTTACTTTTTTTTCTATACCCGGTTCAAAGTCTATTTCACCATCATAAAAATCTAAATCAATCAAACTGTTCCCGCTTTTAATATTATCATCCAGCGTGGGCAACACCCTTTCGCCAAAGCGCATCACGGCATTAATGCTGCTGCCGGTTTCACCTTCCATGCATTTTAATAAAAGGCTTAGCTTGGTTACTTCTACAGCCTGCGTGTCTATATCAACGCCGTAAATATTGTTGAGCAGTATTTGTTTTTTTATATGCGTGGTTAAGTTGCCGTCGGGCGTAAGTGGTAATTTATTTCTTTGCTTAATCGCATCTTCCCGAGCTTTCCGCAATGAGTTGTTATCGGCGGCTTTCTCAGATAATTCAATAAACTGCGGTTTATAATATTCCAAGTGCCAGTTGAGTAAATAAGCATACGCGCCAATTAAAAAACTGCCGCTTCCGCAAGCCGGATCTACAATTTTTAGTTTAGCGACAGCCTCTGGCAAACTTCCGCCAGGCTTCAGTTCCAATATCTTTTTGCCAACTGTATTTTCTACGATATAATCTACAATATATTGAGGTGTATAATAAACGCCACCGGCTTTTCTTACTTCCGGTTTTTCTTCAATCACGGCTTTATGGCCGGGGCTTAGTTTTATTTGTTTGCCCAAAAATTGTTCATAAGCACTGCCCAATATTTCCACACCCAACACACTAAATTCATAAGGACATTCAGGATAATACAACTGCGTTACAATCGTTTTAATTACTTTATTATCTATGGATACATTTTTACTGAGCGTATCTTTTTTAAAATCAAAAAGGCCGCTGTTGTATTTGCTGTCGGCTTCTTTAAAGAGTTGAAATAAGTTTTGAAAATAAGAACCTTCTTCTTTACCTGCGGTTGTTATCTTTTGCAATTCCCCATAAGGCTCTACGCTCCGGTCTTCGGCAATGCGCAAAAATATAATGCGGTCAAGTGTTTGTTGCACTACAAAATTCAATTCATCTTCATTCAACGCCTGGTTACGCAATGCAATATTTTGCGCCAGCATAATTCTCCATTCATCAAGAGAGGCAAGAAATTCTTTATCAACAGTTGTAGTTCCTTTTTTGTTGGTGTCACTGGCTGCAAACTTGTCAAAGCTTCCTTTTAAAACACTTGATTTTGAAAAGGTGTTCCAGATAAAATCAAATTCATCCAGGTATTGTTTATAGGTAAGGTATTTTACCCGCGCCTTGCTTGCCTTATCAGCAGGGGTAGGTTTTTTGGTACAATCATACACCGCAAATTCTTCAAAATCTGTTATCAGGCTTATGGGTAATTTAGCGTTCCAACCATAGCGCCGAACCTGGTAAGCGGGCGCCACATCTTCTTTTACCAACACACTTGGTTTTTTTGCTTCTACAAAAAATAAGCGTTTACCACCGGGCAATCGGAAAGAATAATCGGGCGCTTTGGTAGCGCCGCCAATCTTCAGTTTATCTTCATGGATCACTTCGCGGTATGCTTCGGCATTTCCCAGCGAATTATCTACATCCCAGCCCAGGGCTTTAAAGAAAGGATTGATAAAATCGAGCCTTGTTTGTGTTTCGTTATAATCACTTTTTTTATAGGAGTGTAATTGATCATCGAATCTTTGTACCAGCGAGGAAATTTGATTGTAAGCTTCTTCTTTCGTGAACATGCAGTAATGTTATTATTTCAAATTTATGGAAAAAGCATGAAAGTGATTTTTTTGTATGAACTGATGAAAAGTAAAATCCAACAGCTTATTATCATTTTGATATATGAGGAAAACCCGAAGGGTTGAAATTATTATAGAATAGAAATAAATTGTGCTTCCTAAACCCCGTAGGGGTGGTATTATTATTTTGTTTAAATTCTTTATTTTCCGTAAAAATTTTCATATTCTCATTCATATAATTTTTACAACTAAGTGGATAGATATGCCACCCTTTCAGGGTTTGTTCTATTGTCCTGTTTTTGTTTTCTACTATAATCATTACACCCTTTCAGGGTTATTTTTCAACCATTATTTCAGCAAATTCTTTCACTCAGCACAACCAAATACTAATTAGCCATCCCAACAGGTTATACAATATACACTAAATTCTATACCTGTAAAAGTATAACTCCATGTAATTTTATACGATCAAAAAATACTAAGAAATGAAAGAAGAACAATTTAAAACGAATATCATGTGCGGTTCATGTATCAGCAAAGTAACGCCCGCATTAAATGAAAATTTTGGGGAAGGAAACTGGAATGTGGATACAGGAAATCCTCAAAAAATACTGACCGTGTCTGCTGATGAAGGAAATGTAAGTAATGTGATTGATGTCCTGGCAAAACTGGGATACAAGGCTGAAAGCTTGAATTAATCAGTAGGAAAAATTTTGTAATGCCGGTAAATTTGGCCAAATTAATACATATTTTTTCTGGTCAATCAGGCAGGCTTTACTTTTGTTAAATGACAGGAAATATTTTAGGTTTTTCCTTAACTAAAAAAATGTAGTTTTACAATTCAGCGAATGAAAAGAAAAATATTCATACAATTAAAAGCATTTTTTTTGCTGATCGTGTTTTCACTGAATTCGGTAATTGGATTCGGCTGTGCTGCAGGCATTAATATGGGTTTCAATGCGCATCACCATGAAGAAAATGCTTTTATAAATAGTACGCATCATACACATGCTGCGGACAAGGATCATCAGCATGAAAATGATGCTACTAAAACACCAGGAGATAATGATAATTGCTGCCACGACAAAGTAGTACAAATCACACAGTCTGATAAGTTACTTCCGAATACAGATAAATTGGTGAATTTTCCTGTATTTGTTTTCACGCCTCAACATAATATTTTTAATCCGGGCTTATATTCTTCTATTGCATCTACACATACCAAATATTTTGTAAGAAGCCACCATCCGCCAATTGCGGATATCCGCATTTATATTCAGAGTTTTCAAATTTGATTGAACGTTTTTCTATTTGTTCCAGGCATAGAGATATATTTCTATGCGATTAACTTTTATATAAACAATAAATCAAATTACAATGAAAAAAATAATTTTTATGGTTGCTATTTTTGCAACCGCTTCAGCGCAACAAATTTTTGCGCAGCAAACTTCAAAAGATCAGCCTGCTGATTTACTTACTTCTTATTACAATATCAAAGATGCTTTAGTGAGTGGCGATGCGAATACTGCTTCCCTAAGCGCTGAACAATTTGTAAAAGCCCTTAATAGTTCCGGTATGGAAATGGCTCAAAAATCCAATAAAGATGCTTTGTTGAAAGATGCCGCAACAATTGCCGGCACAAAAGATTTGAAAAAACAACGCGAAGCATTTTCTGCTTTTTCCGATAATATGTTTACACTCGCAAAAGCGGTTAAACTCAGTGATGAACCGGTTTACCAGCAATATTGCCCTATGAAAAAAGCAAGCTGGCTAAGCAGTACGAAGGCCATAAA
>JBAQJB010000434.1:0-5757 GCA_049289155.1 Chitinophagaceae bacterium
ATATTTGGTCGCTTATAATAAAATCACCAAAGACAGGTATTTGCCCACAGGTCCTGAGCTTTCTCAAAGCGCGCAATTATTTGATATAAGTGGTGATAAAATGAAACTGCTGGCTGACTATCCAAGTATAGGTGAACCTCACTATGCACAGGCAATTCCGGCAGAAATGATTTCTAAAAACTCTTTGAAAATATTCGATATCAGTAAAAATCAAAATCCATATGTTACCCTTGGAGAAAAAAATGCAAAAGTGGTTCGTACCGGTAACCGGGTGGATGTATATATGACCATGATCCGTTCTCACCTGAATCCTGATAATATTGAAGGCGTTAAAGTAGGCGACGAAGTTTACTTCCATCTTACGAACCTTGAACAGGATTGGGATGTACCACATGGCTTTGCCATAAAAGGAGCGAACACTGCTGAATTGTTAGTCTTGCCAGGTGAAACTCAAACGCTGAAATGGATACCAACAGAATCCTCTATGTATCCATTTTATTGTACTGATTTTTGCAGTGCTTTACACCAGGAAATGCAGGGATACTTAAGAGTTTCTCCACGCGGCTCTAATGTGCCTATATCATTCAGTATGGGGAAAAACGCTGATACATCAGATTCCACACTTACAAAAAGTACAAAATAAAAATATAAGAGACAGGCTTCGGCCTGTCTCTTTACACTAAAACTGTTTAAAATTATTATTATGAAATACATAAAAAGGTTTTTAGCCATTCTCATTTTCCCTTTGCTGTTTTCCTGTAACCAGGCAGCAGATACTACATCTGATTCTTCAACGACTGATGCATCCGCACAGCCGACAGGTGGCCAGGAAAATGTTCAGGATGATGTATCACAAAAAGATGTGGTAAAAGTAGCCATGGGTTCAAAAGATCATACAACACTTGTTGCTGCCTTGAAGCAGGCGGACCTCGTAACATCACTCTCAAATGCAGGCCCGTTTACTGTATTTGCACCAACGAATGAAGCTTTTGATAAATTACCAAAAGGCACAGTTGATGGACTGATGAAAGATGATAAAAAAGCAGACCTGCAAAATATTTTGCAATACCATGTATTCATGTCTGCAATTCAGCCAGAAACTTTGACAGACGGACGTATACTGGGAATGGTGAATGGTGATAATGTAACTGTAAGTATAAAAGATGGCAAAACAATGCTGAATAATTCAGCCACTGTGATCACTTCTATTCCTGCATCAAACGGGATCATCTATGTGATTGACGGCGTGTTGCTGCCACCAACTAAATAGTGCTTATAAAACATGTTCAAAGATTTTAAAATTACCCGGCCTCTGGAAGTTTATTTTTAAAATCCAATATCCTTATACCCTAATATTAAAAAAATAAAATGCGACATACACATATTCATTTAACTATTTTCTCCAGGATCATGATTTTTCTTTGTGGCATTTTATTAATTGCAGTTTTATTCGTTCCGCTCTGGCAAATAGAATTAAATGCACCTCAATATCCTGAAGGCCTGGTATTAAAATTATATCCCAATGAAATTGGTGGAAACGTGGACATCATCAATGGTTTAAACCATTATATTGGTATGAAAACTTTACATACAGAAGATTTTTTTGAGTTTACGATCCTTCCATATATCATCATATTTTTT
This sequence comes from Chitinophagaceae bacterium, assembly GCA_049289155.1. Taxonomy (GTDB): domain Bacteria; phylum Bacteroidota; class Bacteroidia; order Chitinophagales; family Chitinophagaceae; genus JAFDXJ01. Next base: position 1,642 of record JBAQJB010000434.1, read on the forward strand.
GCAGCATTTTGTGTGCTTGTCGTGTTTTTAAATAAGCGTAAGTGGCTGTTACTTCTTTTTATTTTATTTGTTTCTTTTGGTATTATAGCCATGGTAGATTTTTGGAGATGGGAATATGATTATGGCCATAACTTGAATCCGGATGCAGCCATCATTGTTCCCGGTATGGCCTACCAGCCGCCACTGATCGGTTATAAACAATTATTGAATTTTGCGGCATATTCAATACCGGATATAGGGGGATTTATTTTTATTGGCGTGGGTTTACTTCTATTAATCGTTTTATTTTTCGCCTATTTTGAAAGAAAAAAACCGAAAGTGCCGGGAACCTTAGTCATGTCAACAATCGCTATACTTTTTCTCTTCACGTCCTGTAACTCACAGCCACAGCCATTTAAAATGGGCGAAGATGCCTGCAGTTATTGCAAGATGACAATTTCGGATAATCGATTTGGTGCCGAAATAATCAGTAAAAAAGGAAAAATATTTAAATTCGATGATACACATTGTGCCCTGGCTTTCCAAAAGGAAAACCAAATTCCGGCCACAGATGTGAAAGAAATTTATCTTGTCAATTTTGAAGAACCACATAATTTTATTCCTGCCCAAAAAGCCTTTATTTTGTACAGCAAAGATTTAAAAACACCGATGGGTGGTCATGCGGCGGCTTATATAAACACTGCTGCACTTCAAAAAGATTTGCAACAATTTAATGGTAAGATGATTACCTGGGATGCTTTGGCAACGATTCAATAATGATTAAAAAGTTCAATTTTTATTTTCTTGCTTGTATTCTTTTTTTCCATGTTGCTGCAAATGGCCGCGTACTGGAAGTGGGAAAGAATAAGCCGCTACACGCTATAAGCCAGGCACTTCAAATGGCAGTGAATGGAGATACCGTGTTTGTCTACCCCGGCCTTTATAAAGAACATGACTTAATTATTACTAAATCCATTTACCTGAAAGGCATCAGTTATCCGGTAGTTGATGGAGAAAATAAATATGGCGTTTTTACAATCCGTGCAAATAATGTGGTGATTGAAGGATTTAAAGTGCAGCATGCCGGCCGCTCAGAAACCACTGATATCGCGGGTATCATGCTTGAAAATTGTAATGAGGTATTTGTTTTGAACAATATCCTGGACGATACAAATTTTGGGGTTTATGCGCAACATGCAACAAATTGTACTATTAAAAATAATCGCATTACTGCATATGGTAAAAATGAAGTGCAAAGTGGGAATGGCATCCATGCCTGGCGTTCAGACAGTTTATTGATCATCGGAAATACGATCACCGGCCACCGGGATGGTTTATATTTTGAGTTTGTAACCAATTCACTGATCTGGAGAAATACCAGCCAGCACAATGTCCGGTATGGAATTCATTTTATGTTCTCACACCATGATACATATATCAGTAATATTTTCCAGGGGAATGAGTCCGGTGTTGCAGTCATGTACACCCACCATATTCATATGTACAATAATTTTTTCCTGGATAACTGGGGCGGTGCAGCGTATGGTATTTTACTAAAAGATATAACCGACAGTGACATTAGCGGGAATCATTTTACAAAAAATACAACGGCACTGCATATGGAAGGTTGCAGCAGGAATAATTTATATAAAAATGTTTTTTTAAATAATGGCTGGGCGGTAAAGATCCAGGCGAGCTGTGACAATAATGATTTTACAAAAAATAATTTTATTGGGAATACTTTTGATATTGGCACCAATGGTTCACTGGTGCTGAATACATTTAATGGAAATTACTGGGATAAATATGAAGGCTATGATATCAACAGGGATGGAGTGGGTGATGTGCCTTACCACCCGGTGAGTATGTATTCCATGATCATTGAAAGCAATGCCGCTGCACTCATGCTTTTCAGGAGTTTGATCGTATCATTGCTTGATAAAAGTGAAAAAGTGTTACCAGGGTTAACACCCGAAAACCTGAGAGATGATGTACCTTATATGAAGCCGTTGCCCTTATGATTGAAACAAAAAATATAACCAAGAAATTTGGAAAATTAAAAGCACTGGATAATGTATCCGTTACTTTTTCAAAAGGTGAATGTATTGCATTACTCGGCCCGAATGGTAGTGGGAAAACCACGCTGATAAAATCTATTTTAGGAATGGTAGTGCCGGATAGCGGGGATATTTTTTTTAATCAAAAAAACATTCAACGGGAATGGGCTTACAGGGATAAGATCGGCTACATGCCTCAGATCGGCAGGTATCCCGACAATATGACCATCGCACATGTAATGAATATGATGAAGGATATCAGGAAAGATCAACATCCTGTTTTTGATGAGGAACTGGTGCAAAGTTTTGGCCTGAATGATATCATGCAGAAAAAAATGCGTGGCCTTTCCGGTGGCACCACGCAGAAAGTCAGTGCCAGCCTCGCTTTCCTATTTTCGCCGGATGTGCTTGTGCTGGATGAACCTACTGCCGGCCTCGATCCTTTGTCTTCAGAAAAACTGAAACAAAAGATCATAGATGAAAAAGAGAAAGGCAAATTGGTGTTAATCACCTCGCATGTTTTGAGCGAACTGGATGACCTTGTTACAGAAGTGTTTTATATGCAGGATGGACGCGTTTTATTTCATAAAAAATTAACCGCCTTGAAAGAAGAAACGGGTGAACAAAAATTATCTAAAGCCATTGCGGCTTTCATCAGAAAACCTTCCGTAGCTAGTACAGAATAAAATTCCCGGCATGAAAAAAATATTAAAGTATGTGATCGTGGATATTGTACAAAACAAAATTGTACTTGTCTATACCGTATTATTATTGATCATTTCACTCAGCATTTTCAACCTGGAAAATAATGCAGCCAAAGGCTTGCTGAGTTTGCTAAATATTATCCTCATACTCGTGCCACTGATCTGTATTATTTTTTCAACCATTTATGTGTATAACAGTTCAGAATTCATTGAACTGCTCGTAAGCCAGCCATTGAAAAGAAAGACGATCTGGCTGAGTTTGTTTTCCGGTTTGGCCATTTCACTTTGCGTTGCTTTTTTTGTGGGCGCAGGCATTCCTATTTTATTATATCATGCAGATAGTACGGGCATCATGATGATCCTGACCGGTTTATTCTTGACGGTTGTCTTCGTTGGAATCGCTTTGCTGGCGGGCGTTTTAGCACGAGATAAAGCAAAGGGCATTGGAATTTCCATTTTATTATGGCTGTATTTTTCCCTGATATTTGATGCCCTCGTATTGTTTTTATTATTCCAGTTCCAGGATTACCCGCTGGAGAATGTTATGGTAGTTTTTAGTTTTCTCAACCCTATCGACCTGGGCCGTATTCAAATATTATTGCAAATGGATATTTCGGCATTGATGGGCTATACCGGTGCGGTATACCGTGATTTTTTTGGAAGTACAATGGGAATTATTATTTCATTTATTGGCCTTTCAGCGTGGATCATTTTGCCTGTTTATCTTTCCCTTAAAATGTTTCGAAAAAAAGATTTATAACTCGTTTGTTTTTTTAATTAACCGGCTCAAATTTTTTTGCGAGCCGGTTTTTTGGCAATTAATAAATTGAGATACTAAGTATGTAACAACTTTTTTGTGCAGAATTATGAATATTTATGAGAAATGTTTTTTGAACCAGGCAGAATCATAGGCACATAGATACATGTTGCAGAAGCCTAAAGGGATTCTTATAAATTTTCATTGTGTTAATATCTTTAAAGTTTATGGCGTCAAATTACCTAAGGCCAAAAACCTTGGACATTAATCTATATTATCAGGCCAATCAATGAACCTATGTGAAACCCTATGTAGCTATGTGCCTATGTGGTTTATTTATTCAGGGCAGTCACCCGCCACCTCAGAATATTAATTAACTCGTTTTTTTTTATTGGAAAATGTCATTAATTTTATACTTAGTAATAAAGAAATCACAAACACCCGGCGTTAGATTTTTCCTTAGCGGATTTTTTTATAAAAAATATATGGTAAAAAAAAATCAAGCAGCGATTGTATGTCAAAAATGATTGAAAAAATTTCTTATCCGAAGCATTACCTGTACAGGCGTATTGTGCAGGCGAAAATGTTTATTGACAATAATTACCAGGCTGCTTTAGAT
>JBAQJB010000435.1:0-1915 GCA_049289155.1 Chitinophagaceae bacterium
ACCCCGAAGGGGTGAAATGATTATAGAATGAATAAGCGGAATTATTTTGAAACCCCGGAGGGGTGAAATGATTATAGAATGAATATACGGAATTATTTTAAAACCCCGGAGGGGTGATATTTTTGGATATATAAAGTCGCCCTATCCAATTGAAAAAATTGTGAGATAGAAAAGTGGAGAATACCGGATTCGAACCGGTGACCTATTGCATGCCATGCAAGCGCTCTACCAACTGAGCTAATTCCCCTATTGAAAGCCCCTACATTGTGACCTTCCTGCAATATTGAAAGAGGGCAAAAATAAGGGTATCCTTTTCCAAATCAAAAAAAGATAAAAAACTTCTTTGAATTGAGTGGCAGGAATTTTTTAATTAAAATTTACATTGCTTTACTTTGCTGGGCAATATGCAACTGAAAGAAAATAAAAAATTGAGATTCGCAATCGTTGGCTGTGGCCGTATCGCACACAGGCATGCGGCTGTAATGCAGTCCTATGGCATAGTCCAGGCAGTTTGTGATATTGTTCCATCCAAAGCAGAAGAATTTGAAATAGCATATAATGCGAAGAGTTACAATACAATTGAGGACTTACTGAAATCGGAAAAAGAGATTGACCTTGTTGCTATTTGCACGCCCAATGGACTGCACGCCGAACATAGTATCTTATGCCTGGAAAACAACCTGCATGTTTTATGCGAAAAGCCCATGGCGCTTTCTGTGGATGATTGCCAGGCAATGATGGCTGCGGCAGATACGCATAAAAGAATGCTGTTTATCGTAAAACAAAACCGCTACAACCCGCCTGTATTGGCTGTAAAAGAATTGTTGGAAAAAAATGCACTGGGAAAAATTTCCGGCATGCAACTCAATTGTTTCTGGAACCGCGGCGCCGGTTATTATCTTGATTCCTGGAAAGGTTCTAAGGAAATGGATGGCGGAATTTTATATACACAGTTCAGCCATTTTATTGACCTTGTATATTGGTTCATGGGAGAAATAAAAGTGGTCAGATCTTTCAGTGATAATTTTATCCATAAGGATGATATTGAATTTGAAGATACTTGTGTAGCCATTGCCGCATTCATATCCGGGGCTATTGGCACCATGCATTTTACGATTAATAGTTTTGAAAAAAATATGGAAGGATCACTTACATTATTCGGTGAAAATGGAACAGTGAAAATCGGTGGCCAATATTTAAATGAACTCGAATACCAGCAAATTTCAGGAGAAAAAATAACGAACCTGCCTGCTGGAAATCCACCTAATGAATACGGAAATTATACAGGTTCCATGAGCAACCATGATAAAGTATATGAGCGCGTTTGTGCCGCATTGCTGCAATCTGAAAACGTTACTACCAATGCATTTGAGAGTATGAAGACCATTGAAATGATAGAAAAAATTTATGCTGCTTCAAAAATAAATCAGTAGTGGATCGTCCATTTATCTTTTACCCGAATGGTACATTCTTTCGATGATCTCTACCACTTTCAAACCTTCCAGCGCATTTGTGGTAATGGTATTCCGGTCATGTAAAACATCAATCACATTTTCTATAATAAAACCATGATTGGCAGCGGAGCCTGTATAATTTCCATAATTATTCGCCGGGTTTGTTGGCGGTAATTCCGGCATTGTATAATTTTTAATATGGCAATATTCCAGTTTATCCATATACTGACCGCCAATTTTAAAACTACCATTTTCCCCAATAACGGTGATACTGCTTTCCATATTTTTATCCCAGGTGGCTGTGGTAAAATTCATGCAACCCATTCCGCCACCAGCCAGGTCGAATTGTACAATACCACTGTCTTCAAATTCTGTCAAACCTTCATGGTTAAAGGATTTGAAGCTCGATCGAATATTTTCTATATCACCTAACAGCCAATAAAGAATATCAATAAAATGAG
>JBAQJB010000436.1:0-5723 GCA_049289155.1 Chitinophagaceae bacterium
CCTTCCTGGCATGTAATAATAAGGAAAATAATAATCCGCCACCTATCGTAGATAATAACAATCCTCCTCCCCCATCTATCGCCTACCAGGTATTGAAAATTTACCCGCACGACACGGCATCTTATACCCAGGGACTGATCTGGCAAAATGGAAAGCTCTATGAAGGCACGGGACTTCCCGGTAAAAGTAAACTACGCATTATTAATCTTGATAACGGCAAACCAGATAAGGAAATTGATCTCCCAAAAGAAGAATTCGGTGAAGGCATTACTATTTTTAATAATAAAATTTACCAGCTTACCTGGCAGAATAACCGCGTACATGAATATGACGCCACCACTTTTCAAAAGATCCGCGATTTCGACTGGCCATTCCAGGGTTGGGGTATTACGCACAATGACAGTGAACTTATTGTGAGTACCGGCAGCAGTAATTTATATTTTGTAGACCCGGTTAGTTTTAAGGTGAAAAAAATTGTGGGTGTTACGGATAATTATGGCCCGGTGGGCAATCTGAATGAACTGGAATATATTAACGGCTTTATATATTCCAATGTTTATGAAACAAATGACATTATCAAAATTGACATTGTAACAGGGAAGGTTGTTGGGAAAATAGACCTCAAAGGGATCATGGATAAAAACGGTATTTCTTATAATGCTTCTTACCTTGATGCACAGGGCGGCGTGCTGAATGGGATTGCTTATGACAGTGCAAAAAATGTTTTACTAATTACGGGGAAATTCTGGCCGGCCTTATTTGAAATAAAAATAAACTAAGCCTTTCTCTTTTTAATGATATATATAACCGAACTACAGTTTTGAATATTTTTTAATGTTTGCATATTGGAAATAAATCCCTGGAAAAAACCGGAAAAATAAGCGTTTTTGCCCTGTTCATATTTTTCACTCAACAGGCTTACATAAAAACTGTCGTACCACATTGGTTTAACTGAAATAACCTCAAACCCATTCATGTACATGAGTTTCTGCATACTCTTGGGAGAAAAATGATAGAGGTGACGGGGCACATCATAAGCAGCCCAATGTGTTTTATAATGGCGCGCATCATTACTCGTGTAATTGGGAACTGCAATTACCAGTACCCCATCATCTTTTAACGTACGGTGGAAGACCTGGATATAATCCTGCAACCGGTGAATATGCTCCAGTACATGCCAAAGTGTGATCACGTCAAAGCGCTTGTCTTCGAGTTCAAATAAAAATGTGGGGTGCTGAAGGATGATCGCATATTTTTCCAGGGCATTGGCTCTTGCTGTATCATCAGGTTCCATGCCCAATACCTGCCAGCCCGCGGTTTGCATTTCTGAAACAAAAGTGCCCGTTCCCGCGCCAATGTCAAGGAGTGTACCCGAACTTTTCCGGGTAAGTGTTTCTATTAATTTTCTTTTTGACTTGATGGTATGGCTGCGCACCCAATGGTAAGCAAGGTTGATGAAACCTTTTTTAGAATCTGTATGGGAAATATAATCATCCGATTGATAATATGGTGCCATGGCTTCAGCAGCAGGTGCGCCTTGTGTAAAGCGAAGGGTGCACATTTTGCATTCAAAAATTTCAAAATCCTCCTTACTTACATTATAATCTTTGATAGTAGCAAAATGAGTAATAGCACTACTATTGCAAACAGGACAATTTGTATAGGTAATGGTATTTTTCAAGATGTACAAAGTAAGTAAAGTTAATAATACAAAAAATACCTGCGTTCAGTTATATTTTTAAAGCTTTATTTTTCTTTCTTTACAGTAACTTTCCATTATGGCTTTTTCATTGCATGCATTATCCGGGAAATCAAAACCATTTGTTTTTTATATCCCGTTTACCTTTTACTTTATTTTATTTGCAGCAGGTACTTTCCTGTTGTGGAAATATATCAGTGCGGCAGCAGCAATGCCGGGAAATTCGTTCTCAGAAATTATTTCCTTACTGCTTACAATTATTTTATTTTGCGTAATTATTTTACTTATCTTTTGTTTGCTGACCGTTCTTATTTCATTTTTATATTTATTAGTTGTAAAAAAACGCGGGAAATTCAGAACACTTTTTACAATGTCTTCCACCAATGAACAGTTGGTGTACAGGCCATTTATACAAATAGAAATTCAGCCTTTATTAAAACCAGTATTTGGATTTTTAAAATTTCGTATACGGTACAACGAAAAAATGTATTCCATAAAATTTCAGCCTGTAGAAAAAAATGCTTTTAGTTTTTTTTCAAAAAAATATACAGCCTCTTTTTTTTGGGATTTACCCGAGATCAAAACATACCAGGTACAAAAAGCATGGATTTATTTTGAAGACCTTTTCCAGTTTTTTTCTATAGCTGTGCCATTACAGGTCAATGATAATTTTTATAACCCGCCACCTGCCCGCGAAATTCCAGCAATAAAGATAACACCCAGGAAAACCGATGAGGAAAATCAGCGCGTGGATGAGATCCGGAAAATGGAAGGTGAGTATTTAAATTATAAACATTTCGAAGGGCAGGATGATGTGAGAAGAATTGCCTGGCCTGTATATGCAAGAAGCAGGGAACTGGTCGTGCGTATTCCTGAAACCCTTGATACCTATGCTTCGCAGGTATATGTATACGCCTCTTTTTATAGTGGTTTCGGAACGGAAAATATACCGGCTGTTCAAATTCTTTTTTTAAATTATTATAAAACATTTCTCTGGAATATCTGCCGGGACATTCAGCAGAAAGGGTTTCAAATGAATTTTATTCCTGATTTGAATGATCAGCCCGGGCAGGAAAATACAACTGAAGATACCCGGGAAAAAATAGCCGGGCATGCCTGGCAAAATGAACAAACGCCGCAAGCTTTTATCCAGTTAAAAAATGCAGCAGCTATTATTGTTTCATCTTTATGCCCGGTGGATGAAATACGGGAATTGATGTACCAAAGAAATGAATCAACACTTTTTATCCTGATCAGGCTCAGCAATGCAATTCAAAAAGCAGGCATTCTACATTTTGTGAGCTGGCTTTTTATACAGCAGGAAAAAAATGATGCTGAAAAATACAGGGCAGGATGGCAATTATCTGCAGCACGTTTTGCAATTTTGGAAAATGAAAAAAAACTGGTATCTCTTTTTAATGAAAATTCTACAACTATCATTATTTAAACGTTGAAGATAGCACGCATCCATACGGCCCATAAAGTGATCGCACAAATGCTGTTCTTAGGTGTACCAACTGTGGTTTTGGTGGGATGGTTTATTTATACAGGCAATAATTTTTATTCTATCCTGGAAAATAATTTTATATGGCAAACCCTGTATTTTTCATTGGGTTTATTCGCAGCATTTATTTTTTATGCATATAAATTCCGGTTTTTCACGACAACTATTTTATTGGCTTTTTTATTGGGCATTGTTTACACTATCATTAAAACTGTGGCTATAGGCGAGTTTGACGCTTTTTTTGCTTCTGTCCATTTTTTAATTTTTTCAATATTATTCATAGCTGCCTGGATCACAGGATATGGATTATCACGCTCTGCTATATATTCTATTGTATGGCCATTACTGATGTGTGCCTGCCAGGTAATTTTAGTGGGAAAAACAAGTGACATCAAAGCAAGTACCATCATTGCTTCTTTTGCACCGGTACTTTTATATACATTTTACATTATTTATACAGCCGCACTGATCCGTAATACGGATGAAAATAGTACAAGTTTGAAATGGTATTTCTCTGCAAGAATGGTGGGCTTTCTGAGTTTATTGTTGCTATTATTATTTGCCGTCTTTTCAATTTTCCAACCAGAATTCAAAGCCATTGAAAAAGAATGGGGCGGCAGCAAATCCAATGAGGGCAAGGGCGGCGGACAAAACCAGCAGCAAAGTATGACGCATGAAAATAAAGACGGCTCTGTGAGTAATAATAACAGCATGTCTTTAAGCGGCTCATTGAATAAAAACAAAAGGCTCGTTTTCGTGGCAAGGCTTGATAACTTTTTTCCGGACAGTATCACACCCAACCCTTTGTATTTTACAAGTGATTATTATACGAAATTTGATACTGCCATTCAGGCTTTTGAAATTGATCCAAATATGCCGGACAATGATCTCTTCAAACCTGATCCTTCTAAAATTCCTTTGTATTTTGCTAAAACGGATTCTGCTGTTGTGGCTAATTCCCAGGCACGTCTTGACAGGCGCGTAGTGAATGCGGAAATATATAAAGTATTGCTTTCACCGGATGCATACCTCGCTCCTGCTACTGCATTTTTTTGCCAGCCGATTTCCGTGCCACCGGAATATAAAGAGCAGTATAAAAGTGCATACCGTGCGAAAATGTGGGTGAGTGATTTAAACAGTGCATACTTTATTTATAATCCCGCCGGAAACCAGGCGCTCGAAGATTTCCAGGAAGAACGTTTTAAACAATTAAGAACTGTAACAAATTATAAAGGGGTGGATAAAAAGTTTCTCGATTACTACACGTATATGCCTGGTGATAATGACTATGACAGTATCCGTATACTTGCGCAACAAATCACTGCGAAAGCGAAAACACCCATGGATAAAATGATCGCGATCCGGGATTATTTTTTAAGTAAAGATGCTTTTGGCCAGCCATTGTTTGCTTACTCAGATAACCCGGGTATTCCGGGATTGCCGAGTGCATCAAAGCTTAATTATTTTTTATTTCAAAATCGAAAAGGGTATTGCGCATATTATGCCGGCGCTACATTATTTATGTTGCGTGCACTTGGTATTCCTTCGCGTGTGTCTTCCGGGTTTTTAACGGTGAACAGGAGCAATAAAAACCCGGGTTGGTATTGGTTTTACGAAGACCAGGCACATGCCTGGGTTCAGGTTTTTTTCCCTGGGTATGGCTGGATGGATTTTGATACAACGATACCGGACGTGAATACAGAACAGTCGCCGCAGCCGGATGGCACACCTCCTCTAAACCTGCAACAGCCCTTATTTGTAGCGGATGGAACTATTGAAAATTTAGACACATTACATAAACGAATTGTACTATCAGTTAAGAAATTATTGTTTCATGATCAAAATTATATAACCACTACAGCGGTGGATATTTCACTTGATATTTCACTCGCTTCCATCAGTCGTGATACGGGTATTGTAACGATACAATCACTAACCAAAAACATGCATATCACAGCGGCTTCTTATGCGGAGGTTTTGAAAAATATAAAAGTTGAAAGTACGGATAGTGTGGCTTCTATATTTAAAAAAATATCACAACCTGTGCCGGTTGATGAGATCAAGATCATGGATGATACAACGCAAAAAGAAACTGCCGCTAAAACGGCCGATAAAGCTAAATTTTTTGATTGGATTCAATTGGCAAAAATTCTTGGAATCATAATTCTGGCATTCATTATCTTGTTATTATTTTTTCCCTTGCTAACCTGGATCGTCTTTGATACACAGGCCAGGTCTGCAGTAGCGGGAAACAGGAAAGCTTTTCTTATCAACCGGTCATTGTCTTTTTATTTCCATCAATTGGGATTTAAAAGAGCGGAAAAAAGCCCGCACGAATATGCGGTTTTATTAGACGGGCAATTTGATACGAACATTACTTCGTTCAGTGATTTGTACCAGCAAATAAAATACAGCAAACTGGAAATGAGTGAAGCAGAAAAAAATTCAATGCAGCCTTTTTATATAAGCACTATAAAAAATATTAAAGAAAAAATTTCTTTCTCAAAAAGAACAATTGCG
>JBAQJB010000437.1:0-1508 GCA_049289155.1 Chitinophagaceae bacterium
CTGTTATGATGCGCAAAAAAGAAAACAGCTTGGAACAATGGCCAGGGAACGAGTGGAAGAAGCATTTACACTTGTGCGGTTTGACCAGGTGTATGAAGGGGCTTATTTAAAATTGATTAATGAGTGAGATTAAAAAAATATTTATCTCTCATGGTTGGCTAAAAGTTGGTGTGAATGTTCAAACTATGTCCCTTGCAGAAAAGTTATCAGAAAAATTTGATATTACTTTTTTATCACAGCCAAGAATCGGGAAGCATGAAATAAAAATAAATGATCACTTAAAAGTCTTAGAATGGCCTTCCCGTTCACCAAAGAAATTTAAAGATTTTATATTCCTTCTTAAACAAATATGGAAAGAAAAGCCTGAAGTTATTATTGTACATTTTAGTGCAACAAATTTATGTATGGCTGTTTCCTGGTTGTTGCGCGTACCTTACCGGGTTGCCTGGTTACATACATTATCCGAACAATATTATATTGATAGCCAAAATGATAGAGTTGCGAAAAAAGCAATTTTCCATAGAAAGTTTGCATACAAACTGGCAACACACATTATTTGTTTAAATGAATACGCAAAGAATGACGCTATAAATAATTTTGAGATTAACCCTGTAAAATTATACAAAATATATAATGGCATTCAGCAGTATGGTTTACCTGTTTTGTATGAAAATGAAATCAAATCCATAAGGTATTCCGGCAGGTTGGCAAAAAGCAAAGGCATTGATATTTTATTGGATGCTTTTGCAATCGTTTACAAATCGAATAAAAATGTTGTACTGGAAATAGCAGGGAAGGGCAAGGAAGAGGAAGCGTATTTAAAAACATTTATTCAAAAAGAGGGATTGGAAAATGCAATTATATTTCATGGATATTTAGGTAATTACCAGGACGCTGTAAATTTTATAAGAAATGCTTACTGCTTTATTTTGCCCAGCCGTTCAGATAATTTTCCAACTGTGGTACTGGAAGCTTTGTCGTTTGGTGTTCCTGTAATTGCATCACATACTGGCGGCATTCCGGAAATGTTTGAAAATGAAAAAGAAGGTTTTTTGATACCAAAAGAAAACGTAGAAGCGCTGGCTGAAGCCATGCAGAAATTAATTGTTGACGAAAGTTTGAGAAATGAAATGTCTCTGCACGCACGTAATAAATTTCTTCGCAAATACAGTATGGAACAGCATGTAGCGCAGGTACTTGAATTCATTGACCAATTAAATCCAACGCCTGGTACAAAATAAAACGATCATGATCGCCCATGGCTGGTCGGATAATTCTGTAAACCTGCAATCCAAAGCGCTGGCACTTGCTTTTTCAAAAAACAATAAAGTGATTTTCCTGAGTTCAAAAAAAACAGGCCGGGATATTTTACAAATCAATGAAAACCTGGTAGTCTATAAATGGCCGGGAAAAAGGCCGGTAGGGTGGAAAGATTTTTTCTTTGCTTTTAAAAAAATGAAACAGTATCGCCCGGATATTATCGTGACTAATTTTGCAGCCAATGATAT
>JBAQJB010000438.1:0-1901 GCA_049289155.1 Chitinophagaceae bacterium
TGTTATTAAATTTAATAACGAATGCTTTTTACGCGGTGGATGAAAAGAAAAATCAAGCAGTTGAAGGATACGAGCCAACAGTTTCCATCACAACAAAAAAAATAAATAATACAATTGAAATAAAAGTTGCAGATAACGGCAATGGAATTCCACAAAATATTGTTGATAAAATATTTCAGCCATTTTTTACTACCAAACCGACAGGACAAGGTACAGGCCTGGGGTTAAGCTTATCTTATGATATTATAAAAGCACATGGAGGTGAAATAAAAGTGGAGACGAAGGAAATGCAATGGACTACATTCATCATTCAATTACCAGTTAACAATAAGTAAGTATGAGGTATATTTTAATGATTCTGTTATTTTTTCCATTCAGCATATTGGCACAATCAAAAGATACTGCAAAAGTGTTGAGTGCTGTGAAAGCAAGCCATAATATTGAAGATACCGGCTGGGTTTATCCATACCTCAACTGGCGTTACCACGTAGGCGATAACCCTGAATGGGCAAAGCCAGCCTTTGATGATGCTTCCTGGCCACATTCAGACCTGACTGCGATGCCTTATGGAACTGGCCAGATACCTGACGGCAGTATCGTATGGCTTAGGATGACGATCATCAACGATAGTAGTTTTATGCAACCCCTCGTCATGCGAATCTGGCAAAGCGGGGCTTCTCAAATATACTTAAATGGAAAATTAATTCATTCTATCGGAGTCGTTAGTGCAAATGATGATTCATCAGCATTTTTCAACCCGGGGTATATCAATTACGACTTTCCTTTATTAAACGATTCTGTACAGGTATGGTCGGTGCGTTTTAAATATATGCCTGTAAAATATCCTCTTTTTTTAAATAAATTTGATAAAGGTTTTTATCCACGTATTGCAAAGCTAAATAATGCAACAGATGATTTCAGGCCCCGGAAATTCAAAGCGTTTAATCTTAAGATGGCTATCGGGTTGGGCATCGCAACATTACTAGGTATACTTTTTTTATCGCTTTTTCTATTTTTTAAAAAACAAAAAGTCAACCTGTTTTTTTCTCTTTGCTGCTTTTTCCTGGCTATTGCTTTATCCTATGGCCTGGTAGATTACACTGGTGAACCGACCTTCTATAATTTTAGCCTTCTATTATTTCAAATTCTTTATTTGAGCCTGCTCCTTTACTGCACGTATAAAATTTTCAACCAGGAATTAGGAAAAATATTCTGGACTATTGTCGTGATTGGTTTGCTGCAATTACCCTTCTATTTTATTGTGCAAACAGGTTTTGAAAGTTTAGTTTTTGTATTCATAATAATGAGTGATGGTTTTAGAGTAACCACTAAAGTTTTAAAATATAATAAGGAAGTTGGCGCCCGGATCCTGCAGATTTGTTATGCACTGAATATCATTTTCTGGATACTGAATTTTCTAACTGGTTTTAAACTAATAACAATACCCGGGATTGAAGACTACAACCCGTATGGGTATGTGCTTGGGCCCGTGGCTTTAGCCATTTATATTGGTTATTCTTTTGGAAATACCAGTCAAAAATTGCGTCAAAAATTAGCTGAAGTAGAAAGATTATCCGGTGAAAAACAACAGATACTTGCTTTGCAAAATGAAACACTGGAGCAACAGGTGGAAGAAAGAACGGCAGCTCTCAACAAATCTTTACAGGAATTAAAGTCCACCCAATCACAACTCATCCAGTCAGAAAAAATGGCAAGCCTTGGAGAGCTCACTGCCGGCATTGCACATGAGATTCAGAACCCATTGAATTTTGTAAATAATTTTTCTGAAGTCAGCAATGAACTGATTGATGAAATGAATGAAGAATTAAATAAAGGAGATATCGAAGAAGCAAAAATTATTTCAAATGATATCAAACAAAATTTAGAAAAAATAAACCACC
>JBAQJB010000439.1:0-6232 GCA_049289155.1 Chitinophagaceae bacterium
CGTTTAAGTTTTCAAACATCAGCCATTCCGGTTGGCTAAGCGTTTCTATATTTTCCATTATAATATTTACGGGATAAAGTCAATTTAATGTATTACTCCTGCAGCCAACTAAATTTTCGTCTTTGTAAATATCAAATTGATAAAGAAAACCCCACCAACCTCCAAAACCACCTGAACGAAAAGGTGAACTTTGAGTCTCAGGCACATTAAAACCAATTCCTGTGCCATTCGGGTCACTCGCAATATGCCGCACCCGCATCCATATATTTTGACCGTCTAAATTTGTTATCGCAAAATAAATTCCGTCATTTAATAAAGGATGATCCTGTGGTGCCGTGGAATAATTAAAATCCGCCAATGTTGTATTGGAATTGGTGAGCGCATTTCCTGTAGCTATATAATACGGTGTGTGTTCAAAATTAAATGCACCACTTGAGGGGAGTTGATATGCTTTAATTTTAAATGAACTTGAACCGCCCGCAATATATACCCGAATGTAATAAGTGGTATTGGCAATAACTTTAAAATTATTGGAGGTTCCTGAAGCGCAGCCCATTTCTGTAAATGAGCCGCATGTGCCTGTCAGCAGTTGTGTAATAAATGTACCTGTTCCATTATTTATATCAATTGTTATGGAATCATTTGAAGTGGGCGTAAATTTAAACCAAACATCCTGAACGTTGGTACTGGCGTCACATGTAGCCACGGCCACACCGGTACTTGCAGTGGCCAATTGTGTAGATCCGGCATATGCTTTTGCATTGCATTTATCTGTACCCACAGATAAATTGATAGCTCCATTACAATCATCATTTGCAGGAGGTGTGTCATATTTTTGAGAAAAATAATAAGATGTTTCAATATCTGTAACCTCTGCGTTGTTTGGTTCAATAATTCCGATCTTGGGATTATCGCTGAATTGAATTGAAGAAGTAGATTGAGCGAAGAGCTCAACATTTAAAAACATTTGCATTCCAAAACTGGTGTTGTCTTTATACTCATTAATTACTGGTAACTGAGCCAGCAATTGTGTAATTGGAAATGCAAGTTGAAGTATTAATAGTGGTAATAATTTTTTCATGTCGTTTAGTTTTGTAAAGTGTTTCTTAATAAAAGAAATAGCATGATGCTTATGTCTTCCGCATTTCGGTTATCGGGAAACAAAAATTTGTTAGTATATCAACTCTTGCAAACATAATTGATGAAGTGCACCTTTCGTATCTAACGTTCGTTATATACGATAGGTGAAATACGAGTACACTTAGACGTAATAATTTTCAGAAAAACTAATGCTTTGGAAATATTTTATTAATAGCTTCTGTGCGGTTATTTACATGCAGTTTTTCGTAAATGCGGTGTATATGTTGCGTAACTGTGCCAAGGGTAATATGCAATTGTATGGCGATTTCTTTATATAAAAAACCTTTGGATAATAGTAGCAATACTTCGTTTTCTTTATTGGTTAGGTCATCATGTCCCTGCTTGGTTTTTTCTTTAAAATAACTGATTACTTTACGGGCTATCTGGCTGCTCATGGGGCTGCCGCCTTCGTGCAATTCATGAATGGCTTCTATTATTTTATCACCGGGAGTTTTCTTAAGCAGGTAACCACTGGCACCTGCAGCAAGGGCATCGAATACTTTATCATCGTTTTCATAAATAGTAAAGATCATAAACTGCGTACCGGGACAATCATCTTTTATTTTACGGATGCAATCAATGCCACTAATGCCGGGCATATTTATATCCATTATTACAATGTTGGGTTGTTGTTCCAGTAAATATGGCATGGCTACTTCTGCATTTGGGAAAGAGGAAAGTAATAACAAGTCTTTTTGTGTTTTGATCAGCTTTTCCAAACTGGTTCTTACTTCCGGTAAATCTTCTGCTATGCTCAAAGTTATCATGAAGTAAAATTAATGTATCTAATAATTTTTACTGCTCTAAGTTTTGTTAGGCAACGTTGCAGAAAATAATACTGTAAAAAATTAGATTACCTATTTATCCCAGGGGTTAATGCATTTCAAGACAACAACATTTTTGAAATGGTATTGCGGGAATTAAAATCAATTCATTTACCACAGCAGTAGCGGCAATAATAGCATCCGGCAGTTTTAATATTATTGTATTCAAAGCGGAATTTCAAACTCAATGATTGTTCCATTTCTATCCGAACTTATTTTTACAGTGCCTTTTAAACTATTCATTCGTTTTTGATAATTACCCAGTCCATTTCCTTTTAAGCGACTTTCATTGATATTAAAACCTTTACCATTATCATTAATTATAATGTGCAGGTTGTTGTCAATTTGCATCACCATTGTTACCGTGGATGCCTGCGCATGTTTAACGATGTTATGCATGGCTTCTTTTACAACAAGATGAAGGTTTCTTTTTTCTTCACTGTTGAATATTTTTTCAGGAATGGACTCCGGCAGTGTTGCATGCAAAGTAATGCCAGCAGCATCCAGCATTTCACTGCATTGACTTCGTATGTAATAAAGCACATCTTCCAGTTTTTCATCACTGCTGTTTAGTGCCCAAATGATCTCGTTCATATTATCAACCAATTCATCACTGCTCGTTATTATTTTATCAAAATCTTTTTTAAGTGCTTCATCTTTAATTTCATTTTTCATTCCCGTACTCATGTACCGGATACGGCTGAGGCCTGCACCCAGGTCATCATGCATGTCGGAGGCAATTCTTTTGCGTTCATTTACCAATGCTGTTTGTTTTTCTATTAATGCCCTTTGTTTTTCAATACGCCTTAAAAAGTATGCCCGGATAATTGCCCCGACAGCCAGTAACATAACAAGAGCAACAAACGTTATAAACCACCAGCTTTTATTCCAGGGTGTAACGATTGTAAAATGAAAACGATTACTTCCATAAATGTAAATATTATTGGCCTCATCCAGCATTCTTACCTGGAGATAATAATCGCCCGGGTTTAACTGGTTAAAAGCAATAATATTTGTGCCATTTAATTTTTGCCAAACAGGTTTATCACTGATATTGGTTAAAGAATATTCATAATTTTTACTGGATACAGCATTTTCTAAATCAAGTACAGTAAAACTAAATTGTAAATTGTTTTCGTTGGGCTTTAGTGTAATGTTTTCAGTGCCTTTAAAGTAATAAGGAAAATTATTTACATCCATTTTACCTATATACAGGCGTATATTATTCTGCTGTTTTCTTTTAAATAAATCCCCTGTTTTAATGTTGAATAAATAACCAGTACTCCCAAAATAAAGCGAACTGTCATCTTTATCATAAAAAAGATGTGATTCAAAAAGATTCGTAAAAGGCAGGCCATCCTGTTCCGTGAAGACTAAAAATTTGTTGGTAGCTGCCAGTAAACATACCAGGCCTTTAACTGTAGGCATCCAGATATTATCATCTGCATCTGCAACTATATTACCCATTATGTTTGCAGGTAATCCATCTGCTATTTCATATAGCTTTCCTTTTTTTGTTGCAAGGTTGTATCGCACTAAACCCGTGGATTCATAACTGATCCATAGGTTTTGCTTACTGTCAATTAAGTGACAGGCCAATGGCCCAAAACTGATAGCTGGCAAATTCAACAGGCTGTCTGCCCTCCATTCCTCAAAATGCTCTTCCTGATTTTTCCATACCAATAATTCAGTTCGCTTATTCACTGAAAAATAAATGTTGCCCGCTGCATCTTCTGCTGCTTTACTCACATAGTGAAATGTAAACGGTGCAGGCTTATCGGTGTACAGATACTGTTTGAAAGTGCTTGTATTTGCAATTTGCCTTACTAAACCATTTCCTTTGTTCAGGCTGTACCAAATATCACCATTCTTACTTTGAAAAATCATGGATATTAATTCAGCATCATGATAATATGGTTTTAAAAAAGCAGGCGCAATAATTCTGTTTGTCTCAATATTATATATGAGCAATTTTAAATTATGAGCGGGCTGCCCATATTTTCTTATAGTGCTGTTTCCATGAACATATATCAGATCATTCACCGGTACGGCTCCCCAGCAATATTTCATAATACTGCTATCGATGATATGCAGTTGCTGGAGTTTGGTATCAAAATACAGACTGCCATAGTTTTCGCTGCGCATCCAAATTTTACTTTTGAATTGAGTGTTGAATTCGGGATTGGCTGCATACGGCAATTTCCAATATTGATAAATTAATTGATTAAGGTTAAAACGGCTCACACCATTATGCCCGGTAACCCAAAAATTACTATTATTATCTGCAAATATTCTGCCCTCTCCACCGGGAAGGTTGTTATTATTGTTTAGGCCGTTATTAAAAATTACCGGGGATTTACCTTTTTTAAAAATGGATAGTTTATAATCGGAGACTGCGATTATAGCATCATCTTTGATTAAAATATCGCCACCTAAATCTATATTTGCTATGCGCTGTGGTTTAAGGTAGGCGGGGTTTGTGGCCTTATAACTTGCTGTAAAAATACCACTGAAATAATTTCCGAGGTACAATATTGTATTTACGGTATCAACCCACGCCACACCATGTCCATCGGAATTGCCAAAAAACCCTTCATCTATTTTCCATTCTTCCATTTTTTTTTCGACCAGCGAATAACAATATTGCTTGTGCCCGTTAAAATAAAGAACTCTATTATTACCTAAATAGCTCAAATGTAAAGTCCCCTCCATGGGATTATTTACAGAATCCATAATCTTCAGATTCATGTCGGTGAAATAGGTTTTATCGGTGGAAAGAATACCAATCAGATTTTCATTTAAATATGATAGAAGAACAAAGTTTTTATTTTTCCAAAAATCAGGTGGAGCATATTGCTGATTATTAAAAGGATTCAACATCCACATTTTGGTCCTGCTGTTAAATACTAAATGGTGATTTTTCAGTTCTATGCATCTATCCACATTATCATAAGGCATGCTATTGCTATCGGACCGGCTATGGTTATAAACGGTAAATTGATGGCCATTAAATCGCGCGAGTCCCTGCGCTGTACTCATCCAGATAAACCCCCGGCTGTCCTGGATTATATTTGCTACCACATTGCTGGGCAGGCCATCTGCTACTGTGTAATTCGTAAAACGCAAAGGCGCTTTAAGAGGTTGCCCCCAAAATGTTCCGGGTAAAAGAAACACTGCAATAAATATAATAATGAGTTTCACTACTTAAAAGTAATAATTAGTTGGCTGATCTGATTATTACTTTTAAATAAAGTCAACTGCTCCTTGTAAATCAGAGGCAATTAATTGAACGTACAATCAAATTGCGCCAGCATAAACTTCATGATAACCTTTCGGTAGAAAAAATAAAAATTTGCAAAAAACAGGTAATACGTTTACCTGTTTTCAAATCCGAATTGTATTGCCGCTTCCAGCATCTGAATGTTTATGTCTTTCAGCGTTTTACATTTAATACAATAGCCGCTTATACTTGCCTTACCTAAATTTTCTCCATAGGTCTTGGCTAAAAAAGTTTTATCTTTAATACCCATTATATAGACTGAGATGCCCGTTGTATTTGCACTCAGGCCAAGCTGGTAAAACTCTTTAGCTGATCCATCAGCATATTTGATGTTGTAGGAACCGTATCCTATATTAGGATTGGAAACAGGCTTTCGGAACTCTACGGATAGCAGGATAGCCGCACCTGGAATACAAGATACGATTGCAGGCTTTTTTATTTTTAGCCCAATTTTTAATTGACGTTCTCCTTTCTAACTTTTAATTTTAATAATTAATTTTTTTTAAACCAAAATCATCATTATGAAAACTTTTAGATTTACTCCGCTGATGCTAACATTATTTATATGTGTAGCATGCTTTTCTTTTCAAAATTCATTTGCCCAAACCGGGAATTATTTTGCAGGTCCCGGTGCAGGCACAGGCAATAGCGGCTCATATAATACAGGCGTGGGATACAATTCGCTGCATAGCAGTAACACAGGCAATTATAATTCTGCAATGGGCTATGCTTCACTTTATACAAATACATCCGGATACTTTAATACTGCAAGCGGGTTCGATGCAATGTATGCAAATACAACCGGATACTTTAATATAGCAAATGGAGGCTATGCACTTTATAAAAACACAACCGGGTATTATAATATAGCTAATGGATACCGGGCTTTGTATTCCAACACATCCGGGTCCAATAATATAGCAACCGGGTCCAATGCGCTTTATAGTAACACAACCGGAACCAATAATATAGCAAGCGGGTACCAGGC
>JBAQJB010000440.1:0-1665 GCA_049289155.1 Chitinophagaceae bacterium
TCCATGTATGACGCATCACTTGACCAGTTTGTAAAACATTCATGGGAGGTTCCAAACCTTTGGGCTGTTAGATATATGTATAACCGGTGGAATAGTTTAAATACTTTTTCTACGTCAAGTGAAACGCAAAATTATATATCACAATCTATAGATTATATTCCAAAAGAGTATGATCGTTTAGTTACTTCTGCTGATATGTTTTGGTATAATAATGGATATTTTGATAAAACGAACAATCAATCCATGCCATTAATGGGAAAAGCAGCCGGAGTTTCTATGCAACAAAATAAATTATCATCTGATTTGAACGATGTAGTTGTAAGAAGTGCCGCTAGTATGCCTATCATCAAACAAGAAACTCAATTAAATGATTCCCTGGAAAGACCAATTACTCAGATTAATATCCCTGTACAAATTCGCCGCGACTTCAATGAAACCGCATTCTTCTTTCCGCAATTGCATGCTGATAGCGCCGGGAATTTTTCTTTTAGTTTTAACATGCCCGAATCACTCACACAATGGAAATGGATGTCGCTCGCGCATACCAAAGACCTGGCTTTTGGATATAGCATGATGGATAATATTGTTACGCAGAAAAAATTAATGGTGCAGCCAAATATGCCCCGCTTTTTACGCGAAGGTGACCGCATGGAATTTTCTACCAAGATCAGCAACATGAGTGACAGCGCGGTGAAAGGCGTTGTGTCTATGCAGTTATTTGATGCGGAAACCATGCAACCTGTCGACGGGCTTTTCAACAATGTTTTCCCCGATCAGTATTTCTCCGCAGATGCAGGAAAAAGTATTTCCATTTCATTTCCTGTTCAAATTCCGTTTTCATTTTTAAAACCTTTGACATGGCGTTTCGTGGCAAAGACAAATACTTCAAGTGATGGTGAAGAAAATACATTACCTGTTTTAAGTAATAGGATGCTGGTTACGGAATCATTGCCTTTGTTTATTAAAGGAGATACCACGCAACATTTTGTTTTTGAAAAACTGGCCAATAATACAAGCGCCACTTTACAAACACAATCTGTCACAGTAGAATATACGGCGAACCCCGCGTGGTATGCAGTGCAGGCACTTCCTTACCTCGCGGAATTTCCCTACGAATGCGCAGAGCAATTGTTCAATCGTTATTATGCAAATTCATTGGCCGGATACCTTCTAGCGCAATATCCGCGGATAAAAGATGTCATTGAAAAATGGCAGGCAGATTCTGCCAATGCGAAAAGTAGTTTGCTTAGCAATCTTCAAAAAAATGAAGCGTTGAAACAAATTCTTTTGGAAGAAACACCCTGGGTGTTGAATGCAGAAAACGAAAATGCACAAAAGAAAAACATCGCGTTATTGTTTGATATGAATACCATGCAGTATGGCCTGGAATCCGCCATGGCAAAGCTTGAACAAAGTCAAATGGCCAGCGGCGGTTTCTCCTGGTTTAAAGGTGGGAGGGAAGACCGCTACATTACACAATACATTCTTACAGGTATCGGGCGATTAAAAAAATTACATGCTTTGCGCAAAGAAGATGTGCCGAAACTCGATGAGATCACCCGGAAAGCTTTAACCTGGCTGGATAATCAAATGGTAGTTGAATATAATGATTACAAAAAAAATAAAATAACTACAGATTATATCAGCCAGTTCCAGGTTCAATAC
>JBAQJB010000441.1:0-3523 GCA_049289155.1 Chitinophagaceae bacterium
TTATCATGTGTACCGAGCAGTGTAAAGTTTATCTGGCTAACTGTAACCGGCTCTGTCACCACTTTCATTTTAGTGGCATAGACTACATTATAAGTGGTACCCTGGTTAATAGTGGCTGCGGCTAAAGTAGCAGAGGTCAATGTAATATCAGCTGCCTGTATCGTTTGAGCCCCGGCTTTATTGCTTTGATTATTTGTTACCGTTGTAGCAACAGAGTACCCGAAACTGACTGGGTTCGTTGCACCATTCACAACAATTGTATGATTATCAGTGGCAGTATTTGAAAGGTTTACAGCAATAATAAAATATCCTTCATCGCCTGTAGCCATTGCCTTGGAAATATTCACTGAATAAGCATGCGGGCCGGCATAAGTTGTGGCTACATTACCCAAATAAGTAGCGCCTGAAATTACAGGCGCTGTTGCATTGAAATATATATATGCATAAGTAAGGTCATTGTTATCATGCGTACCACTCAGTGTAAAATTTATCTTATTTATTGTAACAGCACTAATTGTAACTTTCATATCAACGGCATACACAACATTATAGGTTGTTCCCTGGTTAATGTTTGCTGCAGCAATCACTGATGTGGTGAGTGTCACTTTGGGTGCCGCTAAAGTTTTATTTGAAATAAAACTGAACGCAGCTAAAATCAATAATACGTAGTAAAAGTTCTTTTTCATGGCTTAAATTTAATGGTAATTATGAAAATCAAAAATAATTTTTTGAAATTGAAATGCAGGGCTGATTTATTGAATGGATATATTGACCTATTTAAAGGTTTTTTTGCTCTGCAATAGAGAATAAACGGCTTACATAAAGAAATGCCATATTCAAATTTTTTCAAGAAATTCTTATTCCAAAGAAGTCAACATGGCCAAGGCCCTGGAAATTATTGAAGAGTGCATAAATCACGAAAATACCTATGTTTCCACTATAAAAAAACTAATACCTGAGGCGAATCCTTTCACCCATGATGGTTTTTGAAAATTCTTATGAAACCGGGTATCTGCATAAGCAATGTATAGGGCAAATAAAATAACAAACACAATATTTTCACCAATCTCTACAGGGGATTTCAACAACGCGGTAAAACAATAATTGATTATATGAATAAAGAATTCAACTATGTTGAAGACTGATACGATCATCATGGCATATACGGTATATTCACTGTAGAGCAACCGCGGTTTCCGGAGGTGCAAAAGCCAGGTTACCAACGCAAAAATGGGAATTAAAACGAGGTACATAAACTTACTATACACATTGAAAATATGGCCGTATTCATTATTGAAATGAAATAAATTTTCTTTTAGATTCAAATCCATACCCTCAATAAATCCGCTGATAGCAGTGCTCAGGAGGAAAAATGTAAACGGGTTAAAATATTTTTTTCTCTTTTCTTCAATAATATATTCACGTGCCACACCACCCGGATCAATCACCAGTTTCCTGGCAAAAGTCAACAGGCTTTTATCAGCATGCGTAAATGCATGAAAGGCTTCATCAAAAATGTGCCTGAAAGTAAAACGGGGTACACCAGCTTTCTGACCGCAGGTATTGCAATAATTTTTTGTAAAGTTATGCCCGCAATTTTTACAGGTTTGTTCCATCCTTTTATTTTAAAGATTGCGAAAATAAAGAAACGGCAACTAAATATTATTTAAATAAACGAACACCGCAATAATTGAAACATATCACGGAAAAGTTAAAGAATCCCGGGCAAATTATATTTAATCCGTAAGCTCAATCCAGACCGGGCAATGGTCACTGGGCTTTTCCCAGCCTCTTACATCATGGTCCACACCACCCGCTTTCAGCCTTTTATCAATTTGCGGAGAGAGTAAAAAATGATCGATACGCAGGCCTGCATTGCGTTCATACGCGTTGCGGAAAAAATCAAAAAATGTATAGATGGTTTTACCGGGATATAATTTACGGATGGCATCTGTCCAGCCTTGTGCGATCAATG
The DNA here is from genome assembly GCA_049289155.1 of Chitinophagaceae bacterium. GTDB lineage: Bacteria > Bacteroidota > Bacteroidia > Chitinophagales > Chitinophagaceae > JAFDXJ01. The sequence goes on from JBAQJB010000441.1 coordinate 1,976, forward strand.
TTTTGAAAGCTTCACGAACCTCCGGCCGAAACAATGCATCCTTCACCCAACGCTCTGCTTTATAGGCATCCAATTCCGTGGGTATCATATTATAATCACCGGTAAGCAGGACGGGTTTTCCACTTGCATATAACTTCTGTGCATGTGCAGTAAATCTTTCAATCCATTTCATTTTATAATCGAATTTTGGCCCGGGTGCAGGATTGCCATTGGGCAAGTAAAGACAGCCGATAATGATACCTCCGATTTTTGCTTCGATGTACCGGCTATGCGTATCATCGGGATCGCCGGGCAGGCCGCGCATGGTCTCAACAGGGAGTTCATTTTTGGCAAGTATGGCCACGCCATTCCAGCTCTTTTGTCCATGCCAGATTGCCTGGTAACCCGCGTCCTGTATGGCTTCTACCGGAAATTTTTCATCCGGCGCTTTTAATTCCTGCAGGCAGGCAACATCGGGTGATTTTTCTTTTAACCAACGAAGTAAAACCGGCCCGCGGCTGCTGATCCCATTTACATTGAACGTTGCTATTTTCATATGAATGATTTGTATAAAAAATGAATGTATAAAAATAAGAAAACTGCATTACATGTATTGCCTGTTTTCAATCTCTTCCTCATGGTACACATTTGTAAACGCGCCGATCACTGCTTTTCCATTTTCAAATGGTAGTTTGTTTAAATGAAGCGCGGCGATGTCTTCTGCAAAAACTTTCCGGTGCATGGGATGCATGGTTCCGCCCGGGCCGGCCGCGGGTTTGGAAGGATCATATTGAAATTGCGGATCCACCAAGGTGCCGCGCGGGTACATGATCGGTGGTACGCCTTTGCCGCGGTAATCTATATGTACTGGGTGTTCCAGCCCGAGTGTATGGCCGAATTCATGCGCGGCTGTAGTGGAACCTTTATATAAATTATCCAGTTTAAAATAACCACTGTTGCAACCCAGTCCGTCCACATAAGAAATATGGCCGTAGGCAAATGGCTCAATGCGAAAATAATTATTGCGCGGATTTACATTGCTGTAAATGTCAATATCAGAAATTGATTTTTGAAATGCTGCAGTAATTTCAAATTTTACGCTGAAAATATTTCCATGCAAATTTATTTTTCCCTGTGGCTCATTCCACATGGTTTCAATTTCTGTGCGCATCAATTCTGTAAGCACTTCATCCGCGGCATTTCCATACGTGATGATATGTGCACGGATAAAAATGGTATTGTTTATTGGATCTATTTCTACTTCACCCATGAGATTTATTTCCTGTGAAAATAGGAGAAAATGTACAAGCAATATTTTTAAATAATGAAAGACATTTTAACCAACAGGTATTGGATTTTCAGGAATAGGTTTAGGTATTTTAAGATCAAGCCTTTGTCCGAATTGGCTATTCCTTTATTTACTTTTTTGTCTTTACACAAAAAAGTAACCAAAAAAGTCAAGGCTACATAAAAAAAGCTAAAAATTTAAAATGCCTGCCTAAAATGAAATTAGCTCTATCAATAGAATATATCCCAGGTGTAGTGCGACTTACCAGCAACATGCTATAC
>JBAQJB010000442.1:0-10908 GCA_049289155.1 Chitinophagaceae bacterium
TTTATGCAAATGGTTTTGATGAAAAACAAAAAAATGGCGAAAGGCAAAAACAATTGAGTAAAGAGTTTGTACGGGAATGGCTGATTGAAAATAATTTTATGGGAAAAGAAGGCCAGCAGGTTCCGCCCATGAGTGATGAATGGGTGGATGCCATTTCAAAAAGATATATTGAATTGTATGAAATACTGATAGGTGAAAAATTTATACCAGAGCCAATGAGTGATGAAATTTTGTATGAAAAAATTATGGTGGAATTAGCTATAAAGAATATCATTTAGAAAAGAATATTTTGGATTGATAAATTTAATTTTTATTTCAATCAAGGTAGAAAAAATTCTCACAGAATTATTTTATGCAGTATCCTCAGTGTTGTTTATTATTTCAGTGTATTCAGCTTAGGCCGCAGCCTCGTTTTACTTTTATTAAAAATATGCTGTCCGTTATCAATTCCTACTCGTAACTGCCTGCGTCTTTCATCCGGCAATGCCAACATTTCTTTACATGCTGCAGAACAACAATGATCCATTTTTTCCGCACATTCACTGCATTGAATGAATAATAAATGACAGCCATCATTCGCGCAATTCACATGGTCATCACAGGGTTTGCCGCATTGGTGGCAGTGAGCAATAATTTCTGCTGAAACCCGCTCCCCCAGCCTGTTATCGAAGACGAAATTTTTGCCAATAAATTTATTTTCCAGTTCTTTTTCCTGTACCTGCTTCGCGTATTGAATAATGCCACCGTCCAAATGATATACATGCTGAAAGCCTTTATGCATTAACCAGGCACTGGCTTTTTCACAGCGTATGCCGCCGGTGCAATACATCACAATATTCTTTTCTTCATTGCCTTTTAGCATATCCACCGCCATGGGCAATTGTTCCCGGAAAGTATCTGAGGGTAATTCTTTTGCCTGCACAAAATGGCCGACTTCATATTCATAATGATTGCGCATATCCACGATAATGGTTTGCGGATCATCCAGCATGTCATTCATTTTTGAAGCATCTACATAATTCCCTTTTTTCTGCATGTCAAATAAAGGGTCTTCAATGCCGTCTGCCACTATTTTATTACGAACTTTTATTTTCAACACCCAGAAAGATTTTCCGTCGTCATTGATGGCTGGATTTAAGCGGATTTGCTCCAGGCCCGGTATGCTATGTAAATATTCGCTTAAGAGGGTTGTATTATTTTCCGGCACACTTACCTGGGCATTGATTCCTTCCGAGGCAATATAAATTCTGCCAAAAACCTGCAAAGCCTGTAAATTTTTATACAATTCATCCCTGAAAACGATTGGCTCTTCAACTTTAAAATACCTGTAAAAACTAAATGTCTTACGCGGTTCTGTTTCAGCCAGCATTTTCTCTTTAAGTTCGAGATTGGAAACCCTGTTGTGTAAGACAGCCATTCTTTTATTTTTTCAATATGCAAAAGTAAGCCATTGAATTTAAGGAAAAATTAAGGCAAATATTAAAATGAATTTAAAAATTAAAATGTTGGCTTTCAAGTCAATATTCATTTTAAATTTATGTCATGTTATCCAGGATCACCACAGAAACGTTAGATGGCTTATATAAGATATCATCCTATAAAGATGTATTTTCAGGACAAACTGATGATACATTATTAGACAAACAAATTGATCTTTTTCTGAATGATTTTTACAGTTATAATTTTGCTGACACTAATTATGCGAAGCTATTACAGGAAAACAGGAATTTTTTATCCCTTTTTGAATTTTCCAAAAACGCTTCCCTGGAAGACCTCCTGCAATACCTGACTTTTTTTCTATGGACGAATAAATCTTTCCCCGGGTATTTTAAAAAGAAAGTTTCGGATGGAACTATTCACAGTTTACTAAGCAGGCTTGATGAAATATTGAAAACCGGCAAATAATATTTTATTTCAAAATTACGGCGCTTAAACCCGGTAGTTTAATGTGAACTTTGAATGATTTTTGTATGTCTTCTTTCTTCGTTTTTTCAAGTTCTGTTTTCCCTGTTAGCTTTTCTCCAATGGCTTCTTCAATAATTACAGGCTCTGTGCGAATTATATTATTCACAACTTTACCTGTGCCCCAAAATTCTTTGCTGTCAGTGTTTAATATCTCTTTCCATACAGGTTTGCCGGATAATATTAATTGCCAATCTTCATAAATAGTTTCTGTAAGATTCAATACAATTACAATATCGTTTTCCGGCAGCAAACCTTTCCTCCTGTAAGAGATCACGCAGGATTCCCGCATAGAAATATCAATCCATTCAAACCCTTCCGGGTAAAATTGTTTTTCATACATCGCAGGTTCATTCCTGTATAATTCATTTAATTTTTGCACACAATATTTCAAACCTCCATGGCTTACAAGATCCAGTAATTCCCATTGTAATTCGGTTTTATAATTCCATTCTGCTGTGGCACCAAATTCATTTCCCATGAATAACAATTTTGTGCCGGGGTGCGTAAAAAAATAAGCATACAATAAACGCAGGTTGGCAAATTTCTGAAAATCATTACCAGGCATTTTATAGAGCATAGGACTTTTGCCATGCACTACTTCATCATGTGAAAAAGGCAACATAAAATTTTCTCCATAAAAATACATCATGGAAAATGTAAGGTCATCCTGGTAAAATTGCCGGAAAATCGGGTCGCGTTTAAAGTATCTTAATGTATCATGCATCCAGCCCATCATCCATTTCATACCAAAGCCAATTCCATCTTCATAGGTTGGTTTACTGATCTTTGGCCAGTCCGTAGATTCTTCCGCGATCATTTGTATGTCCGGGAAATCCCTGTATAAAGTTTCATTTAATTCTTTTACAAAAGCAATGGCTTCCAGGTTTCCGTTTCCACCATATTCGTTGGGTTGCCATTGTCCTGCGTTTCGGCTATAATCCAGTCGTAGCATAGAGCTCACGGCGTCAACCCGCAGCCCGTCGGCATGAAAACGATCACACCAAAAATGCGCACTGCTGATTAAAAAACTTTTCACTTCTCCCCTGCCATAATTAAAAATATAACTCGTCCAATCCGGGTGATATCCTTTATTTACATCGTCATATTCATAAACCCTGGAACCATCAAACATAAATAATCCATGCGCATCTGAAGGAAAATGGGAAGGCACCCAATCTAAAATAACACCGATATTTTCCCGGTGTAATGTATCAATCATTGCAGCAAAATCCTGTGGATTTCCAAAACGGCTTGTGGGTGCAAAATAACCAATGCCCTGGTACCCCCAACTCCCATCGTACGGATATTCCATCACCGGCATAAACTCAACATGCGTGAAAGCCATTTGTTGTAAATAGGGTACCAGCTTTTCTGTGATTTGTGCATACGTGTTATATTTTTCGGGATCATTTTTATCCGGCCGCATCCAACTCGCTAAATGGATTTCATAAATAGAAATGGGTGCATTCAAATTGTTGATGCTTTTTCTTTTTTTCATCCATTCAGTATCTTTCCATTCATAAAAAGTGCCCCAGGTAAGTGAAGATGTATAAGGTGGCTTTTCGCAATAATGTGCAAATGGATCCGCTTTATCCAACTCCAATCCTGCCACACCTTTAATGTGATATTTATACGCTTCACCAGCATTGATCCCCGGAATGAAACCCTCCCATATTCCAGATTCATCTGGCCGTACATAAAGCAGATGTGTGGTTATATCCCAATCATTAAAATTCCCGGTAACATGGATGGCTGTTGCATTTGGCGCCCAAACGGCGAAATAAGTGCCGGCCTTTTCGTGAAGGATCAATTGTTTATTTCCAAAAAATTCATACAATGTATAATGATTGCCGGCATGAAATTTTTTTATATCCTCTTCTGTAAATAAAGAATATTCCCAAACAGGTTTTGATGTATCAATGGAGGCATTATCAACTTTCCTTATTTTACTGTTTTCAATTTTGTGGCTTGCAAACTTTGTATGTGTCATTTTTTTTCCCATCAAATTCTCCATTTAAATTTCCAATTGACCATTAACGTAAAATTATGAAGGCAATTCCATATTCTTTTTTTTTCTTTATCAATATTTGCAAATACGAAAACCATCATAGATTAACCGCGCATGAAAAATATTTTACTCTTTACTGCATTATTGATTTCAACTTCCATCTTTTCACAAACATCTTCAGTAAAAGGCCATATAGCTGATACAACAAGTAAAGAGAACCTTGCAAATACGGCGGTTTCATTTTTACGCAGTAAAGATTCTGTTTTATATAAGTTTACACGCACGGATCAAAATGGAAATTTTTCCATTCAAAATATGAATGCAGGAAAATACCTTATTTACCTCACTTATCCGGGCTATGCTGACTTCATGGATACGGTGAATATACAGGCAGGCAAAGAAAATGACATGGGCTCCCTTGCTTTACTTACACGTGAACACCTGTTGCAGGAAGTGATCATCAACCAGCAGGGCGCTATACGAATAAAAGGCGATACGACTGAATTTAAAGCAGATAGTTTTAAAGTCCGGGAAGGCGCGAACGTGGAGGAATTGCTGAAAAAACTACCCGGTATACAGGTAGATAAAGATGGCAATATTACTGCCATGGGAGAATCTGTAAAAAAAGTATTGGTGGATGGCGAAGAATTTTTTGGCAATGATCCTACAGTTGCCACGCAAAACATACAGGCAGACGCCATTGATAAAGTGCAGGTGTTTGATAAGAAAAGTGATCAATCGGTTTTTACCGGCATTGATGACGGCGATAAAACAAAAACCATCAACCTTACTTTAAAGGAAGATAAAAAGAAAGGTTATTTTGGAAAATTAGAATTGGGCGGCGGGCTGGATGATAAATGGAATAACAGTGCCATGTTGAATGATTTTAAAAGCAATAGAAAAATTTCATTCTATGGTATCATGAGCAGTACAGGAAAAACAGGATTGAACTGGGATGAAAGAAGTCAATATGGAAGCAGTGATGGAAATTCTGCTATGATGGGTGACTTTGGTGGTATGATGATGTTTTCCAGTGGTGATGATTTTAGCAGCCCGAATTTTTATGGCCAGGGATTGCCAAAAAGTTGGGCCGGCGGAATTAATTATTCCAACAAATTTGACAATAGTAAACAAACTTTAAACGGTAGTTATTTATACAATAAAATAAATACGGAAGGAATGGGTTCTACAATTTCCCAATCACTGATTCCCGGAAATGTTTTTACCACGAATGAAGTGGGAAATAATTTTACAAGTAAAGACCGGCACGCATTAAATGGAAATTATGAATGGCAATTTGATAGCCTCACTTCCATGAAGATCACTGCCAATGGTACAACTGGGATAAATAGCGGAAGCAGCGAATATAACAGTACGACAATAAATGATGCAGGCATTTTAGCAAATACCAGTCAGCGTAACAGCAGTTATACCGGAAATAATAATAGTATCAGTTCAACTATTTTATTGCGCAAAAAATTTACAAAACCCGGCCGCACTTTATCATTTAATTTTGATGAACAATATAGCAACAATAATACAGATGGCTATTTATATTCATTGATTGACAGCCTCACCCAATCAGGCGGATATCAACAGGGAATAACCGATCAGAAAAAAATAAATAATACACGCACTTCTTCCCTGAATGGAAAACTCGTGTACACAACGCCTATTTCAAAAACAGTTTTTCTTTCTTTGAATTATGCATTACGAAAAAGTGCCAGCAATTCAGAAAAACTTTCTTTTGATAAAGATGGTTCAGGAAAATATATCAACCTGAATGACACTTTCAGCAATCATTATAATTTTGATGTACTTACAAATACTGCCGGTGCAGGATTTAATTATAATGGCAAAAAAATAACTGCCTTTGCCGGAACCGATGTGGCCCGTTCAAATTTTGTACAAACGGATGAAATATTGCACCAGGTTTTAAAAAGAAATTATACCAATTTTTTCCCAAGAGCAAATTTTAATTATAAATTTAATAGCAGCACGAGAATTTCTTTTAATTATAGTGGGAGTACAACACAACCTTCGATCCAGCAAATACAACCCATACAGGACAATACTAATCCATTGAGTATAACTATTGGAAATCCATTACTCAAACAATCGTTCATGCACAATATCCGGATTAATGTAAATTCCTACAAAGTTTTCACTCAACGCGGATTGTACTTATTCGGTGTTTTTTCAACTACAGAAAATGCCATCGTAACTTCATCTGTTGTGGATTATTCGTCCGGCAAAACGGTTAGCCAATATATTAATAGTAAAGGAAATTATAATTATTATTCAAACTTCGGGTACAACATGAAATTAAAAAAGCTGGATATGAATGTTTCAGCAGGATTAAATATAAATGGAAGTAACTATAATAATTTTATCAATAATCTCAAGAACACCACAACCAACAATAACTATGGAATAAATGCACAGTTATATAAAGAAAAGGAAAAGAAATATAATTTTAGTTATAGGGTTAATGTCAATTATACGGAATCAAATTCTTCTATCAATTCTTCTGTAAAAACCAATTACTGGACGCACGATCATAACCTGAGCCTGAATCTTACACTTCCAAAAAGATTCGAATTTAATACAGATGTGGATGCAAGTTTTCGCCAGAAGACAGATTTATTTACCAAAAATAATAATGTCATACAATGGAATGCTTATGTAGGAAAAAAGATATTTAAGAATGATAAAGGGCTTATTAAATTCAATGCATTCGATATTCTGGACCAGGATAAAGGCTATAACAGGTATATCACCAGCAGCGTAATACAGGAAACAAATTATCAAACAATCGGCCGGTATTTCCTGTTAAGTTTTGTATGGAATATTTCAAAAAATGCCGCAACAGCTAACCCTGAATAATAAATTTATTATGAAAAAAATACTCATTGTTATTTTAATTTTAGCCGCTTCATTTTGCAATGCGCAAAATGTTTTTATAACCTCGGGTAAAGTTGAATATGAAAAGAAAGTGAATTTGTATAAAGAAATTGAATCATTTTCTTCCGGTGGAACTAGTTGGTTAGCACAAATGAAAAAAATGATTCCGCAATACAGTGTTACCTATTTTGATTTATATTTTGATTCCACAAAATCTTTATATAAACCGGGTAAAGAAGCAACCACAACAGGGATGAAAGTACCGGATTGGTTCCAGGGACCTGCAACAGATAATGTTATTTTTGATGATCTAAAAAATGGCCTCACTGTAAGCCAGAAAAATGTTTTTGAAAATACATATTTGGTAAATGACAGCCTGCGAAATATGGAATGGAAAATGACATCTGAATTGCGCGAAATAGCTGGATTTCAATGTCACCGTGCAGAAACGATCATCATGGATTCCATTTATATCATTGCTTTTTATACAGACCAGATCATTCCGCCAGGAGGCCCGGAATCCATGCATGGTTTACCCGGTATGATTTTGGGAATGGTTATTCCCCGCATGCATACAACATGGTTTGCAACCGGCGTGCAGGTTACGGGTATTAAAACAGATATTATTCAGCCACCTCAAAAAGGAAAAAAAGTGAATAATAAAAACTTATACGATCAACTCCAGAGTGCATTGAAAGATTGGGGTGAAAGCGGGCAAAGAAATATCTGGAGGGTGATGCTCTAATGATTTTATAAAGTAAAACCATTCGGCAATACAGTTCCTTTTTTTACAACAACAATACCACTTTTGATCGTATATAATTCAGCTTCGGTATTTCCTAAATGACTGCCCCCACGTATGATGACATTGTTCCCAATACGGCAATCTTTATCTATGATCGTATTCGTGATCTCACAATTTTCACCAATACCTAATTTGGGTATGCCTTTAGCAAGATTCATATTCATTTCTTCCAGTGTTTCATAAAAATCATTGCCCATGATATAACTATTGATGATCTTACTTCCTGCACCAATCCGCGAACGAATTCCAATAATACTGCTTTCAATTCGGTCTGCGTGTAAAATGCAACCTTCCGCTATCAATGTTTTTTCAAATCTTGTACCACTGATCTTACAGGGTGGCAGCATACGCGAACGGGTATACACCGGTTTTTCATTATCAAATAAATTAAACATTGGAATATCCTGCGTGAGTGCAAGGTTCGCTTCAAAAAATGAATGGATATTTCCTATGTCAGTCCAGTAACCTTCATACTGGTAACTGCATACTTTATAATTGGCAATTGAATTGGGTAAAATTTCTTTGCCAAAATCCGTTGCATCGGGGAATTCACCATGCAATAATTTATCCATGATGGCTCTTTTAAAAATATAAATGCCCATGGAAGCCAGGTATTTTTTTCCCATACCTTTCATGGCATCACCCGTATCACTTTCCCAATCATTGAGTAAATCCGCAGACGGTTTTTCAATAAATGAAGTGATGAGTTTTTCATTATTGGCTTTGATGATTCCTAGTTCGGGTGCATCTTCTGCAGTCACAGGAATTGTAGCAATAGTGATATCTGCATTGCTTTCCCTGTGCGCACTGATCATATCATTAAAATCCATTTGGTATAACTGGTCACCACTAAGCACGAGCACATATTCATATTCATTGTTATTGATGTGGCGCATGGATTGGCGAACCGCATCAGCCGTTCCCTGGAACCAGCCCTGGTTATCGGGCGTTTGTTCAGCAGCCAGGATATCCACGAAGCCGGTACTAAAGGCGCTGAAATGATAGGTGTTTTTGATGTGTTTATTCAGGGAAGCCGAATTGTATTGAGTGAGCACAAACATCCGGCTGATATTAGCGTTCATACAATTACTGATAGGGATATCCACCAGCCTGTATTTACCGGCAATAGGTACGGCAGGCTTGGAACGGGTAGCGGTCAATGGATAGAGCCTGGAACCCGCACCACCACCAAGTATGATGGCAACAATGGAATTGGATAAACTATTCATAACGCATTTTTATTTTTATAAGATATATTAAATTTTATTCAATGACACTTTCATATACATCCATATATTGTTGAATGGAATGTTCCCAGCTATGATCAAAACGCAGCATTTTTTCGCGTATTTTTTTCATGCTGGCCTGGTCATTTTCATATAAATCCAAAGCACGGCCAATTGCATTATTTATATCGGCAACGGTAGCATGATTAAAAACAAAACCCCAGCCGTTTTCTTCACCCACGTCTATGACTGTATCCCGCAGGCCGCCTGTATTTCTGACCATTGGAATGGTACCATACCGCATGGCATACATTTGATTGAGGCCACATGGTTCTACCCTGCTGGGCATCAGTAAAAAATCTGCACCGGCATACATCTGGTGACTTAATTTTTCTTTGTAGCCAATTTCAGCATGTATATTTCCTTTAAAATGTTCAGACAATTTCACCAGTTGCTGTTCTACCAATTCGTCTCCGCTTCCCAGTATTAAAAAATTTAATCGCTTTGGGAAAATATACATGGCGGATAAAAAAGTATCCGGTAATATATCTGCCGCTTTTTCAGCCACGAGCCTTCCAATAAAAATGAATAATGGTTTTGAAGGATCCAATTCAAATTTAGTGCATAATTCTTCCTTGATCAATGCCTTGCCTTTCGTAGCATTTTTTATTTTAAAATGATGATCAAGATAAGTATCTGTTGCCGGATTCCATACTTCCGCATCAATACCATTTAAAATGCCAATACATTTATTTTTTTCCATGTCGAATAAATGTTCCAGGCCGTTTGACTGGTACAGTAATTCATGCAAATAACTTTCACTTACTGTTGTCACCCGCCAGGCATTTTTAATCGCAGAAGCCATGGGGTTTAAAAGGCCATCCCATTCGAGCAAACCTTTTTTCCATATATCCCATTCCGGTAAATAAAAACTTTTATCCCAACTCATCCATCCCTGGTACTGCGCGTTGTGAATGGTGAAAACAGTTGGTATAGCTGACAGTTCTTGAAATGCATAACAATATTTCAGCATGAATGGAATCAATGCGGTGTGGTGATCATGGCAATGAATGATATCAGGTTTGTGCTGCCAGTGGCTCATCCAATGCAGGAAAGCAATTTGAAATGCAGTGAATCTTTCTGTATCATCATCATAGCCATACACTTTTTCCCTGTCCAGTAAACCATGTATATCCACGAGGTATAAATCAAAACCAAGTGTATTATTTTTTTCTTTATAAATTTTATAATCAAACCAGCGATCACCCATATTTGTCCGTCCAGTGAAGTCTTCTGTCCATTCATTTTTACGCAAGAAAGGTGTAATATAAAGTGGCATCACCACTTTTGCATAATGGCCTGCTTTGCACTGGTACTTTGGCAATGCACCGACCACATCACCAAGGCCACCAACCTTTGCAACCGGGTAACATTCTGCACTCAAATGAATTATTTCCATAGCTAATTTGTCTTTTACAATTTCAATTTATACGATTTGTATATGCAGGCAATAAAATATTCAATCAAATTTAATGAATTGAAATTGTAAAAGATTTTTTTTTCAGAATAACTTTACTTTATTAAGATAAATAAAAGTAAAAAATGAAGGCATCTAAAAACCTGGTAATCGGGATTGATATTGGCGGCACCAATACCGTTTTTGGAATGGTGAACCGCGATGGTAAAATTATTTCAAGAGGCACCATTTCAACTTCTGCATTTACTGAAGTGGAGAAATATATTGATCACTTATACGATGCAATAATGCCGGAAATAGAAAAAGCAGGTGGCAGGGAAATGTTTAGTGGTATAGGAATCGGTGCACCGAATGGAAATTATTATAAAGGCACCATAGAATATGCACCCAACCTGAAATGGCAAAAAGGCATTATTCCTTTTGCAGAAATGATGGAAAAAAAATTTGGCCTTCCTTCTTTTTTAACGAATGATGCAAATGCTGCGGCTGTTGGAGAAATGAAATATGGCGCGGCAAAAAACAT
>JBAQJB010000443.1:0-1566 GCA_049289155.1 Chitinophagaceae bacterium
CCGCTGCACAGCATTCATCATCGGGCTTTTCGTTCCATCAATCATTACATCCATTGCAGGAACAGATAGCAAAGCAGTTTTCATAGCCTTGCCCATATCTAAATATTTTCCATTGGCACGAATGATACCACAAACTACCTTATCAACATATGGGCGATACGGTTCCATAATATCATCTGCGAGACAATACGCATTGTATTGATTGCGGTGAAAGATGCCCAATGTTGGCAATAACCCGCTGGCAACAAGGCTTCGCGCCACAAGGGCGCGTAATATTGCATAGCCATAATTCAATAAATTATTTGGTGGTGCTCCATACCTGTCACGGGTAAATTCCAGGAAATCCGGGAATACGTGTTTCCAATAATAGAGCGCGGCCTTTGCTTCGCAATTGCTGCTATCGCCACTTTTTACATGGCCTGCAAGATGAACCAGGTATTTATTTTCTGCACTTTCTGCAGTAAGCAGTAAAGCCTGGTTTTCTATTTTAGCAATAATGGTTTGTTGCCATAGTTGTTTTTTAAGTGGCGCCGAAGCATTGATCTGTGCTTTGAATTTTTGGCTTTGCAAAGTATGTCCATCGAGGCAAAGATGCAATCCTACGGGATGGTGTGTATGATCGCAGGTAATGAGCGCCGTATTATTCGCAATAAGTTTTGCCATTAAGGTTTGGGTAATGGTGATCTGCTGGTGATCCAAAATCACCAGGCCAATATCCTCGATAGGCACTGTTTTGTGCTCTTCTTCTCCTTTCAGTTCAATGACTAATTGTTCATTGTTGGTTTTGAGGTAAGCAGGATTGCCAAAATAAAGTGTGCGCTTGATCATTATTCATTCCCTGTTTTTATATTTATGTATCCTTTGCAATTCTTCAATATCAGCTTTGTCTTTCAGGCGGGATGAAGTGAATTTTGAAAGAATTAATTGATGATACTCTAAAACCGGGATACTAAAATCTTCAAATGGAAGAAATTCTGCTTGTTTAAATGCATCTTCAAAGTCCACATTGCTAATCAGCGTAATGAAATCAATTTTCCGTGGCTCTTTACCAAAATAAAATACATTTTGAGGTTGCGTAAAATCAATACTTTTAAACATAGAAAGGCTTTCTTCATCAATACCAAAAAATTCCAGTGCCTTAGCTAATTTTTCTTTATTTTCATCCCCTAAAGCAAGCCAGATATCCATATCACCGGTAGTACGGGCATATCCATGATAGATGACGGCATACCCGCCAATTAGTATAAATTTTACTTTGTATTTAGTTAAAGCTATCAGCATTTGCTGATGTTCTTCTATAAAAATATTCATTGGTTTACATGAATTTTATTTTTTTATCAAAAGGCTTTTTCAATTCTTCCGAATAAATCCCCTTAATAAGGTCAACGGTATTTTTCAAATGTTCTAGCGGGTGAATATCAGCCGCTGATTTTGCATCAGCTTCATTCATTTCTTCAAAAGATGAAAAATGCTGAATGTTTTCCTTTCCATACTTTGGTATGGGTTCATTTAGTTTTTCGCGATTTTTCATAATTTTAATTTTTAAGTGAGATGTTTCAAATTCGA
>JBAQJB010000444.1:0-5590 GCA_049289155.1 Chitinophagaceae bacterium
GTGTATGACTCGTAAAGAATTAAATAATGTGTATCAATACATTGAAGTTGGTTTAGATGCGAATGATAGCGAAAAATATGTAATGAAAAATAAATTTCCGCTTAGTATGAATATTTTACTGTTGAAATAATGAAACGATGCAAGCTGCACTTAGATAAAATTATAATAAAACCAATATTAATTGTTCAAAATATATATTTTAATTTTATACCTGGGAATCATGATTCCTATCATCATTAATATGATTCGCATAATCCAGATTAATCGCAAGTCTGCTATTAGCAGCGCGGAAGAAAATCAAAACAACAAGTTGATCGTAATACGTTCAATAAAAAGGGTGGTCTTTTTATATGTTACATTGATTGTTTTGATGTTTTTGTCTTACTTTTTAAATTATATATTTACTGGTGGGAAATAATTGAAAATGTAGATATTGATTGTGTTCATAAAATTGCGAGCCATAGGCTCGATCCATTTTGTAGCAACGGGTTTTAACCCGTTGTCAAAAAATGGTAAATTGAAAAGAGATCCGTAGGATCGGTACATATCAAATGAGTTCCTGGAAAATGTATTTTTCATCAAAATCTATTTTAAATTTTTTTAAAAATGTCCTGTATTCATCCAGGAAAGTTTGCTTTTTATGATGTTCTTCCTGGTTTTGAATGTACCTATAAACATTATCCACCTGTGATTGGCCATAGGAAAAAACACCATATCCATCCTGCCATTCAAATTTGTGCCGGGATAACTTTTTATCATTAATATATTTAGATGATTTTGATTTCACATGTTTCATCAGTTCAGGAATTAATACCACAGGTTTCAATCCAATAAAACAATGTACATGATCTTCGATACCATTTACAATAATCGTTTTGCATCCTGATTCATTGATCAGGTTTCCAATTACTCCCAGTATTTCATGTCGCCAGGTTTTATCTAAAATTGCTTTTCTGTATTTTACCGCAAAAATTGTTTGCAAATAAATTTGATGATAGGTGTTTGCCATAATAATTTTTTTAAACTTTTAAAATGATTTTTGTAAAATAATAAAATTCAAAAGCTTTCAAAATGGGCCGATACTACGTATCTCAAGTATCTTGTTTAATCATTATGCAACGGGTTGAAACCCGTTGCTACAAAATGGATAGATGCTACGCATCTCCAGGCACTTGAATTGTTTTCGTATTTCAATTTATCAAAATCTGTCGTTATAAAGCTATGAATTTTTATATATTTAAAAACCATGAACCTGAACATACTATTTTATAATGTCACAAACTTTATGATTGTATAGTCACTTAGTTCTGAAGCTTGCAAAATGGACCGATGCTACGCATCTCTGGTTTTTTATTTGCATTCTGGTCAACGGGTTGAAACCCGTTGCTACAAAATGGATAGATGCTACGCATCTCAGGACGCTTGAATTGTTCACCCTTTTTAAATTTACCAAAACAGACGTTATAAAACTTTGAACTTGAACATACTATTGTTTAATGTCACAAATTTCAAGATTGTATAGTCACATAGTTCTGAAGCTTACAAAATGAACCGATGCTACGCATCTCTGTTATTTAATCCCCATTCTGGCTTTTATCAAAAAGGAGATGCATTATCAAAAGGAGCTTTCAATTAATGAAAATATCCAGGTACATTTTTAAATACATTCAGGAAATATGAATACCCACTTCTTCGCCTGCCAATAAATCCATGCAATAAAACGCATAGTTTTTATCTTTATAAGCCTCTACCGTTTTTTTTCCATTCATATACAATTCACCTTTCATCAAAACAGGCAAAACAAAAGTATACCCATACACTGTTTCCGTATTGTTGTTGGTAATAATGATATGATCAGAAGTAGTATAAACGATTTTCACTTTTAGCAAAGAGGTTGTATAGTGGATATACTCACCCATATTTGGATTCCAGGTATTATTGTTTGCGACATAACCTGAAAGAATATCGAGAAATTGCACCCAATTTTTCTTTAAAAAATACTTTTCATTCTTTATTTTGAAAATATGATTCAGGTAAGGAAGTGTATTAAGAATATAAGTATGCCCTATGTGAAGGCCATATTCAGCAACCAGTTGATTCAACTTTTTTCTATTATAAATATCATTCAGATGTGTAGTTTCAAAAGTCATAAACATCAAAAGATCGCCATCAATCATCTGCGCCAGCGGCCTTCGCTCTTCTGTATAAATGGGTGCGCAAAATTGCAAAATGTCTTTTTCTTTATAAGGTAATTGCTGTGGTACATAGGTGCTTTTGAAATTTTCCAGGTTTTTAAAATAAACCTTTATTTTTTGCAAAAGTGTTTCTGATTTCTTGGATGGCATGATAATATATTTTGTACCGGCCATTGCATAAATCATGAAATCAATAAATATATTTTTACTATAATTACGATGAAATATCGACCTGAAAAAATGCATCGCTATAAAAAATTTTCCTGTAAAAAGATTTTTAAAAATCAGGCCGATAGAATGAAAAGGCAATTTTCTTTTATTGGTATATATGTTTAGCGTCTCTGCAGCATCTACTCCAATATCATGAAAAGACCAAAGATTATTATACTTGAATTTTTTTAATGAATCAATCAATCGGTAGTCAGGATTAAATTTTCCGCCCTGGCTATAGCAGTACTGTAAATAACTGCCATGATCAATCCATGTTTTAGGTTTCCAGTTTTCGTGCATATATTCCATTGCATTGCTAAAAGCATCGGCGCTAAGTTGCCCCCGGCTTTTCAGCGCATGCGGCACTATTTCACTTCCATCTTCATGCAGCAATTTTACCAAACGAAAATAAGCCGGATCATTCAGTGCATCTGATTTTTTCACATCATTCTCACCAAATCCCAGTGCGAAAACGCCCTTCGTTATTTTAAGTCCGCGTCCTAACCAACCATTATTATTTTCCCCATATAAAAAAGACTGTAATTTTTCAGTTTTATCAAAATCGCAATGATCAGTAAGAATAAAACAACTTCGCTTTGCATTTGGATACATAAAAGTTTGCAGGGGAAGAAATAGCGCTTTTTTACAAAACGTATAAATATCTAATTCAAAAAAATAACTTGTTCCTTTTGAAATAATTGGCGCGGCGATAGACGCTTTACCTTTTGTTAAATCCCAGGCCGGGTGCAGGTAAGGAGCATCTATTATAAAACGATACTCCACTGTATGTTTTGAACGGGTTTTAGTAAACGCATGTGGACGATCACTTTTAAGGACGATGTTTTGTTGTGTCGATTTTTCTACCTGGTAAAATGGTGTATTCGATTTAAAACTAAAACGAGGGAAAAAATCTTTTGATGGGAGAAACTTTTCTTCATGTGGTAATTCCAGGAAAATCAGAATTTCCATTTCAACAGTCATATCTTTTAAAAGAGTTGATTTAAAAGATAAAACTTGTTTATCATAATGAGTTAATAATTTATATTGAATATCAAATTCAGCATTTTCATTTTTATTTTCCGAAAGAATAATCTCAGTAATATCGCCCTCCCTGATTTTATAAAGAAGTTTTGCGGAAATGTTCATGAATTTGAAATTTGATTTTTAATCCCAACAAGCGTGTCAAACTAAAATGGTATAATTTAGTAAAACCAGCCTTTTCAATTCCCCGTATTGACGCAGCATTTGTTGTTGCACAATATATAACTATGCTTTTCCCCAGGTTATCATTTTTTATAACATCCAGCACATACGTATAAATTCCTTTACCACGAAATTCAGGAATCGTCCAGCAATCACCGATTGTATACGCTAATTTAAAACCCAACTGCCTGGTCAATAGTTTTTTTTTGAAAATCCAGCTCTGGTGCACGATCAATCCTTTTTCGCTCATTACTGAATAACAAACATTTCCCGCAGATAATTTTTTATCAATTTTTATATTTCCGGATTTATTTTTAGCTGAATAAATATGTAAATTTAAATTAGCAGGCAATATATACTTGTTTGATTTCCGGGCATGGTTATTTTCTGCGGAAAAAATAATTGATTCTATTCGCTGAAGTTTTAGTCTGCCTATTAACTTTTTCATCAGCTAAACTTTTTCGTAAAGGTTCTAAATTTATTTTTCAGAGAAGAAAGTTTTTTTTGCTGAATTTTATATAACCATTCTGACAGCCGTTTATTAATTATGTACGTATATGTAAGCGGTTTCAATTCTTCAACCGGCCGGAAGGACGCTTTAAATTGGTAAACCGATGACTCTGGCCCGGAATAGCTAATATTATATGAAGGTTTTTGTTCTAAATAAAAACAATCTTTCATAATATTATATTGCACCTGGCTCGCGGGGCTTGCATGTGAATCAAATTCTCCAACAATCAGTGCACCGGATAAATTATTGTATGACTCGCGGTCTTTTACAATGAGTGCAGCACAATACAATTTGTTATTTAATTTTGCAGTATATACATCGCATAAATTTTCCGCATGCCCTTCACTAAAAACAGACAAGTAACTTTTATACGGCCTGTATTTAAAATTTTTCATACGCCCCACTTCTTCAAATAACTGGTATACTTCCTTTAATTCTTTATCAGTTTGAATTTTAGTAAACTGAAAGGGTAATCTCGCCGCATATTTTATTTTTTGACGACAGGATTGATTAAAACTTGGCAACAGCTTATCTTCAGGAATTGTTGAAACGATAAAGTCTCTGCCCTGGGAACCCTTATACAATGGAAAATAATCTGCCTGTATAAAATCAGTGTCATCTTTTAAAAATGTTTCAACCGCGTTTTCATTTGGATTTATACGCAGGAAAATGTAACCCTTTTTGCTGGCAAATTTTTTTATAGAATCCAGTATACCAGGAACAGAAGTTCCAGGTTTTAATATAACCGGCCCGCGAATAACTAAACCAATTTTAAAAAAAGGGAAGCCGATTTCCATTATGGCGCAAAATGCAACAGGATCATTTTCTTTTATTTGAAGATATACAGGTTTGCATAAAGCAAGAAACTTATAACCATTCGCGTAATAAGGATATTGAAAAAAAGATGCAGAACTGCTTTTAAGTTTTTTATTCCACCCGGAAATTTCTTTACCCGGAATTACTTCATAGTGCATTATTAAAATTTTGATTGCATCAGCAAAATCATTTATATAAATTCTAAATTATAAATACCTTAATTACAAACTTCAATCACTTCTTTTCAAAAAGTAGATATTGAAGGATAAATAGCAAATTTAATTTTGAAATATAGATATAAAAACAAAATTAATCTATATTTTATGCGAAAAAGTAAGTAGTTCATCATTTCCAACATTGAAAATGCAGATATTAATCATGTTCATAAAATTGCGAGCTGTAGGCCCGATCCATCTTGTAGCAACGGGTTCAACCGTTGTCAAAAAAGTTATGATGGACGGAGATCCGTCGGATCGGCACATGTCAGATTATTTTTCATCGGATCCTAAATCCCACAGGCTTTCAAAAAGCCCACATACACTTGCTTTAACCCGACATTTCACAAATGGGAATTAATCTCCCTAATGAATGTGTGAACCATATAAAATATTCCCCAATTTCTGCACTGGTTCATTTTGTTCAGCCGGATGATTTT
>JBAQJB010000445.1:0-2747 GCA_049289155.1 Chitinophagaceae bacterium
CGGGCATTTTTAAAAAAATAGTATCCTTATTCCAGCCACTGCATTGAAGTTGCACCTGGTAGGAATGTGTGGCTGGTTCGGGAAAAGAAAGCGTATAATGTAAAACAGGCAATCCCTTTTGCGCGAATGCGGGAGCCGACAAAATAAATAATACAAATGCTAAAAAAGACGTTGAATTTTTTTTGAAGAAGCGGTTTATAGAAAATTTTTGCATGATATTATTTTGGTTATGAAATTATAGAATAATATTTTTTGTATTTACCTGGAAAACCAGTGTAACAAAAGTAAGAAATTTATAACTTTAATCTTTTCAATTATTTAAGCGGTATTTGAAAACCTTGTTTGAAGCTTTTTTTGTAAGATTTTTTCTAAATAATTTTAATGAAATTTATTTCTGAATTGAGGTGAACGGATATTAAGATTTTACGAAGGTTGAGATAAATTATTTTTTTTGGAAAAAAATCACCAGAAACAGCTTAAACCTTGATATGGTTGTGAAAAAAAGTAATCATGCACCCCTGTAGATAGAAGTAGATGAGTGAATTCAGCAAATAATTTTTTGATTAAAGATTGAAGGGCGTTGTGATTTTTTGTAAATTTATTTTTGCGTAGTTGTAAATGCTGTATAAATAATAAATGTAGAAACTTTTTAAAAGAAAGTAGTAAACGAATCCAGTATGGCGAAGCTCAAAAAAATAGATCAGGAACAGCAGCTCTTAAATGATGTTGGCCACCTAATTGAAGAAAGCAGGCAAAATGTTGCACAAACCGTAAACAGTTCGCTAACAGTTTTATATTGGAAAATCGGATCGCGGATCAATTCTGAAGTGTTGCAAAACAAACGTGCAGAATATGGTAAACAGATTGTCGCGACGGTGTCGCGACAATTAATAGAAAAATATGGCAGCGGCTGGGATGAGAAAACAATACGGCATTGTCTCCGCAGTGCGGAGACTTTTTCTGAAGAATTAATTATCTCTGCAATGCGGAGACAATTGGGATGGACACATTTAAAAACCATCATGTATTTAAAGGATGAATTACAACGGGAGTTTTATATGGAAATGTGCATCATGGAAAAATGGAGTACACGCAAGTTGAAAGAAAAAATAGACGGCATGTTATACGAACGAACTGCTATCAGCAAAAAACCCGGGCAATTAATTAAACAGGAAATTAAAGACCTCCGTGAGCAAGATACCCTCACGCCCGATTTGGTTTTCCGCGACCCTTATTTTCTTAATTTCCTGGGGTTGAAAAATACTTTTAGTGAAAAGAATCTGGAAGATGCGATTTTGAGAGAATTGGAAAATTTCATTTTGGAATTGGGGCAGGGCTTCTCATTTATTGAACGCCAGAAAAGGATGATCATTGATGGGGAAGATTTTAAACTGGATTTACTTTTTTACCACCGCAAATTAAAACGCCTTGTTGTTATAGACCTGAAACTGGGCAAATTTAAAGCAACCTATAAAGCCCAGATGGAATTGTACCTGCGCTGGCTGGAGAAACATGAAATGCAGGCCGGTGAAGAAATACCGATAGGGTTAATATTATGTACCGAGGGAAACAAAGAACAAATTGAACTTTTGCAATTAGATAAAGCTGGTATAAAAATAGCCGAATACCTTACTGAACTGCCAAGTAAAAAATTACTACAGCAAAAATTGCATCAGGCTTTAGAAATTTCAAAAAGACAAATTGAAAATAAATAGTGAATAGTAGATAAATAATTTAGGATGTTACGCTGGAACATTTACAAAAATCGTTAGGGAAAAAATAAAAATGTTTTTATTATATTCCAGCGGAACTTTTCATAGGTAAAATAAATTTCAATTTTTGGATGACGTTCCAGCGGAACGTTTTGTGATTAATAATGCAATACAATTTAGCATAGTTATTGTCCATTACCTTTCTCATTTTTTCCACTCAACCACAATTTCCGCAATAGTCACAATTAATCCATTTATTTGTAGAAGAATAATAACTGCAATAGCCCATGGAAGCAAAACAAAAATTGTCCCGTTTCGATTTTACTATGATCGTTGTCGGCCTCGTGATCGGTATGGGAATTTTTAAAACCGCGGCCACTTCTGCCAAGGCTTCTTTAGATCCTTCTATGTTTTTTATTGCCTGGGTCCTGGGCGGATTTATCGCACTCTGCGGCGCATTGACCTATGCAGAGATTGGATCGCGCTATCCCGTTGTGGGCGGCTATTTTAGGATATTTGCCTATGCGTATCATCCTTCCATTGCATTTTCCATTAACTGCATTATTCTCATTTCCAATGCGGCTTCTTTAAGTGCCGTTGCACTCATCGGTTCTGAATATATCAACAACATTTTTTTTGGCGCGGATGCAACCGGGAATACGCAGATATACATTTCCATATTTGCCATCATCCTTTTTTATGGTGTGAATTTATTGGGATTAAAAGTCAGTGCACGCACCCAAAATGTTTTAATGATCATTAAAATACTGATGTTGCTGGTATTGATCAGCGCTATCTTTATCCCGGCTGCACATTATACCGGTAAACCCTTTACGGGCCCGTCTAATGTAGGTTTCATGGATTGGATTAAAGCTTTAGGCGTGGCATTGATAGCCGTTTCCTTTACATATGGCGGTTACCAGCAAACGATCAATTTTGGCAATGAAGTAAAGACGCCTGCTAAAAATATTCCCAAGGGAATTTTTGCCGGCATTGCCATTATCATTGGCTTATACTTGCTGGTAAATTATTCCT
>JBAQJB010000446.1:0-2451 GCA_049289155.1 Chitinophagaceae bacterium
ATGGAGGAATCATAGTCACAACGACTGTTACTTATAACGATAAATCCCTAATACAAAATGATGGAAAAATATTAATTTATAGTATCCGTACACTTGATCGCTTCAATCCCGATGGTTCTTATGACGTAAATTTTGGAATTAACGGTAGGATTGTACATGATTTCAATGGGAAAGTGGGTGGTAGTTACAATAGTTTTGCCTTGCAGAATGATGGCAAAATAATTTGTACCGGGGAATATTATGCAAAAGGAGATAGAAATCTTGCATGTTTGTTCAGGTGCAATTCCGATGGGTCATTAGATAGTAGTTTTGGAATAAATGGCCTGGATACAGTAGGAATTGATAATACAAATTACATAACAGGAGTTCTAGTACAGCCTGATGGAAAGATTGTAGCAAGTGGTAATTTGAGCAAAAATGAATATGATGAAAAACGCACTTTTATCTATAGATTGATGCCAGATGGTGGCCTTGATACAGGCTTTGGCAAAGATGGTGTTGTAATAAACAGACACGCTCAGGCTATTAAATCTAAAGCTTTACTTATCAGGCCTGATGGAAGATTAGTCATTGGAAGTACTTATAATATATATATTGAAACTGCGTCTTATCAGTTAGAAAGTTTTAACACGGATGGCAGTGTGGATGCAGGTTTTGGAACGAATGGTATTGCACAATTTACATTTGGAGAAGGTACCCAAGGTGATTGGGCTACAGATATGAGATCAATGATTTTACAGCCTGATGGTAAAATTGTTTGTGCTGGTACAAGTGGAGAAAGTGCTTTTCGCATGGCATTATGCCGCTTCAATGAAAACGGTACAACAGATGAAACTTTTGGAGAAAAAGGTGGAGTTATAACACCATATATGGATATAAAACATATTGAAATTTTTGATCTAACGTTACAAGCTGATGGTAAAATACTCACGAGTGGATTTGCTTATATTGATACCTGGCCATTATTACTAGTCCGCTATACTGAAGATGGACATTTAGATCCAACATTTGGTGAAAATGGCATAACAGCTACATACAATCCTCCAAGTTCAGTAGGTGGTAAATCAGTTCATGAATTGAGTGATGGAAAAATATTGGTTACAGGTTATTCTGGAGAAAATATCTTACTTGCCCGCTACAACGGCGACAACATCCTCGCCGCAAACTTTAAAGAAGTAAAAGCCACTCAAACGAATGATGCCATCACCATCACCTGGCAAACGCTGAATGAAATCGGTACCAAATCTTTTACTGTTGAAAGAAGCAGTAATGCAACTGATTATGCAGGCATCAATACTGTTCCCGCAAAAGGCGTGGCAAGTAATTATAGTTATACAGATAAAAATCCTTTAAGTGGAACAAGCTATTACCGTATTCGCGAAAACGCGGCCAATGGTACCAATACTTTCAGCCCTGTTGTAAAAGTGGTGTTCAATGATAATGGCGTTATTTCTTTATATCCAAACCCCGCAAAAAATACAGTAACTGTAAAAGGTTTAAATAAATCCATCACTGCCACCATCCGCATCACGGATATGAATGGCAGAGAAATCAGTAAACAAAACTTTACGCAAAGCAGTACAGCCACGCTCAATATTCGTGCATTGGCACAAGGCAGCTATTTTGTGCTGGTGGAGGAAAATGGGAAGGTGACGAAGTTGAGAATGGTGAAAGAGTGAGAAATTAAAAGTGAAAAGTGAAAAGTGAAAAATTTTGAAACCGGGAGTAGAGAATATTTCCGGTTTCTTTTTTATGAATATTCTAAAATTTTTATTTTTAAGAATAATCATTCCGATAGTTATCGGAACAACGTACAATACTTCATTATCAGGTGGATAAGGGTAAAATTATTTAGAAGGATCTAATACTTGAATATTGCGTATTGATTATTGCATATTGAATATTTTCTTAATTAAATTTTTAAACAAGGTTGTCAGTTCATATGTCCCGAACCTACGGCTCTCATTTTCATTTCATATTTTTATTACAACGGGTTAAAACCCGTTGCTACAAAATGGCTCGGGCCTACGGCTCTGCATAAGATCGAACAAAAGGATAATCTTTTTTTTATTTATATTTTTTTCGGGCTTCCTGTAATTGAATATCGAATATTAATTGTTGCTTACTGTCCCAAAAGTAAAAATGACGAAAAGAAAAAAAGATCGTAAATATGATTTTCAATTTTTGATGCCGTTGTTGGTCGCCTGACCAACAATATCGAAGTCGTAAAAATGACGAAAAGAAAAAAAGATCGTAAATATGATTTTCAATTTTTGGTAAGGCAACCAAAAATGGCTGGGAAAAATATTTGAATTTATTTTAAAAAAGTAAAAGAAATAGAATTTTTTTTATGAAATCTAAGCCCCATCGAAAGTTTGGTAGAAAATAAAAATGATTGTTGTTCAAAAGGCCTGTAGGGCCGACAGTTTAGGAAAGTGAAAAGTGTCCAGA
>JBAQJB010000447.1:0-2189 GCA_049289155.1 Chitinophagaceae bacterium
ATAGATCATGCACTTACCGTTTTTCTTCCATTCATTTATTTACCTTATCTCGGTTTCTCGGATAGTGTAAGATGGGGCGGCAGGGAAATGTTTAAGCGCTATAAAAAACCGGCTTCGCGTGAATGGATTGATGCCGCTGTGTTTGCGATCGTAGCGGCCACACTCATCCGCACATTTATTTTTGAAGCCTACGTGATCCCTACAGAAAGTATGGAGAAAACTTTGATGGTCAATGATTTTTTGTTTGTAAATAAAATGGCTTACGGGCCACGCATTCCGCAAACACCGTTGAGTTTTCCTTTTGTGCATAATACATTACCGGGTATGCCCACTACCCCATCGTATTTGAAATGGATACAACTTCCTTATTCGCGCATAGCAGGTTATGATCAAATAAACAGGAATGATGTGGTGGTTTTTAATTTCCCCGCAGGAGATACGATTATCAATGTTGTGGGTTATGGTTCCGCCAGGCCTTATTATGATGTTTTAAGAGAACAATATCATGGCGACCGTGAAAAACTAAAAGGAGATTTTCCCATTCTTGTGCATCCAATGGATAAAACGGATAATTATATTAAACGCTGTACCGGAATGCCGGGCGATATCATCCAGGTAAAACAAGGTGTACTGTTTGTAAACGGGCAGCCGGCTTATGTTTCACCGAATTCACAGATTGATTATAATGTGCCGCTCAATGGTAAAACATTTACAGTGGATGCTATCAATGAACAAGTTGGAATAGATGCAACAGAAGGCCTGGGCGACATATTGCCGGATAGTGCAAGTATCATTATGAATATGACGCCGGTTGAAAAAGAGAAAGTGGAAAATGCATTGAAAGTAAAATGTACGATCGCGACATACAAACAGGAATATAGCCAGACATTTCCTTTTAATGCAATGAGCGCCAACTGGACGAGGGATAATTATGGCCCGATTCAAATTCCCCAGAAAGGTAAAGCCATTCAATTAACCAATGAAAATATTGCGGAATACCAACGGCTCATCACGAATTATGAACACAATACGCTTAGCATTGAAAATGGACAGTTCATCATCAATGGAAAAGCAACGACTACTTTTACGCCGATGTATAATTATTACTGGATGATGGGTGATAACCGCCATCGCAGCCAGGACAGCCGTTTCTGGGGTTTCGTACCGGAAACAAATATTGTAGGCCGCGCATCACTGATTTGGTTTAGCTGGAAAGACGGGCCAAGGTGGAACAGGATATTTAAACTGATTAATTGATTTTATTACAGCATATTTTCAATAAATATTTATAAAAAATATGCGGGTTACAAAATTATTAAGGTCAAAATAATTTTAATACCGCTTCCTGTAATTAATAACTGCCCAGCCATTTAATATAACAGCAAAGCCTGAAACAACCAGCAGTTGATATTTTATATCTGACAGGCCACTGCCTTTTAAAATAACCATGCGAATGACTTCCACGAAATAAGTCACCGGGTTAAATTTGGTTAAAACCTGCGCCCACTGAGGCATACTTTCAATAGAAGTATATAAGCCACCCAGTAAAACAAAAATCATCAACATGAAAAATGAAATCAACATGGCCTGTTGTTGTGTAGCCGTATACGTTGAGATCAATAAACCCAATCCTAAAACGGCAAGCATATAAACAGCCGAAAAAATAAATAATACAAATAAATTTCCCTGCGGAATAATGCCATAAAAAAGCCGCGATATTAAAATGCCTATTGCGAGCACGATCAATCCCAATATCCAAAATGGAATTAGTTTGCCGGCAATGAACTGCCATTTTTTAATGGGCGTTACATTGATTTGTTCAATCGTTCCGATCTCTTTTTCTTTCACAATATTTAAGGAAGCTAAAAAAGATCCGACCATTGTTACTAAAATTACCAGGATACCGGGCACCATAAAATTTTGATAATTCATCTCCGGGTTGTACCAGTTTGAAGTGACAACTTCAATATTTTTTTCGGGGCTAAACCGCGATGGCTGGATTCGTTTTGCGCGAATGTCACTGTTATAGTCCTGTATAATGGATTGCAGGTAAGCGCCGCCCAGTCCGGCTTTTACGCCATTGATGGCATTTACAGCAATAAATAATCTGGCTTCATTTTGTTTGATTAAATCTTTTGAAAATGAAGCGGGAATTTCCAAAATTAAATCTGATTGATCCGTTTCAATAT
>JBAQJB010000448.1:0-3283 GCA_049289155.1 Chitinophagaceae bacterium
CCAAGTAAACTTTTATCTGTTCGCTGCGTGGTGATCGTAGTATCAAATACATTTAAAAGCCTGTATGAAATAGTGAAGCGAAGCTGGCTGTTTTTATTTTTTAAAAATGCAGATTGAAAATTAAAATTATGACTACGGTCAACGGGCACGAGTTCTTTTCCAAATGGCGTTTTATCTTTCCTCGTAAAATAGGTAAATGAAAAAGTATTTGGCTTTGCAGCGTCAGAACTCAGGTATGCAGAAATGGTTTCAAATGCAAAGCTATAAGGTGTTACTGTATCTGCCGCCTGGTTACGCGTTTCGTTATGCTCCAGCGCCCAGGATGCACCGGCAGTAAGGTTTTTGAAAGAAGCAAATGTTTTATGTAAATCTATAAAAGGCCTTAGGTAATAGCCCTTATCAAATGGAGTAGTACTGTTTGTAATATTAAATATACCGGTAAATTGATAGCCTTTGATATTTTGAGATTCTGAAACTATATTACGTATTCCCCTGAAATGATCACTGCGCAGGTAACTGGAAAAATTGTACTGGAGATAATTATTTTTATCATCTGAAAGTTTCACCTGGAAAGTGGGAAGTTGTTCCGTAGCCGGTTGCAATAAAATGGGCAAGCCCCAGTCACGTGCAAATTCTACCGGCCGCAAGCGTTCAATAGGTGTGAAATTTTTATGCACCCATTCATAACCCGCAATCGTTTGCAGTGCATACACTTTTTTATTTTTAAATAATAGTGAATCATTTCTTTCAACAGAAAATTTTCCCGCCAGGCCCTTATCACTGTTTTTATCTTTATCAGAAAAAGTATTGATATCTGTATTGCTCGCCGCGAATTCTGCATACAGGTTTGTTTTTTTATCCAGTGCATATAAAGCGCCGACACTTACAAGTTGTTGCAATTTTGGTGTCACTAAAAATATCGCCGGCTCAAAACTCCCTTGTGGTATGCCATTCAGTGGTTGCACCCATTGATATACTTTTCCATTCGCGCCATTATAAACAGGAATATAATTTCCTTTTTGAAAACCTATTTCTGAAAATGATAAACTGTACTTAGCACTGTCAGGATTGGTAGAATATACAAAAATGGAATCATGAATGCCATTATACAAAGTATCAATTTTCGCATACAATATTTTTGTAACCGAAAAAGTATCGCGCATGGAAAAAGGATAAAATGCATTTTGAATACTATCGCCAAGGTTTGCCAAAAATTGTTTCTGTGGGTTATCCAGGGTTTGATTAATGGGAGAATTTTTTGCGTCATTGTTCTGGTATGCAGAAATAAATATTTTTAATTTATTGTTGAAATCAAGTTGCTCATTTACATACAGCATAGTATTTAAATAATTCCTGTCCGCATATTCAAATTCCACTTGTATCCGCGTATCTTTTGTGATGAGTTGTTTGGGTGTGAATGTAATTTCTGCCGTATTATAATTGATCACATAATCCTGGTCTTCCCCGCGCTGTACCTGCACGCCATCAATATACACGCGTTCTGTACCGGCGAGTACGATAAAAAATATTTCATTGTTATTCCCCTGTAACCTGTATGGGCCCTGGTTTCCCTCGATTGGTGCAATAACATTTCTTGCAAATTTTCCTTTAGCAACTGCGCCGCTCATCAGCGTGGAGGAATGGATATTTTTTCCAAAATCCACATCCTGCCTGTAAGAAAGTCCCTGCAATCTTTTATAAAAACGCAGGAAATAAGATTGCTCCTGCCGGATATCAATATCACCCAAACTGACCTTCCATTTTGCTTTACTGAATTCGAGTAAAATTTTATCAAACTCATTGAGTTGTTGCGTAGTGCCATCGGGTTGAATGGGTATATTATTATCCGTGATCGCGGCGCTTAACTGAATGCTATCACCAAGATAACCATTGAGTTGAAGATTTAACTGCGAATTGAAAACCGCGTCCTGGTTATTTCCTACACTGAGATTTCTGCCGAGGCTGCCTTTGTAATCAAGCTTACCAAAATTAAATAAACTATATGGTGCAGCATTTGCCGGTCCAATTTTTGGCACCGCCACAAAATTATTACTGATGCTGTCGAAGGAATATCGTTGTGAATAGGAATATAAATTATATGGAAAAACGCGGTACACTACGTCCACGCTGTCTTGTATAATTTGTTTCTTCCAGTGAATGACAGCGCGGGTTTCATCAATTGCATAAAAAGAAGTATCTACACCCGGCACACTGAAAGTCTCCGGCACAATAGATAAAGAATCGATTGTATAATTTCCCTTTGCAGGAATTTTTTTCCTGCGCAGGTTGGACTGTGCGATTGACTGTAATGCCATCAGTGACAGGATCAAAACGAATATGGTTTTTTTTCTGTGCAGGAATTTTTAATTTTATTTAAAACAAAATATATCGCTCATTTATTGCAGGAAACGGTTCCCGTGGTAAATGTACGTACTTGTAAAATTTTCTCTTTGAAATGAATCAGCGCAGGTAATCTTTCATCAATTCATAATAACTGTCCGAATAATGATTGTCCATTTCTTTAATACAAATTTTTTGTATGGTTGTAATAGCAGCCTTTTTTTCAAATTGAACCATTAATCGAAAATAAATATGTGCCGGCGTTTGTTGCAGCCATAATTCCTTCAACGGGAACCATCCCATTTTTTCTGCAGTCTGAATATAAATTTCCCTTCGCACAAAAGGAAGCATGAGCGCAAATCTTCCTTTTGGCGAAACAAGTTGATCTATGAGTTTGATCAGCACATTTTCATCCATAGAATGTACATGCCTTGCTTTATTAATATTCTCATCTGGGCTTTTGAGGTACTTATGAAAAAAAGGTGGATTACAAATAATGAAATCATATTTTTTAGCACCTGAAAAATGTTGGATATCTGCGTGAATCGCATTTAACCTGTGAATCCATGGTGAGTTGGCAAAATTTTCTGTGGCTTGTTTAGTGGCAGCAACATCTATTTCAACAGCATCAATAAAAATATTTTCAAAACGTTGTGCAAGCATTAAAGACAATAAGCCAGTTCCCGTACCGATATCCAACACATTCATTTTTTCTTCCTTTTTTTCAGGGCCGGCCCAGGCACCAAAAATGCAGGAATCCGTGCACACTTTCATGGCACAATATTCCTGTTGAACTGTAAAATTTTTAAATGAAAAATAAGTATTGGGCATGAACAAATTGTTAGCGGAACAGCACCTGCACTGTTTGTGGCGTTTGCTGGGTCAATACTATATTTTTGTCCGCTGTCATTTTTTCCAATAACTCATTTGTATAATGCCTGAT
>JBAQJB010000449.1:0-2479 GCA_049289155.1 Chitinophagaceae bacterium
ATAAATATTTAAAAGCGATATCAATATCGAATGTGGGTAACAATGAAAATGGTTGTAAGTTTTGTTGGGGAAATATTTCATTGAACCAGAGTTCAATCAATGGTAACTGCAGGAAATTATTTTTATATGCAATGGAGGAAATATGCGGATAGCGGCCATATTCATCCGGCGGCCAGCTAAAATATTCTTCATACCGGGATATTAAATAGAATGATGCGGCCAGGAAATCAAAAGGGATTTCGCCACCTGTTTTGAAAAATGCCGGGAGGTCATGCCATTGGAAAATTTCGATTTGTTGAGAAGAAATATCTTTTTCATATAAGAGCGTATGAGGTTTGATAAAAACTTCGTGACCCGTTATTTTTTCATTGGAATAATTAAATTTTTCACCGGTATATTGTATAAATTCTTCTTTGTTATTGGTACAGGTTGTTTGCGCAGGGAAAAGCGTTTCAATAATATAAGTCAACCGCGAAGAACTATGTTCAAAAAAAATGATCATACTTGAAAGTACAGATTAAAAATAAAAAAAACGATGCCGGAAGACATCGTTTACATTTTTTTTAAATTCCTGCTATTCCACCAGTGCAGTAAACTTGCCACCGGATATGGTAGCAGGGTTTCCCGTGGCGTCCCTTGCCGTACCCGAGAAATTGCCCGCGACGACATGCAAGACATCGTCATAAGAAGTAATATTTATATTTACAACAAACCCTATTGTACTGGGATCTGCGGAATAAACCGGTATTGTCGGATTTGCATTATCCACTAAATAAAAGTATCCTGATGTGCTTGTAGGATATGAACCCGGAGCTATTGCGCCAACTGGCAGAAACATGCCGATGCTAAATGTTGAATCGCCTGTTGCTGCTGTAGAACCATTAATAGATAAAACTTTTAAGGTAAGTGTATCCAGTAAAAATGCTGTATCAACCGGGCCTACAAAAGTGGAAGCACCCTGCATAAAGGTCCAGGCAGAATCGGATAATGCTAAATCCAAATCGCCACCGGTCGGGATACTATGGCCGGTACTGTCCTGCACAAATACAGAGAAACCGCAGGTAGTACTATCGAATGTTACCAAAAAATCAGTAGCAACCTGGATAATGGGCGTTCCTAATGGACGAAGCCTGACTGTAGTGATACCGGCAGAATTAAAGAAACCTGAATCCGCAAATAGGAAACCATTTTGCAGGTTTGATTTGATACTGTACGTGCCGGGCGTAATTACATTTACTTTTATATCTACAAAACAGGTATCGCCACCGGGTGTTATACCATTATAGTAACTGCCATATACGGAATCACCGAGGCAGAAGCCCAGGGAATCAGTCAGGCTGCCCGTTGCAGGAGAATTCAATATCCCGTTTTCGAGGCTATATTCTTTCTGGCAACCCACTATGCCAATGAATAAAGTAATTACCAGGACAGATAAATAAAGGAATTTGCGTTTCATATTTTTGATAAAAAGGTATTGATTCATTTAAAATGGATTTGCATTTATCATAACGGACAATTAAAAATTAAATTGCTTTTGTAGCCTGATCAGGGCTGCAATATAATCGTTATTTTTTATCAATATCGCCCACCATATTGGCCGGAACTACCCATTCATCAAATTCTTCCGGTGTTACATAGCCAAGTTTTACGGACATTTCTTTTAAGGTTGTTCCTTCTTTATGGGCCTTTTGTGCAATTTCTGCTGCTTTATAATAGCCAATCTTTGTGTTCAGTGCAGTCACGAGCATCAGGCTGTTTTCCAAATTTTTTCGAATATTTTTTTCAATGGGTTCAATGCCTGTTGCGCACTTATCATTAAAGGAAACGCAGCCATCGCCAATAAGTGTTGCACTATGCAGAAAATTATAGATCATCATCGGCTTAAATACATTCAATTCAAAATGGCCATTGGAGCCGCCAATACTAATTGCCACATCATTTCCCATCACCTGTGCCGAGATCATAGTTACAGCTTCACATTGCGTTGGATTTACTTTTCCCGGCATGATGGAAGAGCCAGGTTCATTATCCGGAATAAAAATTTCACCGATACCACTACGTGGCCCGGATGATAACATACGGATATCATTGGCAATTTTCATCAGGCTTACCGCAACCATTTTCAAAGCGCCATGTGATTCCACGATTGCATCATGCGCCGCGAGTGATTCAAATTTATTTTCCGCAGTAATGAAAGGCAGCTTTGTAAGCATAGCAATATTTTTTGCCACATTCACTGCATAATCTTTGGGCGTATTGATACCTGTGCCCACCGCCGTTCCACCTAATGCGAGTTCACTTAAATGATGCAAAGAATTTCTGATAGCTCTAACTCCATGATCCAGTTGGGATACATACCCGCTAAATTCCTGGCCCAATGTAAGCGGCGTAGCATCCATGAAATGCGTGCGGCCAATCTTCACCACATGCATAAATTTTTTACTTTTTTCCGCCAGTGTATCACGTAGTTTTTCAATAC
>JBAQJB010000450.1:0-3042 GCA_049289155.1 Chitinophagaceae bacterium
GTATGCTAACAGGATCGCAAAAGGTAAATTTTCCCTGGAAGGGAAAAATTATATACTGGCAGTAAACAATGGAGTGAATCATTTACATGGCGGCAATAAAGGATTTTCACGCGTTGTTTGGGACGCAAAAAAAGAAAATGATACAACACTTACATTGAATTATTTATCCAAAGATGGCGAAGAAAATTATCCCGGAAACCTGCAGGTAAAAGTCATTTATAGGCTTACAAAAAATGCCCTTGAAATAAATTATGAAGCCACGACTGATAAAACAACGATCATCAATTTAACCAATCATACCTATTTCAATTTGAACGGCGAAGGCAGCGGAAATATAGATGGACATTCATTAATGATAGCAGCTAAAAAATTCACACCGATTGATGCAACCATGATACCCACCGGTGAAATTAAAAATGTGCAGGGCACACCTTTTGATTTTCAACGACCTCAAAATATTGGTGCAGGTATAAATGACAGTGCGGATTTGCAAATAAAATTTGGCGGCGGCTATGACCATAATTTTGTATTGGATAAATTGGCTAACCGTTTTGAAAAAGTGGCTGAAATATCCAGTGATCATTCCAGAATCGGTATGGATATTTTTACCACCGAACCCGGCCTGCAATTCTACAGCGGCAATTTTATGGATGGCACACACATTTTAAAAAGCGGCGTAAA
Source organism: Chitinophagaceae bacterium (assembly GCA_049289155.1). GTDB lineage: Bacteria > Bacteroidota > Bacteroidia > Chitinophagales > Chitinophagaceae > JAFDXJ01. The sequence goes on from JBAQJB010000450.1 coordinate 682, forward strand.
AGATAATTACCGCACGGCTTTTTGTTTGGAGACACAACATTTTCCGGATTCTCCGAATGAAGTAAATTTTCCTTCCACAGTTTTAAAACCAGGTGAAATATTTCGTTCAAAGACCACCTATGCTTTTGGAATAAAAAATTGAAAATAGTAACCTACTAATTATTTTCAATTCTACTTAATAAAAGGGAAAGGATTTTATTTTGATTCTCCATTTGCGTTTTGCTTATCGGTTGGTGTCCACACCAACCGAAATTTCTTATCAAAAATGCTGTTTGGTAAAGACACCAAACAGTAAGTGAAATTTTCCTTCCACAGTTTTAGAACCAGGTGAAATATTTCGTTCAAAGACCACCTATGCTTTTGGAATAAAAAATTGAAAATTGTACCAGCTAGTTATTATCAATTCTGTTTAAGAGGAGAGAGAGAATTTTATTTTGATTTTCCATTTGCGTTTTCAGGATCTCCATTATTTTTAAAAAACTTTCAGCCATTTCATTACCATTATTCTGTGCGGTAAAATTTCCGTTTGGAGAAGCGTTATGAAAATTCATTATAATAGGAGTGGGGCTTTTGATATCTTCTATTGTAACGCCGAGTGCACAGGCAATTTTTTCAATTAACTCATCTGATATTTTCACTTTCGAATCATGTTCAATTTTAGAATAGGAAGTTTGTTCTATGTTTAATTTTCTTGCAAGAAAATCCTGGGTATAGCCCCTGGCGAGCCTGATGGCTGAGATTTTTGCTCCGTACATATCCTGGATAATTTTTACTAATATAGTATAAAACCGGCATATTTTAATAACTTTTTTTTAGAAATATTTTAAAAGATAATTGCAGATTTACTTCATTATTCATTTCTAAATTTTTTTTTATGTCAAACAAAATTATCCTTACATTTACCTTGCTGATAATGGCAAGTTGTAGCAAACAAACGCAATCGCCGGTTATACAACCTGAGGATGGGAGTATGAAAAAAATCCAGGCGGTTCAAAATTTATCGGATGTTACTGCGCAACGAATGGCGTTTAGTTTATTTACGCCGGATGAAAAAGTACTTTTTTGGAAGGAGCACATTGCAAGCTTTGTTAGAGAAAACAATTTAAACCAGGAGCAGTTGCAACTCATCAATGAAATATCATCTAAAGTAACTCCAAGGTTATATACTGATAAGAAGTTTGCTTCCATTTTCAAAGTAACAGTTATTGATCCATGGTTAGTTAAAGCTTCAAAGACTTTTGACAATACTGAAATTTTTCAAATTGGGTTTAATCCTGGAAGAGATTTAACTAATTTGAGTAAAATTAAAAGCAATTTTGTAACAAGAGATTGTAAATGCGCTGTTGGATCTAAATTTACTTGTTATAAAGTTACAGTTGGTTACCCACCAAGTATAACTTATGGAAAATGCAGTAATGTGAAACATAACTGTAATATTTTAAATGGTGGCTGTGGGTTTGCAGGTGCTTCTGATTGTGACGGTGATCATTGTGACAATACGGATACTGATGCTTGATATCATTATAAACTTGTCTCAATATAAGTTTGAATTAAAAATAAAATGGGCGGGAGAACTTTCGCCCATTTTATAAATAAAATTATTAAATAAAATGAAAGCATTTTTTACTTACCTTATTTTTAATTTATATGCCTTTTTGATGGGTTTTTGGGATATGAACTATCTTTTCATAGGTATTGGTATTTTATCATTTTCCTGTAGCTTTTTTTTATTTTATGCGTACCCCGGCAAAAAAATAATAGGCTTGCTTTTACCCCTTCCTTATCTTTTAGCTTATATTTATATGATATGGATGAATGAATTTCTTGCGTTACCATTTGGTACTGTAGTATTGGCCGGCTCATATTTTAGCCTTATATCGTATTTGTATTTTAAAAAAAGGAGAGTATTAATTTTAGCTTCAATTATTTATTGCTCATTAGTTTTTATTGCTGGTAATACTTTGTTTCCAGCCTGGCATTCATATCATGGAAATTTAGTAAACTATAAACATTCTTATTTAAAAAATTCAAACTCAACACCAGTTTTTAAAGCAACTTACTATAATCTGATAAATGGAAATGATGTTGCACTCCCGATTGGAAAGAAAAAAATTCTTATTGATTTATGGGCTACCTGGTGTGCACCATGTGTTGAGGGTATTCCTGATTTTGAAAAATTGATGAAAAATAATAAAGATACCGGCCTTGTTATATACTCCTGTCTCACTCCTTCGGATTCAGATGATCCCGCTTTTATCCAAAAGATTTTGAAAAACAGGCAAGGAAATTTTATTATGTGCCGGGATTCCTCAATTCTCGATAATCTACAAATTCAAGGCGTACCTACATTTCTGTTATTAG
>JBAQJB010000451.1:0-1866 GCA_049289155.1 Chitinophagaceae bacterium
TTTTACCGTTGAAAGAAGTATGAATGCAAATGATTATGTCGGTATCAATACTGTTCCTGCTAAAGGTGTAGCCAGTAATTATAGCTATACAGATAAAAACCCTCTAAGTGGAACCAGTTATTATCGCATTCGTGAAAACGCGGCAAGTGGTACCAATACTTTCAGCCCGGTTGTAAAAGTAGTGTTCAATGATAATGGTATTATTTCTTTGTATCCAAATCCTGCAAAGAATACAGTCACTGTAAAAGGTTTGAATAAAAATAGTACAGCCACCATCCGCATCACAGATATGAATGGCAGAGAAATCAGTAAACAAACCTTTACGCAAAGCAACAGTGCAACGCTTAACATTCGCGCGCTAGCACAAGGCAGTTATTTTGTGCTGGTGGAGCAAAATGGAAAGGTTACGAAATTGAGAATAGTGAAAGAGTGAAAAATTAAAAATTAAAAGTGAAAAAATATTGAAACCGGAAGTTGAGAATATTTTCGGTTTCATTTTTTTATAAATATTTCAACTTTCGTTTCTGAGCATTTTATTTTAGAAATAAAATTCAAGAGAGCCCTGTAAGGGCGGCAGTTTGGTAGAAAAAATTATGTCAAAATATTCAGTGTCTGTAGGGCCGGTAGTTTGGAAAAATGGAAAATGAAAAGTAAGAATGAAAAATGATGAAACCGGGAATAGAGAATATTCCGGCTTCAATTTTTTATAAATATCAATCATTTTTTTGCAATTTTTTCAAAACATTTTATTCAACCCCTCCGGGGTTGTACGCACTATAGTTTATTCTCCCTGCATTACATGCAGGGTTATTCATATTAAAGCCCTGCGGGCTTGCAATAAATTTTTTGAAAATTATTGCATGCAAAAAAATTAAGCCAGGAACTTTTTATTTTCAAAAAAATGTTACAACATGTTTTGAATTTTATCTTTTTCAAAACGCCATGCAAATTTTGTCTCCATAGACATAGTTGGAACAAATTTTATATGTTGATTTTTTTTCAAAAGACATAATGGATCTTGATTCTGTAGAAATAGTTCTACCACATTTTGAATGCGAATTTTTCTAAAACCCCATAGGGGTTTAATATGAATAACCCCGAATGAAATTCGGGGAAATAAAATGAATGTATTCCTTTCAACCCTTAAAGGGTTGAATAATCCGCACATAAATATTATCAAGTCGTAAAATGACAAACAGAAAAAAAATATTTCGTAAATATGATTTTAAAAAATTTAGTCAGGCGACCAAAAATGGCTGGGAAATATATTTGCATTCATATATTCAAGAAACTCGAAATGATTATTTATATGTACCGAACCTACGGATCTCTTTACCATTTCATATTTTTATTACAACGGGTTAAAATCCGTTGCTACAATATGGCCCGAGCCTATGGCTCTGCAAAATCAGAAAATATAATAAACTGTGTTCATTTTTAAAAAAAGAAAAGAAATAAAAACCTGATCAAAAAAAATGAACCACATCGCATATCATCAGGGAACAAAAGCTGAAGTCTCAGATGTTATGCAGCTAAATCAGGGCGTAGAAGAAAAGTGTTGACTTTCTTTTCTTCTTGATCTTTTGCTTACTTTTCTATCAAGAGAAAAGTAAGAAGAAAAAATATCTATTTCCTCAAATTACAATTCATCCCAAATTATCATTTATAAAAAACATTTGCATTCATGTTTTGCCATTCACATATACCCTTCATCCGCGAAACTAAAATGCCCTTCATCACTCACTATAATATGATCCATAACATGAATATCCAAATGGCGCGCGGCTTCAGATAATTTTTTGGTGAGTTCTTCATCCGCATTGCTTGGCCGCAAATTCCCGCTAGGGTGATTATGGCAAAGAATAA
>JBAQJB010000452.1:0-2058 GCA_049289155.1 Chitinophagaceae bacterium
AATCAACTCCGTCAATCCACATCATAGTTGTAGTTGTATCTCCAACTACTGAGCCTGCACCACCGGCATTACTTGCTGCAACAATTGCCGCCAGATAACCAATATGTACATTGCCTCTAAATATTACAAGACCTATAGAACCGCCAATTAATGCGGCGGCGATATTATCTAAGAAGGCTGACATAACGAATACAAATACCAGCAATACAAAACAGCCTTGCCATCCACCGGGTAATATTTTTGGAAGATTATCCGGTACCCCGGATTCTTCAAAATGTTTGGCTAATACCGCAAAGCCTAATAATAAACCTAGCAAATTCACTAGTATCTCCCATTCATGTTGCATTAAATGCAGAAAACTAAAATCCGTACTAAAGATTCTGAGAAGCAAAATACTTGTTAAACCTATTAAGGCAACCTGCAAAGTGCGATGATGAAAAAGTGCAACACCTACTAAGGTGAGTGCAAAAAGAATAAACTCTAATCTTACACCATATATGGCGATTCCATCAGAAACAGGTTCACCGGAAGAGGCAAATGACACCAACGGTAGAAACACAAATATTCCGAGACTTAAGAGGAGCTTTTTGAAATTCATTATTAAAGTTCTTGGTTACTAAACGGCGGCGAAGTTAAGTAGAACTCCAGTAATAAAACAGCTTTAATATATTATTGATGAATTTCTGTCACTTCCGTTTGTGTATTGTCGCTTAGGTGATCATATGGATGCCATCCATTGATTCCATATAAAATAAAAAATCCGATTACATACGCCAGAATTATATGCCATCCATTTTTCACCCACTTGCCAACAGATCTTCCCCTGGGAAATAAATTAGTAATAGCAACGCCGGCTGAAGATCCAAACCAAATCATGGAACCTCCAAAGCCTACTGCATACGCTAATAATCCCCAATCATAATTACTTTGTTCTAATGCAAGTTTTGTCAATGGAATATTATCGAATACAGCAGAAATAAATCCGAGTATTAAAGCCGAAACCCAACTTGCGGGAGGTAGTGTATCTACCGGCATTAAGGAAGCGCATAATACCAAACACATTAAAAACGCAGATCCGGGCAATGCACTTTTCACTTCTTTCCAGGGAGTGGAAACAAATAAACTTCCTAATAAAATAGCACCCCAAACCCCGGCTGCAGGAAAGTCCAATAATATATTTGTGATAATTGCACCTGCAAGAATTAATGCAACCACTACAATCTTTTTTGGCTTAACAGTATGCACTGATGCAGTTGTTTGTTTAATTACAGGTTGAAATGCATGTTGTTGTCGTGCGGCAAACACACCAAAAATTAATAGTGCCGGTATCGCTGCTATATAAGCATGAATTACCTGACCGGGATTTATACCATCAATCCACATCATGGTGGTAGTAGTATCACCAACTACAGAACCACATCCTCCGGCATTACTTGCCGCAACAATTGCTGCGAGATATCCAATATGTACTTCACCTTTAAAAATGATTAAGGCAACAGAACCTCCAATTAACGCCGCAGCAATGTTGTCGAGAAAAGAGGATAATATGAAAATCATAACCAACAGAATGAATGGGCCGGTCCAATTATCGGGTAAAAATTTTGGTAAATGATCTGGCACACCGGACTCTTCAAAATGTTTTGCAAGCACTGCAAATCCAATCAACAATCCGAATAGGTTTAAAAGAATCCGCCATTCATGTTCCACATGTTCTATGGCATTAAAGTCAGTAAATAAAAATCTAACAATCAAAACAGAAATCAATCCTGTGATGGCAACATATAAAGTATGATTATGAAAAAGTGCTACACCAACAAGAGTAAGCGCAAACAAAATAAACTCCAGCCGTATTCCAAAAAAGGAGATACCATCTACGCCGGCAGTTTCTGTTCCGGCTGCAAATAATAATGCAGGCACAGCTAACAGAAGAAGCAAAGAATACATTTTCTTCATACAACACCAATATGTTTTTTATAAAATGCCTTTACAAAATTCGAAGGAAGGGAACACTTACATCCAGTAAGATTTACTCTTGTATTTCAGTAACCGGTCCTGGGT
>JBAQJB010000453.1:0-1513 GCA_049289155.1 Chitinophagaceae bacterium
TCGGCGCGATGATGCGAATACCAAGCGCAGCAAGGCTTAACGCGATATCATCTTCCAGGTTTTTGATCTTGCTGATACGGATTCCCGGCGCGGGAACTATTTCATATAAAGTAACTGTTGGCCCAACAGTCGCGCTGATACGCTGTATATGAATATCATAATTTTTAAGCGTACTTAAGATTTGGTTTTTATTGGCTTCCAGTTCATTCGGGTCATGGACTATTTTTTCACTGCCATGTGTTTCCAATAATTCCAGGGATGGATATTTATAATCACGCAGGTCAAGTGTTGGTTCATAATCTTTTTGCGCAATGATCTTTTCAGGAATTATTTCTTCTTCATCAGGCATTTCATTTATTTCCAGGTCCGGTGCTATTTCCTCTTCCTCTTTAGAAGTTTTATTTTTTACCGGAATATGTATGTCCATTACATCAGGAACTTCATCATCCTCGTCTCTTTCAATAACGGAAAACTGGTGCAGGTCATCTGGTTCTTTATCATTCATTTCGGGCATGATTACAGAGACATTTCTTTTACCGGCATTTAATTTATTAGCGGGCAAAATGCCTGTTGCGTCATCGTTTCCCATTAATGGTAAAATATTTTGTGCATCATTTTCATCAAAAAATGCATTTGTTTTTAAAGAATCCTCTTCTTCCAATGGCAACAATTCTTTCTTTTCCGGAAGTTTAAATGTGGGATTGAATTGCCAGATAAAATAACTGCCAAACACAACGAATAATAAAATTCCTGTGCCCCAGTTGCCAATAATTTTTACCAGCCAGGCACTCATCATATTTCCCACAGCGCCACCCCAGGAAAAGCTGCTGTTTTGAAAAATAAATGCAAGCGTTAGGCTAAAGATCAAAAGTCCGCCAATAACATAACGGATATTTCGCCCTGTATTAAATACTTTTTTTCCAAAAAGTAAATTAATACCAAGCACAAAAAAGAATGAACTGATGAAATAGCTGGCAATGCCAAAACCATTATCTATTAAAGAATAAGAAGCATATGCGCCCAAAACGCCCAGGAGATTATTCACTTTGATTCCATCACTGGAAAAAATATTTGTGCCGGAGCGAAAGACGAGCGACTGGTCATTTTCCCAGGTAAATAAATAAGAGGTAAATGCGATGAATAAAAATAAAGAAACCAGGACAGCAATGGCGCCAATAATTTTATGTGTACGTTCATCCCGCACCACTTCTGTCATTGAAACAGATGCTTCCTTCTCCAGCTTCATCTTTTGAACCGGTACTTTTTTACTTTTTGATTTAGTGGCCATTTTTGAATTAAGACTTGCAAATATAACGAGGTTCATACAGAGATTGTTATTTGCTGCTGCGTAATTAAAGCGCTTTTAAAATTTTTTGTAAAAAAATTAAACAGGTGCCGGTATTTCGGGCAGCCCAATTATTTTCAGCTTTTTATGAATTATCTTGCAGGGCCAAAATAAGTACAAGATGAAGATTGGTTTATTGAAAGAAGGAAAAAAGCCGGCCGATAACCG
>JBAQJB010000454.1:0-14272 GCA_049289155.1 Chitinophagaceae bacterium
TGCCCAAACCTTCATCCAGCGCGGTTTTCGCGCCCCTCCAGATACGGTTGCCTTTTATATCCACGCCAATAAAATTTCTAAGCGGGTACATTTTTCCCAAACCAACTGCGTATTCTCCCTTGCCACAAGCGAGTTCCAATGTAATGGGATATTCATTGTTGAAAAACGCATTCCATTTCCCCGCCATATTTTCCGGGTACTGCAGCACATTTGGAAAATGATTGATCGCTTCAAAACGTGCCAGTTTTTTTTGTGCCATTGCCGCGAAGATAGGAAGCATTTGATTGCATTTTTTCTCAAGTTAAAAATTGCTTTTCATTGGAAAACGTGTTGATTAATTAAGTAAGTTTACCACAAACGAATAGGGTATGGAGAAAAAATATAATCGCCGGAAATTTGTACAACAGGTAGCTATTGCAGGTGCAGTAGCAGGGACATTAAATCCATCCCTTAAATTATTCGCCAATGAAAAACCGCAAAAGATCCGCCTGGGAATGATCGCGGTTGGATTGCGCGGCCAAACGCATCTTGCAGAAATGCTGAAGCGGGACGATGTGGACGTGATCGCTATGGCAGACCCGGATAAAAACATGATGGCGGACGCACAAAAAATGGTCAAGGATTTTGGTAAAACAGCGCCTGTTGAATTTACAAACGGTAATGAAGATTATAAAAATTTACTTGCGCGAAATGATATAGATGCTGTGTTTATTTCTTCGCCCTGGGAATGGCATATCATACAGGCAATAGATGCTTTGCATGCGGGGAAAATTCCGGGTGTGGAAGTTTGCGGAGCGCTTACATTAAAAGATTGTTTTGATATTGTTGATGCATCAGAAAAAACAAATTTAGCGGTGATGATGCTTGAAAATGTTTGTTACCGCCGGGATATAATGGCCATATTTAATATGGTCAAACAAAATATTTTTGGAGAAATTTTACACCTGCGCGGCGGCTATGAACACGACCTGCGCGGGGTTTTATTTACAGATGGAAATACACCGGCGCCGGGTGTTGATTTTGGAAAAAACGCGTATAGTGAAGCAAAATGGCGCACCGAACATAATGTAAAACGCAATGGTGAATTATATCCCACGCATGGCTTAGGCCCTGTTGCCACCATGATCGATATCAACCGCGGGAACAGGCTCACTGCACTTTCTTCCATCGCATCAAAAGCACGCGGGCTTCATAAATATATTGTGGACAGCCCGAAAGGCGGCCCAAACCATCCGAACGCAAAAGTAAAATTCCTGGAAGGTGATATTGTGATAACGCAAATACAATGTGCCAATGGCGAAACAATAATGCTAACGCATGATACTTCAAGCCCACGGCCATACAATCTCGGTTTTCGAGTGCAGGGAACAAATGGTTTGTGGCAGGATTTTCATGCCGGCGGATTTGATGAAGGAATGATTTACCTGGAAGGTATTAGCCCCACACATACCTGGGAAAATTCTAAAAAGTTTTTGGAAAAATATGACCACCCACTCTGGAAGCGTTTTGAAAAACAGGCAGAAGGCGCCGGCCATGGCGGCATGGATTTTTTTGTAGATAATGCATTTGTAGAATGTCTGAAAAGAAAAGAACCATTTCCGCTGGATGTATACGACCTCGCGACCTGGTATGCCATCACGCCACTGAGCGAAATATCTATTAAAGAAGGTGGTACCGTTCAGAAAATACCCGATTTTACAAAAGGGAAATGGCAAAGCAGGAAGCCTATATTTGGATTAACAGATCAATATTGATGAATGATTTTTTTATACTATAAAGAAATAAATTTTCACATAAACAAAAATGTTTTTTGCAATTCCCTGTTTATATTGCAAAAATATAAATCAAATAAAAAATAAATGGACTATCATAAAATAATTTCTGTCACCGGCATGAGTGGTTTATTCGAATTAGTTGGAAGCAAAACAGATGGCGCAATTGTTCGCTCACTGGAAGATAACAGTACCAAATTTGTCTCTTCCCGTATTCATAATTTTTCACACCTGGAAGGTATTGAAGTATATACAGAAAATGAAAATGTAAACCTGGCAGAAGTACTATTGGCCATGGACGGATCAACAGAAAAATTACCCGACCTCAATGATGCGTCAGCGATAAAAAAATATTTTCAAAAAGTGTATCCTACTATGGATTTTGACCGCGTATATACAAGTGACCTGAAAAAAATGGTGAAATGGTTTAGTTCACTGAAGGCCGCGAATGTGGAAATAAAACTTCCTGAAGAAACACCTGAAGAGGAAACGGAAGAAGAAACGGATGAGGTATCAGCACCCGTAATAGAAAATGAAAAGGAAGAAACAACAGCATCAGAAAACGCAGCACCGAAAAAAACAGCCCGCAAGAAAAAAGCGGAGTAATCATTTTTAGGTGAATCTTTTTTTATTTCAAAAAATTTATTGATGGCATACACAAGCGATATTAAAAAATTGCCCAGGCATTTTTTACCAAAAGATTTTTCCATAACTACCTGGGAAGCACTCGAACCCTGGTTTAAAAAATTATTGGAAAGGCCAATTCATTCAAAAGCAGATTTGGATACATGGCTGCTTGATATGAGTGAACTCGAAGCTGCCGTGAGTGAAGACGCCTGCTGGCGCCAGATAAAAATGACCTGTGATACCACGGATAAATCATTGGAAGATGCCTTCACTTTTTTCTGTATGGAAATACAACCGCATATTCAACCGTATGCAGATTTGCTGAATAAAAAATTAATTGAAAACCCTTTTACTGCTGAATTGGATCAATCTGTTTTTTTTCCATACTTAAGAAGTGTGAAAAAGAACATAGAATTATTTCGTGAAAAAAATATTCCTATCCAGGCAGAACTGAGCGTAATGCAACAGCAATACGGTGTGATCTCGGGAAGAATGAGTGTTGAAATAAATGGTAAAGAATATACATTACAACAGGCATCCAAATTTCTCGAAGATCCAAACAGGGCTTTGCGTGAAGAAGTGTATAGCAAGATACAGGAAAGGAGATTGCAGGATAAAGATGAGCTGGATAAATTGTATTCCGAATTGATCAGGCGCAGGCAGCAAGTCGCGGAAAATGCAGGCTTTAAAAATTACCGGGATTATAAATTTGTGGAGCTTGGACGTTTTGATTATACGAAAGAAGACTGTGCGCTTTTTCATGCATCAGTGAAAGAACATGTGGTGCCGCTTGTAAGAAAAATTTATGAAGATAAAAAAAAGGCATTAGGCATAGAGGATTTCAGGCCCTGGGATACAGAAGTAGAACCGGGCGGCCTTGCGCCATTGCATCCTTTTAAAGATGGAAAAGATTTGTTGGAAAAAACAGAAGCCTGTTTTGAAAAATTAAATCCATTTTTTGCCGGTTGTATCCGTACCATGGATACACTCAATCATTTTGATTTAGAAAGCCGTAAAGGCAAAGCTCCTGGTGGTTATAACTGCCCGCTCGCAGAATCCGGCGCGCCATTTATTTTTATGAATGCTGCCGGGCAAATGAGTGATGTTACTACCATGGTGCATGAAGGTGGACACGCCATACAATCTTTTTTAACGCACCCGCTTTCACTTTCTGCATTCAAAGAATATCCCATGGAAATTGCCGAAGTAGCGAGTATGGCCATGGAACTTTTTAGTATGGATCACTGGGATGTTTTTTTTGAAAATGAAAATGATTTAAAGCGTGCAAAAATGCACCAGCTCGAGAGAGTAATAACCATCTTTCCGTGGATCGCTATGATCGACCAGTTTCAACATTGGATATATGAAAATCCAAATCATTTGGTAGCGGAAAGAACGGGAGCCTGGATGCGTATTGCGGAAGAATATTCTATTGGCACCATTGATTATTCGGGCTTAGAAAAATACCGCGAAATAGCCTGGCAAAGGCAGTTGCATTTATTCGAAGTACCATTTTATTATATCGAATATGGAATTGCTCAACTCGGCGCTATCGGCCTTTGGATGCAATTCAAAAAAGATCCGGATGCCGCATTAGAAAATTATATACATGCGCTTTCATTGGGTGGCACTAAAACACTTCCGGAATTGTATAAAGCCGCGGGATTAAAACTTGATTTTTCGCCGGGTTATATTTCAGAATTAATGGGGTTTGTAGAAATGGAAATAGATAAATTATAAAGTGTTTTATTGAAGCATCTTTTGACAATCTTTCTAAAACATCATGCATACATACTCTTTCTACATTGAAAGTAAACCGTTACTCATTTTCCTTGCAAAACAATAAATACCCATTCGCGGGTAGTATGTAATTTTAAAATAAACAGCATCTTGCTTGCATAAAAATCAAGTACATGAAAAAAAGCTATTTATTTTTATTCATTATATTTTTAGCATCATCGCAATTTCTATCCGCTCAAAAAAGACCAACGGGTGTTGTAATTAATAAAGCAACTATTGCGAAAACGCCCCGCAAAGTGCAACTTTCCGTGAGGAGTTTTGCAGATCTTCCATCATCTTATTCACTTGAAAAATGGGCGCCCACTCCGGGAGACCAGGGTAATCATGGTACTTGTGTAGCTTTTGCAAATGGGTATGGCCTGGCAACTTTGTTGTATGCTAAAACACATAACATCACGGATAAAACAATGATCGATGAATACATTTTTTCTCCGTCTTATTTATATGAACAAATAAAAGATAAAGGCGATGATGATTGCCAAAACGGCAGCGATCCTATAAAAGCGCTCTATACAATGATAGATAATGGCGATGCATTGATGACAACCGTTCCATACAATTGTACAGTATCACTTACAGACCAGGCCAAAGCAGAGGCAATTAATTATAAACTTTCTGAAATTGCAATTGTGTTTGCTGCAAAGGACATGCTTACCGTAGACGATTATATAAAAGCACCGGATGAAATTATAAAATCTACCAAGAAAGCACTGGCAGAAGGCACACCTGTATCGACCGTTTATTATTTACCCGAAAGTTTTTTTCATATTTCTACTCCTGTTTGGGAAACAAAACCCACTGATGAACAAAGTGACTGGAAACATTCCTGTCATGCTATGCTGGTAGTTGGTTATGATGATAATAAATATGGTGGCGCATTTCGCGTAATGAATAGTTGGGGCACGAATTGGGGTGATGGTGGTTATATTTGGATGCGCTATAATGATTTTGCAAAATGGTGTATCATGGGCATACAGGCATACCCGGATCCTAACACACCCGGCCCGCATGATTTGAAGAAAGATGACGTGAAACCCGCGCCAGATCCGAATCCCGCGCCTAATCCGGCACCGGATCCTTATGAAAATCTTTCGTTGACTAAATTAAGTGGTGATATAGAATTTCAAACAAGTACCGGAGCCGATATGCCTGTGAATAAAATTTCTTCCCGCAATCTTGTTGTGGAAGATGAGAAAGGCGCGGAAGAGCTGGTTGCCTATACCATGATGAATAGTTATACCAGTGGTACTAAATTCCGTTTTTACATGAATGTAAATGATGAAGCATATATCTATGCATTTGCAACTGACCTTAGTGGAAAAGTAAATCGCATCCTGCCTTATGACGACCTTACTTCCACGCATGTGGGAAGCAATAGCGTTGTTGCTTTTCCATCAGATACCAAGGTGATCAAGTTGGATGCAAACCCGGGAACGGATTATTTATTGATCTTATATTCCCGCGAACAATTGGATATGAATGACATGATGCAAGCGATGAATAAAACGACTGGCGGACTTTCTGCAAAGATTGTTGCAGCACTTGGAGATAAACTAATTTCCAAAGAAGAAATTACCTATAGTGGCGATAAAGTTGGTTTTGAAATAAATGAAGATGCCAGTGGTAGTGTTGTCCCTTTAATGGTGGAAATAAAACATGAATAATTAATTATGAAATTTGTTGCTAACCTGTAAAATGTTTTTTGGTCAAAAGAAGTTGTATCCTGTTTTCATACAATTTCTTTTTTCCGGAATACAATTTCAACAGTTGCAACTGGTTGGCGGCACGGTGAAAATTGTGCCATTCATCTTTCACTGTATAATAAATATCTCCATTTAAATAGTCAGTAAGAAACCGTAAAGCCTGCATATATATCATTACCTGGCCAGAAAAATAAAATGCATAAATCTCTGCATCGCTTAGCTCATCCTGCATTTCAGAAAGATAGCCTTCCGCGATGGCGTCGAAATACGCATCACGAATTTCTATTTTTTCCAGGTCTCTTTCTTCTTCACCTGCGGGTGATAAATACGTTCGCATCATATCACCCACATCACTGAAATAAAAACCGGGCATGATGGGATCGAGATCAATACCACAAATGCCTTTATTTTCCTGGTCGAATAAAACATTGCTGATCTTGGTATCATGATGTGTGACTCTTTTTTTGAAAGCTTTATTATTGATATGTTCTTTGAAAGTTTCTGTTATCCAGTTGAATAATATAATACCATCAATCAGTTCCTTTGCTTTTTCCAGGCGTTCCGGTTTCCCTGATACTAATGATTGCTCAAATTGTTTTTGACGAAGGGCCAGATCATGAAAATGCGCTATTGTTTCATGCAGACTACTTGCGGGGAAATTTTTTAATAATTTTGTAAACCTGCCAAATTGTTTTGCCGCCTCAAATGCAATCCCTGGTGCAGTGACAACATCAAATGTGTTGCAATTTTTTACAAAATCAAACAAACGAAAAAAACTATTTTCTACTTCCACCTGTGTTTTCCCGGAAACGGATTGTACCGGCATCGTAAAATAATAACCGGGAAAATTTTTATGTATATATTTTCCAATGGCAGCAATATTTTCATCAACCAATTCAGGGGATTTAAAAACCGCAGTATTAATTTGCTGTAAAATATATTTCTTATTACCTGTTGATAATAGAAATGTATGATTGATTAAACCTGTCCCTGTTTTTTCCAATGAACAATTATCAGGATCAAATCCATATTTGTATAAAACCTGTTGTAATTTTTTATCCATAATCTTTATGATATTCTCAAAGATACAATTGCCCGTACAAGTGCATAAAAAAACGCCCGGAATGTGCAGGCGTCTTTTATTTTAAAAAAAATATCTTTTATAATTTTACCAGCAAACCCACGCCCACCAATGATTTGAGTTGTAATGCAGGGGCGTCCTGGTTGTTGCCGAAAATGCGCACATCATCATCATAGATCATATCTACGCTCCAGGTTGCAGAAAGTACTTTTGATAATTTCACGGCAAATAAATTGGTCATATACAAATCCACATTTTGCGGATTGTGTTTATAATTGGAAAATAAATCCAGCCTACCTGTATATGTAACTACTTTTCCCAGGTTTGTATTATAATTGATAGAAACATAAGCACCTATTTCATACAATGATTTTTTACCCGGATCAAGTCCGTATAAAGTGGATAATGCAGTATCGCGTACAAAAGTCCACCTGTTGGTAATTGGTGAAACAAAAATTGATAAATTACTGATGGGATGATAATCCAGGCCCAGGCTGAGTAATACATAAGCCGGAGCAAAAAGATTGGAACTATACACTTTTGTTACATTATCCGGGTACGTATACCCTTTAAAAAATTGTGTACGGATATCACCTAATACGGCAAGATTGAGTTTTGGATTTAAAGCATAACCATATTTTGAAGTGATGTTTATACGGTCATCGTTTTTCCTGTTTCCCAGTGTTGAAGTATTCAGGTAACCAAGATTGAAATCAAGATTATTATCCCAGCTATTCTTTCCTTTTTTATAAAATGCATGTGCATTTATATAACTATTCAATGATAAAGAAAATTTATCACCACCGGCAGCCCAGTTACTTGTACTTCCCTGTGCTATGCTCAAACTCAATATACCACCGGTTTTCCAGGTTTTATTCGTTGTGTCGGAAAGGTCTTTGGGAATCTCTTTCTGTGATTCATCCTGCATTTCCTTTACGGTTTGATCCTGTGCAAAAGTTATTAGAGAGCTAACCAGGAACATTGCGGGTAAAAAGATTTTTTTCATTTTATGTTTACATTTATCATGCAAAAATAAGATGGAACATTTTACATTTTATAATTTCAAAAAGTGTTTTAGGAAATATTTATTGCATTATGGATTTGCCGCGATATAACCATTGTAAGAAATTCCCTGCCTGTCTGAGGAATTGATATTAAGTGTAGCAGATCCATTGCTAAAAATTACGAACATGAATTGCTGCACATTTTGTTTATCTTTTGGTTTTATGGTTACATTCATTTTATCCGTACTTTCCGTAAAGGTATAGTCAAAGGACGTCGACGTAAAATCCAAGGGTGATTGGGAAGGATCGATTGGCGGTAAATATGCCTGGCCTCTATAGGGCAATTGCACATAGAGGCTGTCATTGCTCACTTTTAAGTCATAGAAGTCGGTGATATTGGAGGGCATACCTTTTGCAGGAATCATTCGTTCTGCCACGAAAAGGAAATTCTTATCATTCACCATTTTTTTTATTTCTGTAAAATCAGTGACCTGTGTTTTGGTTGTGTGCTTCATTGTGCTGCAAGCTGAAAATGTTGCCATCGCGGTAATTATAAGTAAGTATTTCATTTTATTTTTTTTAATGTAATACAAAAATGATGCAGTAAACTTTTAAAGGCTTCGTAAAATTTTACTGCTATTTTATCTCAAAAGAATCACCTGCTGTAAATATGCTAAGGTGAACATCGGAAAATTTTATCAGGCCATTGACATCTTTTTTATTGTCCATATTTGAAAAGACGATGACTTGCCCTTTACCCGCAACAGATATTTTATTTTTATGAAAAATGATTGCGGTGCTTTCATCAATACCAATACAGGTAAAAGAAGGAAATGCGTACAATGCCGAAAGCAGGCGGTTGTAGCGGCTTCGCACAATAAAATGCTGATCTATAATTATTGAATCCAGCAAGCCCAGGCCCCTGGTAAATTCAATATTATTTTTCAATAAACGATCAAACGTTGCATTGTACGACGTGTCACCCAATAATTGATTCCCCGTGATCATATAGTTACTCATCACAGCAGCGCCGGCGCTTGTGCCTGAAATGGTGGCTCCATTTTGATAGGCGTCATGTATCGCGGTAAAGATTGGTGTATTCAACACGACTGACATAAAACGGCTTTGATCGCCTCCCGTAATAAAAATGAGTTTGGCTTTTTTTAAAGAATCCAGCCAAATGGTATTACCTGAATTTTCTTTGGTAAAATTAAGATTGGCAATTGTATTCCTGCAGAGTGTTGAAAGCTGTTCTTTGAAATATAAAAAACTTGTATCGGGTTCCGCCCCGGACATGGGCAATACAACGATATAATCTTTATCCTTTAATTGAGCAGTCTTTAATAAGTGGATCATCAATGAATCCGGGCGGTTGCCGCCGCCGATAATAAATAAATTTCCATCCGGTAGATTTTTTCCCTGGCTAAAACCCGGAAGCGTAAATAATGCAATGGTTATGGCCAGCAGGAATAATTGAATTGGTTTCATAAAAAAATAATTTTAGTAAAAGCAATAGTTGGTTGAAAGAATTAAAGGTATAAAAAAAGCTGTTCCATTAATTATGAAACAGCTTTGCTGTAGGGGTAGGATTCGAACCTACACGGAGAAGTTAGCTAAGGCACAAATCCTGGTGGTCAACCCCGGTCGGCCATTTGGTCGGCTCTATGCCCAGTTTATCCTTTGATCCCCACCCCCGAGACGAGAGGGTATGTCTGCCAAAGATTTCATCACCCCACAGTGTAATAATGCAATATTAAGGAAACATCGTATTCATTTGATATAATTCTACATAATTTAAATAAATATAGAAAATATCTAAAATAATTAAATAATTTTGATAAATATCAAATTATCATTCAAAAATGAGCGCTGTATTAAATTTTGACAAACTGGATTTTGACATCCTCCACGAAATGTTGCACACGGCTGATATTTCCTATGCAGATTTGGGAAAAAAATTATTTGTATCCGGTGGAACCATTCATGTCCGCATCAAAAAAATGGAAGAAGCGGGCATTGTAAAAGGGAAAAAATTACATGTTGACCTGAAAGGTTTGGGATATGATGTGATCGCATTCATTGGAATTTTTTTGGAAAAAAGTTCTTTGTATGACGCCGTGGCAAAAGAGTTGAAAAAGATCCCGGAAATTGTAAGGCTGAATTATACAACCGGCAACTATAGCATGTTCGCGGAAATTGTTTGTAAAAATATACAGGAACTGAAAATGGTATTGCATGATGAATTACAAAAGATCAAAGGCATAGAACGTACAGAAACTTTCATTTCACTCGATGAAAGTTTTTCACGCAGTGTCGCGCTTGCACAAGCAAAAAAATAAATTGTATTACCAGCGCTCTTCATTATTTTCAGAATCCTTCCTGCTAAATTTTTCTCTTGAAATAATTTTTTCAATTTGTCTGTTGAGGATCATTGCAGAAATGATTTCTGCTGCATCCTTCTTATCATATGACGCAAGATTTTCTTTTAATTTTTTTTCCGGGATATCAAGCCGGTAGAGTAATTGGATCAATTTGGGGAAATCCGTATTGATAAGTTCATTGATCAATTCAGTCAGTAATGCTGCATGTTCTTTACTTTGCCAGGTATCCAGGCCTTTGTTTTGAAAAATTATATTTTCTAATTGGCTATTCATTATACAATTCGGACTTTTCAGAAACACCCATTCCAAACAAAGCAAAATCATATTTCACCGGATCAAGCGAATCAAATTTTTTTAATTTGCCGGTGAGCATACAAGCTGTTTGCCAGTTTGCTTTTTCATTATGTAACAATTTTAATTGATTGGCAACGCGGATCACGTGCACATCCAGCGGGCAAATTAAATCTGCGGGAGAAATATTTTCCCATAAGCCAAAATCCACGCCGGCCGCGTCTTTCCGCACCATCCAGCGCAGGTACATATTCAATCTTTTACAGGTAGATTTTTTTTGGGGCGCTGCGATATGCTTTCTCGTGCGATTGGGTATTGTTGAATTTGTGCCTTCAAAAAAATAATGATAAAAACCGTTCAATGCATGTTCCATTTTATTTTTACCTGCAGGAATATGTTTTGTAAAAGCGTTTTCAAGCGAATCATTTGTTGTATAATGTTTTTTCAAAAAGCTTATAAAGTAAAGCACATCTTCTCCATTAAAAGTGCGGTGCCTGAATTTGGAAAATCTTTTTAATTCTTTGCAAGTATGGTGCAAAACAAAATCATGCGGTGCATTGTCCATCATGACCATTAATTCTTTCGATTTCTGAATAATCACTTTTCGGTTTCCCCAGGAAAAAATGGCTGCAAAAAACCCCGCGATTTCTATATCCTGTTTTTTTGCGAACGCATGTGGAATGGAAATGGGATCCTTTTCAATAAAATCTACATGATTATAAATTGAAAATTTTTTATCAAGTAAATTTTTTATATCACTACGCATAACTTTTCAATTCCACAAACATTTACCCAATCGCTTTATTCAAATCATCCATGAGGTCATCCGCATCTTCAATTCCAATACTTAAGCGGATCAGTCCATCACTCAAACCGTTTTTAATACGTTCTTCCCTTGGAATAGATGCATGCGTCATAGATGCCGGGTGATTGATCAAAGATTCAACACCACCAAGGCTTTCAGCCAGTGCAAATATTTTCGTGGAAGATAAAACCCGCGCCGTATTTTCTGCACTGTCATCTGCCAGTTCAAAACTCAGCATTCCGCCAAAACCTTTCATTTGTTTTTTTGCAATAGCATGATTGGGATGGTCTTCAAAACCTGGCCAGTACACTTTTGCAACCTTCGCATGATTGCGTAAGAAGTGTGCAATTTTTTCTCCGTTTTCGCAATGCCTTTGCATACGCACGTGTAATGTTTTAATTCCGCGTAACACTAAGAAACAATCCTGTGGCCCGGGAACAGCGCCACAACTTTTTTGTATAAAATATAATTCATCGCGCAATGCATCATCATTCATCACCAGTGCACCCTGGATCACATCACTGTGGCCGCTTAAATATTTTGTTGCGGAATGCATTACGATATCAGCGCCCAGGTCCATTGGATTTTGAAGATAGGGAGAAGCAAAAGTATTATCCACGCAAACCAGGATGCCCCGCTTTTTTGCAATAGTTGAAACGGCACTTATATCGGTAATATTCATCAATGGATTCGTGGGCGTTTCCAACCAAATTAATTTCGTGTTTTCAGAAATTGCTTTTTCAACTTCTGACGCATCCTGCATATTAATATACGTAAATTGAATGCCGAATTTTGCAAAGATTTTCGTGAACAGCCTGTATGTGCCACCATACATATCGTTTGCGGCAATTACTTCATCGCCTGGTTTTAATAACTTGATCACGGCATCTGTTGCTGCAACGCCGCTACTAAAGGAAAGGCCATGTTTTCCATGTTCTATCACTGCCATGGCGCGCTCTAATGCAAAGCGGGTGGGGTTTTGCGAGCGTGCATATTCATAACCTTTATTTTTTCCCGGGGCTGTTTGCACATAGGTGGATGTTTGGTAAATGGGCGTCATGATCGCGCCGGTTGAAGGATCAGGTTCTACGCCTGCATGAATGTATTTTGTAGCGTCTTTCATTTTGTTGTATTTAAATGATTTGTTTGCAAAGATGATGATTTATTGTAAGAGTGCAGCAACACATAAAAATCGCCAGTCAATATTTCCCGGTGCATGAGCGCTCTTTGCCATGATCGGTTTTTGTAAAATTTGCTTTTGTAGTATATTCTTATCCACTAATTTTATTCGCGCCTCTGCAATCATTTCCTGTATGGGTTTTGTTTTCATCCAGGCTTTCTGTGGCGGTTCATAACCGGTTTTTCCTTTAGCCCAAATGATATTTTGAGGTAATTTATTCTCCATGGCTTTTCTTAAAATCCATTTCGTAAAACCATTTTTCATTTTGAAAGAAGAGGGCAATGAAAATACAAATTCTACCAATTCATGTGATAAAAAAGGAAGCCGTACTTCTACAGAATTTGCCATTGAATTTCTATCCGCATATCGTAATAATTCATCCAGACCGGAATCAAAACTACTATAAGCCAGTTGCGCGGAAAGGCCTGCAGGCATTGAACTTCGTGCGGAAATAGTTCCTTTATGCGCGTCGTAGAATTCATCTTGTATAAAGCCGGTATTTTTTATTTTCTTTTTTTGTAAAGTCTGTAATGCAGCATTTGCAGTACGGGGAAAAACGGCCATTGCATAATCCCGTGCGTCCCAATTTTCTAAAAAATTATTTGCAGCCAATAATTTTTTTTCCCGGATGAATAATGATTTGTCTTCACGTAATAATTCCTGTAAATACCAACGTGTATATTTTGTATAGCCACCCAAAATTTCATCAGCCCCTTGTCCATCCAGTAACACAGTGATATTTTTTTCCTTTGCTTTTTTATATACCATGAATTGAGTCAGCACACTACTGCTTTGCAATGGCTCTTCCTGGTAATACATGATCTTTTCAAAGTTTTCTGCCCAGTCATTTTCTGTGGGATATAAAACTTCCTGTTGCATGTGTAAAAATGAAGCGACCTCTGTGCTTTTGCTTAATTCATCTTTTTCAAACCCTGGAAATGAAGCAGTGAAGCCCGTATTTTTCCAATAGTTGCCATTATTTTTTAAACCATAAATCATCGCTGCAACAGTTGCCGAATCTATGCCGCCACTTAAACTTGTTCCTGTATTCACATGACTGCGCAACCTGCGGCTGACGGATGTTTCAAGTAAAGCCGTGAATTGCCGGATGATATTATTTTCGTCTTTTCCTTTTACTTTAATTTCTAAATTTGGCTGGTACCATTGTGCAGTCTCTGATTTTCCGGCTTTTGTTTTTATAGAAATGAAATGGCCTTGCGGAAGTGTAAAAATATTTTTATAAAATGTATTTTTCTTGTCCGGGAAACCGGTCACTTTTCCGAGCGATAGATATTGCAATAATCTATCCCCATTATATTCCCGGGAAATTCCAATTGCCCAAAGCGCTTTCATTTCACTGGCAAAAACAAATGTTGAAAAAAAGTTGTCGTTCTTTTTTTCAACCGCATAATAAAAAGGTTTTTCACCAAAACGGTCACGCGCGATAAATACTTCATTGGAGTGATTATCATATAAAACAAAAACAAACATGCCATCAAAATGATGCAGGCAATCCCGGCCCCAATGATCAAAAGCAGCAGGTATAATTTCTGTATCGCCATCTGTCGTAAACTGGTATCCTTGTTTTTTTAAAATTTCTTTGAGTTCTATATAATTATAAATCTCCC
>JBAQJB010000455.1:0-15834 GCA_049289155.1 Chitinophagaceae bacterium
GGCAGGCCTGGTATTAATGGTAAAAATTTCTCCTTGAATGTATTTGGTTCAATTAGCCTTAACAAACTATTTCACGTAGAGAATTAATATTTTGCACCTGTTAATGCATGGCTTCACCAAGATCCAGTTTCGTTGCGGATTTTCTTCTCTTGGCAAGAAGGATCAACGGGATACAAATTAAAAACAGAACTCCCAGGTACAGGAATACATCCATATAGGAAAGTACAATCGCCTGTTTCGATACAGAAAAATCAATAGCCTGGTAAGCCGATTGCAAAGCTCTGTCAAAGGTCATTCCTTTCGCCATAAATCCATGTTGTAAGGCACTCACTTTTTGTTGCACCAGCGGATCATGCACATCCAAATGACTCACTAATGCACTTCGGTGCACCATATTTTCCCTTGAAATAAATGTAGTTATTGATGCCACACCAAATGAACCGCCCAATTGCCGCATCATTCCTGTAAAAGAAGCGCCCTGCCCTATTTCCTGGCCTTTCAAAGTAGAAAGGGCTAACGTTGTGATGGGAATAAATAATAAACCTAAACCCATACCTCTTACAATCAGCATCCAGAAAAATGCTTCACTGGAAGTGTCCGGGGAAATGATCTTATAGCCCCAAAAACTGTAGATAAAAAAGATAAATAAACCTATGGCCACCAGGTATTGCTGCTTAATTCCTTTTTGCAAAAGTTTGCCTATAATGGGCATCATAAAGGCCGTGGTAACAGCAGAAGGAATCATCAGCATGCCCGCCTGCATGGCTGTCCAGCCCAGTGTACTTTGTGTATATAAAGGGATGATGAATGTGGATCCATATAGTCCAAACCCTAAAATAAACGACATAAATGTACCAATTCGCAGGTTCCCATTTTTCAAAACGCGAAGATCTACGATCGGGTTGGAATAAGTCAGTTCACGCCAGAGGAAAAAAACAATTCCCAAAACGGCCGTGATCGTAAGGCCTATAATAAGATTGCTGTTAAACCAATCGTCTTCATGGCCCCGCTCCAGCACATATTGCAATGAGCCAACAGTGATAGCCAGCAGAGCAATGCCGATCCAGTCAATTTCATGGCTCGCTTTTTTTTCTGCATATTTGGGGCTGCGCACAAATTGTAATGTGAGTAAAGTGGCAATAACACCGATGGGAATATTGATATAAAAAATATAAGGCCAGCTAAAATGGTCTACAATATAGCCACCAAGCGGCGGCCCTAATGTTGGGCCGATTATAACACCTAGCCCATAAATGGCCTGCGCCATACCCCTTTTTTCAATCGGGTATGTTTCTGTAATGATTGTTTGTGAGGTCACTAATAAAGCACCTCCACCCAGGCCTTGCAAAAAACGAAAGGCGACGAGTTCCCAAATGCCATTTGCATTGCCACAGAGAAATGAGCAGGTTGTAAATAAAATGATGGATGCTGCAAAATAATTTCGCCTTCCAAACTGCTGTGAAAGCCAGCTCGTCATCGGTACGATGATTACATTTCCAATTGCATACGCAGTGATCACCCAACCAACTTCTGTAAGCGTTGCACCCAGGTTTCCGCGCATATCATTTAATGCAACATTGACGATGGTCGTATCTACAATTTCCAATAAAGCGCAAAGGATCGCAGTGATAGTAATAATGGCTCTTTTCGCTCCATACTCTACCAGGTTTTCCTGCATGATTGCTTTACCCATAATAATCGCTTCTGTAAATTTTTATTTATCCAATTCTACAATAACATCCACATTCATCCCGGGACGCAGCTTCTGTATCAGGGAATCCTGTTTGTTGGTAAACTCGATTTTTACAGGCAGGCGCTGTACCACTTTTACAAAATTTCCACTGGCATTATCCGGCGGTAAAAGCGCAAATTTACTCCCGGTTGCAGGGGAAAATGAACTGAGCACTGCATCAAAATCATGTTTGGGAAAAGCATCAGCATGCACGGTGACTTTCTGGCCGGTATGCATATCGTTATATTGAGTTTCTTTGAAATTGGCAACAACCCATTTATCATTATTTAAAACAATACTGAAAGTTAATTGGCCTGCCTGCAAATATTGTCCTTCCTGCAAATTGACTTTTGAAACAATACCACTTTCAGATGCGGTTAACGTGGTATAAGATAAATTGAGTTTTGCATTTTCCACATCTACTTCCCTTTGTTTCACAATTGATTCAGCCACCCCGATCTGAGATGCAGTCGCTTCACTTTGTGAAGACACGATACCAGTCTGTGTGGAAACCTGGTTTTTTTGATCGATCAAAACCTGCAACTGGCGCTCGGCAAGTTGTTTTGCAGCCAGTGCCTGTTCATATTGCTGTTGCGTAATAGAATGGTCTTTAATTAAATTTGCGTAGCGCTGATAATCCTGTGTAGCACGCCATACATTTACTTTGGCTGTCTCTATTTGTGCGTTTGCGGTAGTGATCGCAGCCTTTGTTGTGCTAATATTTTTATTGGCGGCATTGCTGTTTGCAGCCGCTGCCGAAAGATTACTTTTAGCGGTAGCCAAAGCAGCTTCCGCCTGTGACAGCACAATTTGCAGGTCTCGCTGATCCAGTGTCAGTAAGGTGTCGCCCTTATGTACCAATTGATTGTCATCTACAAATACTTTGGTAACGTACCCAGGTATTTTTGAAATGACAGGGCTGATATTTGCTTCCACCTGTGCGTCATCTGTTTCTTCATGATGCAGGCTGTACACGTATTTTGAAATACCAAACCAACCGCCCACGATCACAAGTATAGAAAGCACAATGACAAAAAATTTACTTTTTTTCTTTGGCGAATTTTCGACATCCTTCTTTTCCGGGGTTGTTGTTTCATTTATATTCTCTGCCATAAATTTATATTTCTAATTTTATTTTTTATTAATTGAACC
This sequence comes from Chitinophagaceae bacterium, assembly GCA_049289155.1. GTDB lineage: Bacteria > Bacteroidota > Bacteroidia > Chitinophagales > Chitinophagaceae > JAFDXJ01. The sequence goes on from JBAQJB010000455.1 coordinate 2,885, forward strand.
CTCTGTCAGCAATAATTTTTTATACGCCATGAATGCATCTGCCATTGCAAAAGGTACATTTAGTTTTGCCTGCAATAAAGCTGCATTTGCTTCCAGTAAATCTGTGATCGTAGCAAGGCTGTTTACATATTTATTATTGGTGATGCGATAATTTTCCTGCGCTTGTGCCAATGCCTTTTCATACACATCAATTTTATTTTTTGCTAAAATCAAATCCTGGTAATTGCGGTTTGCCTGGAGTTTTATTTCATCCTGCAACATTTCTTCAGCCGCATTTGCCTGCGCGAACTGTGCTTTTGCAGTGGATAATTTTGAATTTGATTTCCACAGGCTGGCCAGGTTATATTGAATCCCAAGGCCAAGATTCGCAACATTGGTCACCGTCACAAAATTGGGTATAACGCCAGCAATATAGCCTCCAGTCAATACCAGTGTGGGCAGGTTTTCTGCATGCGCTGATTTGATACCGAGGTTTGCAGATTGAATGCGATAAGAAGAAGCCTGCAGATCTTTCCTGTTTTGGAGTACCTGCATTTCATATACTTCAAAACTTGGAATGGCCGGAATATTATTGAAAAAATCAGTTTGTGTTTCAATGATGTTATTTTCAGGAAATCCCAACAGCAAATTCATATTCACGTTCGCTATCCTGGAATCATTTTCTGCATCCAGCAAAGCCAATTCAGTTTGCGTGGTTTGCAATTCGGATTTTAGTAAATCATTCCTGGCGAGCAAGCCATTTTTTTCCAGGTTGGAAAAAGTGGTGTCGCGTGAGCGGGAAACCTGCAAATTTTCCCGGACAATTTGAATAGCTTCCCTGGATTTATATAAATTGATATAGGCTTCAATAATATTGTACGCAATGGAGTTGCTGTCATTTTCATTTTCAAGCCTTGATGCTTCCAGTAAAAATTTTGAAGACTCAATTCCATAACGGATTTTACCACCCGCATAAATAGGCAATGATGCACTTGCCATACCATACAATGCTGAAGAAATTTTTGGCGTATTACCAGCGCCGCTTCCCGGGTTTTTCAAATCGATATTCGCGCTATTCAGGCGCAGGTAACTTCCGGTGATTTTAAGATCCGGCAATTGCCTGTTCTTTGCTTCGTCAAGCATAGCATTGGCCTCATCAATTTTAGCGCGGGATATTTTTAGTTTCTTGCTGTTTTGAAGCCCTGTGTGTATGGCATCATCAAGACTAAGCGGCCTGCTTTCCTGCGCAATGGAGGCATACGCAGAAAATAAAAAGAAGAATAAAAATATATTTTTCGATCTAAGATTCATATTCAAGTAATGTTTTAAAAATCTTTTTGAGGTGATCTCCGAGTATTTTTTTAAGCCTTTCATCATATTCGGTTTCTGATATTTTTTTTAAAGAATTAAATTCGCGGTAAATGTCCTTATTCATGATCATTTGCGTAACGGTTCCTGTCATGGTGTTCATGAGTAACATGATATCTATATGCTTTTTAAATAATTTTTTTTGCTGGCCTTCTTCCACTAGGCCGCGCATCATATTCGCATAATTCAACTTGATATCCCTGATAAAATTAATGACCACCCGGTTTTTCCGCTGTGCCATTTCACAGAGCATTATTTTATAAAATGATTGCTTGCTTAAAACTTTGGAAATGTATTCATCAATCATAATCTCTACCTTCTGAAAAGGGGAAATGGTTTCATTTTTCAAAAGGGTTTCAATTTTTAACTGCATGAGTGAAATGCGTTCTTTGAATAAGGTTTCCATTAATTTTTCCTTGGAGCCAAAATAATAGGAAACCATAGACAGGTTCACTTTTGCAGCCTGTGCAATGTCCCGGATGGAAGTGCCGGAATAGCCCTTTGTCGCGAAAAGTTCTTCCGCTTTTTCAATGATGTGTATATGTTTATCTGTAAGGGTCATTTTAAAAAAAAGCAAAACTAAACAAACGTTTGAATAAATCAAACAAATGTTTGATTTTAAGAAATTTTTAAATTTTTGATTCCTGGTATTTCATTAAAATAAATGGTGGATAACGATGAAAAACGGTGGATAAACCTGTGCAAACCTGGTGTAAAAATCAATACCTGAAAATTTGGAAAAGGGCACCTAAAAAGTGTATATTTGTATTACTAAAGATCGCAGGAGTTTTATCAACTTCGGTTGATGTTACAAAAGCGATACTTTCTGCTGGCTTCCTTCACAGGTGGTTCAGTTTAGAAGCATCGGAAAAAAAGTGTTTACTTCGGTAAATACCTAACTTTCTCCGGTGCTTTTTTTATATTTGTTTTTAAAACCGCTTATGAAACGATACTATCTCCTTTATTTACTGGTTTTTACTTTTTTATATTCCTGCAAAAAGTCGGAATTACCACCTCCGGTTTCACCACCGGCGGATACAATATCATTTACCAGTGCCGCTTCAATCGGTATAAAAGGTGACCGCAAAGATGTTACCACCACTGCCCTTCCTGGATATGTTTTAATGGGAGGAAGTACAGATGTAAACGCTGCAATAAAATGGATGCTCGACAGGAGTAATGGTGGCGATATAGTAGTTATCCGTGCAACGGGTACTGATGCATATGATAATTATATGTATGGCTTATCAAATGTCAATTCAGTGGAAACATTGCTTATTAATTCAATTTCCCTGGCCAATGATGATAAAGTGTCCCGAACCATCCGGGATGCGGAATGTTTATTTATCGCCGGCGGAGATCAATGGGATTATGTGAGCCTGTGGAAAAATACAAAAGTGAATGATGCCATCAACTATTTAATAAATACAAAAAAAGTTCCGGTGGGTGGCACCAGTGCAGGCTGTATGATACTCGGCCAGTTTTGTTATGATGCAGAAAAAGGTTCCGCAACTTCAGCCGCTGTATTAAAAAATCCGTATGATAAATATGTAAGTTTTACATCACATTTTATTTCAATTCCATTACTTCAAAACATCATCACAGATACCCACTATGATAATCCGGACAGGCGGGGAAGGCAATTGGGTTTTATGGCAAGATTGTACCAGGACTCCTCTGTTTCCATTAAAGGTATTGGTGTAGAAGAAAGAACAGCAGTGGCTATAGATGAAAATGGAAATGCGGTGGTTTTTGGCAGCGGGCATGCGTATTTTTTGCAGGCAAATACTTCACTGGGATTACCTGAAAATTGCAAGCCCAATAATAAATTGACCTGGAACTATCAAAAACAGGCTGTGTTAGTGTATACTATTCAAGGAAACAATAATGGAAATGGCAGCATAAATATACCAGGTTGGAATAATTTCTCCGGGGGCATATCACAGACTTTCGCTGCAAAAAATGGAAAGTTGCTGGTGCAATAAAATGTATTTTTTAGGAAACAAATTTACTTATAGAAATTTCCTGATTTCCTGTACCAACTCTGTGCGTGTAATGGGAATACCCATGATTTTATGATATCCTTTCGCATCAATTAAAAACTGATCGCGCATAATTTTGATCAGCTGCCCATTATTAATTTCAGGAATTAATACATGTTCAAAATTTTTCAAAATTTCTCCCAGGTTAGAAGGAAAAGGGCGAAGGTAGCGGATATGCGCATGGCTCACAGCGTGGCCTTCCGCCTGTAGTTCAAGTGCTGCACTTTTTATAGCTCCATACGTACTACCCCACCCGAGCACCAGTACTTTACCTTTTTCCGGCCCGCTATCCAATGTTTGATGCGGTATAAATTGTGCAATATTATCCACTTTAGCTTGTCGCGTTTTCACCATATGCTGATGATTATCGGCATCATAACTAACATTTCCTGTTACATCTTCTTTTTCCAAACCGCCAATACGGTGTTCCAGTCCCGGTGTTCCGGGGACCACCCAATTTCTTACCAGTTTTTCATCGCGCAAATAAGGCAGAAATTTTTCCCGGCCTTCCTGCAATTCTTTTTGAAAATGAACTTCAATTTCAGGCAGGTCTTTAGTTTGTGGAAACCGCCAGGGCTCAGCGCCATTGGCTATATAACCATCACTTAAAAGTATAACAGGTGTCATGTGTTGAACAGCAATACGTACTGCTTCATATACTGCGTGAAAACAATCACTTGGTGTGGATGAAGCAATCAACGGCATCGGGCATTCCCCGTTTCTTCCATAATATGCCTGGAGCAAATCACTTTGTTCTGTTTTGGTAGGCAACCCGGTAGAAGGCCCGCCACGCTGCACGTCAATAATCAGTAAAGGAATTTCAAGCATCACTGCAAGTCCCAATGCTTCCGACTTTAATGCGAGACCGGGCCCGGAAGTGGAAGTCACCCCAAGACTGCCTCCATAGGAAGCACCAATGGCCGCGGAGATTCCCGCGATCTCATCTTCTGCCTGGAATGTACGGATACCAAAGGATTTATTTTTACTTAATTCATGTAAAATATCTGAGGCCGGTGTAATGGGATATGTGCCGAGAAAAATAGGCAATCCACTTTTTTGCGAAGCAGCTATCAATCCATACACCAGTGCCTGGTTGCCCATAATACTCCTGTATTTCCCCGGTGGCAATTTTGCTTTTTCTACTTTATATCTCGAGGTAAAAGTTTCCGTAGTATCTCCATAATTGTAGCCCGCTTTTAAAACAGTTAAATTGCTTTCCAGGATATCGGGTTTGTTTTTAAATTTTTGCTGAATGAAGCGAATGGTATTTTCCAGTTCCCTGTTATACATCCAATATAAGAATCCCAGCACGAACATGTTTTTCGCGCGGTCTTTTTCTTTCGTACCTAAAGTAGTAAAATCTTTTAACGCTTCCCTTGTCATGCGCGTTACATCCATTTCAATTACCTCATAACCATCCAGGCTTCCGTCTTCCAATGGATTTACACCATCTCCATATTTAGCGAGCCGCAGATTTTTGGTATCAAAGCCATCTTTATTGGCGATGATTTTTGCACCATATTTTAAACCACGCAGGTTCACTTTCAGTGCCGCGGCATTCATAGCAACCAGTACATCACACAAATCACCGGGTGTATATACAGGGTCTGAAGAAAAGCGCAATTGAAAACCACTTACACCTGGAACAGTTCCTAATGGGGCGCGTATTTCCGCGGGGAAATCAGGAAAGGTCGCGAGGTCAATGCCCATAAGGGCCGTGTTTTCTGTAAACTGTGAGCCGGTAAATTGCATGCCATCACCACTATCGCCGGCAAATTTTATAACTACATCTTTAAGGATGGTTTCATTTGTATTCATGTAAAAGGAATGTTGGGTAAAAAATAAAGAGCAGGCAAAGTTACACTATAATTAAAAATGGACATGAAAGTAGATTTATTTTTGAAGCGTTAAAAATCATTTAATAACAAAACAGTGTAAGTATCTTCCCGGGCATTTGATTATATTTGTAGGTTAAAAAAACACTACATGTTCAAAAAAGTTTCTTCCCTTTTTTCGAGAGCAGTGACCTTGCTTTTATTGGCTTCCTCTTTATGTATTATATCTTGTAATAGTGGAAAAGAAAAAAGTGATCCCAGGGCAGATTCAATTGCCGCAAAGAAAAAAGTAGATTCAATTTTTGTTGCAAATGGTGGCTTTATCAGTGCGCCTTTTACATATGATCCATCTAAAAGATATATTTATTTAACCTGGGATGACGGCCCTCAACCTCCGGGAACAAATATTTGTAAAAAAGTTTTCGAAGACCAGGGCGTGAAAGCTACTTTTTTTATGGTAGGTATGCATGCATTTGATGCATACAGGATGGCGATGGTTGATTCTGTAAGAAATAGCTACCCGCAATTTTTATTGGCCAATCATAGTTATTCGCACGCATTCAGGGATCATTATTCTACATTTTATACACACCCGGACAGTGCTGTAGCCGATTTTCTGAAAGTACAGGAATTATATAAAGTTCCTGTAAAAATTATCAGGCTTCCTGGAAACAGTGCCTGGGTAAATGCAACGCAGGTAAAAAGCGCAAAATCCGTTCGTGCTGTTTGTGATAGATTGGATTCCCTTGGCTATAATGTGATAGGCTGGGATATCGAATGGCGTTTTAAAAACCAGGGTGGATCTGTGCCGGTACAAAGCGTGGATCAAATGCTGAAAGAAGTGAATGACGCGTACGATAACCGTATCGCTGTAAATACACCAAATAATGTAGTGATTCTCGCGCATGACCGCATGTTTGCAAAACCTAATAATACAGACTCGCTCATCAAATTCATTGCTACATTAAAGAAAGATCCGCGTTATGTTTTTGAAACCCTGGATCATTATCCCGGTTTGAAAAGCATTCAGAGTTCAAAATAATTGTACTTTTAATTTTCATTTAAAAAAACGAATTGATATGTCTATACTTAAATCTTCTAATCCTACCCTTTCCGAAAAAATGTGGAACAGGGCAGATGGCAATGTGCAGGCTATTGGCACCGAAACAATGACGGTGCGTGGCGCAATAAATAAGTTCGGCTTTTTATTATTATTGGTTATTGGCGCAGCTGTTTATACATGGAACCTGCATGCGCAGCTTGCTGACAATACCATGAATACGTTAATGATGGTGGGAATTTTTGGCGGGCTGATTGTAGCCATTGCCATTTCCTTTAAGCCAACCTGGGCGCCATTACTGGCTCCTTTATATGCAATCCTCGAAGGCTTTTTCCTTGGCGGCATTTCAGTGCTTTTTAATTCCATGTTTGCCGAAAAATATCCCGGCCTGATCATGCAGGCTGTTGGGCTCACATTTGGCGTAGCCATTGCCATGTTCATCTTATATAATTTCAGAATTATAAAAGTAACTGATAAATTACGTTCCGTGATCATCTCTGCAACCATGGGCATTTTATTATTTTATGTAATCTCAATGGTGCTTCGATTGTTTCATGTAAATGTTGGTTTCACGTATGATTCAAGTTTATTGGGAATAGGCATTTCATTATTCATAGTTGCTATTGCAGCGTTGAATCTTTTATTGGATTTTGATATGATCGAACGAGGCGCATCCGGTGGCGCGCCAAAATTTATGGAATGGTATGGCGCATTTGGTTTACTGGTTACGATCGTATGGTTGTATATAGAAATATTAAAACTGCTCAGCAGGTTTGCCGGCAGGAAGTAATTCTGCATGAAATTTTTATAAAAAACCGGGCAACAATTCCCGGTTTTTTTGTGTCTTAAAAGAGGCCTTAAATATTCTTATGCAACCAAATCAAATTTCTCCGGGCACAAAAAACAGCCGGCTTAGTTTTATACTTCTTACAACTTTCCTTGCAGGAAGTCTTGATATAGCTGCAGCTATTTTTGTGTATACAGTTTTACTCCAAAAAGTTACAGCCATACAAATTTTAAAAGGTATCGCTTATGGCTTATTAGGAAAAAATTCAGGTATTAGTGAAATGCCATTGGCTTGCATAGGATTGGCTTTACATTATTTTATTGCATTTCTATTTACGCTCTTTTATTTCCTGGTTTACCAGGTCTTTCCATTTTTGAAAAAAAATGTTATAATAAGTGGCAGCTTATTAGGCATTTTTTCCTGGTCGGTAATGAATCTACTTGTTTTACCCCTTTCAAAAGCCTTTCGGGCACCACTCACTTTAAGTGGTGTAAGTATGGGAATGAGTATACTCATTTTATGTATTGGCATTCCCATTGCTTTTTTAACCCGGTATTTTTTTGAAAAATTTGTTAAGGCAATGATATAAATAGCATAAAAAGTGCTGTTGCAAATTTTTAACTGGGATTATATTTGATTTCACATGCGTAATATCATAATTTTGCACCCTTCAAATTAAAAAAACAAACACATGAAAAAATTACTCTCAGTTGTAGCAATGGCTGCAATTTTAGGCGCTTGTAACAGTGGTACTTCTACTGACACAACTAAAGATTCTACTATGATGACAGATACTACATCAGTTGCACCTGTAATGCCCGATACAACAACGATGAACACACCAGCTGCCATGGCTCCAAAAGAGGGTACAATGACAATGAAAGATGGTAAAATGATGATCATGAAATCCGGCGCATGGGCTCCAATGACAGAAACAATGACCACCACAGATGGTACCAAAGTAATGTCAAATGGTGATGTAATGATGAAAGATGGTAAGAAAGCAACTTTGAAAGAAGGTGAAATGATGGATATGGACGGCCACATGATGGACGCCAGCGGCAACATGATGCCAAGTGGTAAATAAATTGATAGTTTAAGAATATTTCTTAAAAAAAATCCCCGGATCGGGGATTTTTTTTATGCGTTTTATTTTTCAAAATACTGCACCGTTCAGCAATATTGAAAATATATATTAAGCTTCTTTCAAAAAAGGATAAGTATAATCTGTTGCCGGATTAAAAGTTTCTTTTATCGTCCTCGCACTGAGCCACCTGTACAAATTTAGCATACTTCCTGCCTTATCATTTGTGCCGCTTTTCCGTGCACCTCCAAAAGGTTGCTGGCCAACAACAGCGCCAGTTGGTTTATCATTTATATAAAAATTTCCCGCTGAATTTCTAAGTCTTGATGTGGCAGTTACAATAGCTTCCCTGTCCTGTGCAAGGATTGCACCGGTAAGCGCATACGGCGAAGAAGCATCTAACAAATCAAGCGTTTCCTCAAATTTATTTTCATCATATACATAAATGGAAAGTACCGGGCCGAAGATTTCTTCGCACATCGATTTGTATTTCGGGTCTTTAACTTCCAATACAGTTGGTTCTATGAAATAACCATTCTTTTTAGAATAATTACCACCGGCAATTATTGAAACCTTCTTATCTTTTTTTGCCGCATCAATATATTTCGTGATGCTGTTAAATGCTTTTTCATCGATCACTGCATTGATGAAATTGCTGAAATCTTCTACAGTACCCATTTTCATGGATGCTAACTGAGCCAGCAATTTTTTCTTAATTGCATCTGCAAGATTGGATGGCAGGTAAGCCCTTGAAGCAGCCGAACATTTTTGCCCCTGGTATTCAAATGCGCCACGCGCCAGTGCCGTTGCAGCCACATCCACATCTGCGCTTTTATGAATCATTACAAAATCTTTTCCACCGGTTTCTCCAACAATACGTGGGTAAGATTTATACAGGCCAACATTTTCACCGATGCTCTTCCACATACTATTGAAAACGCCTGTACTTCCGGTAAAATGCACACCTGCAAAATCAGGATGGTCAAAACAGGTTTTACCTAAAGTTGGCCCATCAACATAAATAAGATTTATGACACCATCCGGTAAACCGGCCTCTTTTAAAATACGCATAATCATTTGTGCAGCATATACCTGTGAATTGGCAGGTTTCCAAACAACTACATTTCCACACATAGCAGCGCTGGTTGGTAAATTGCCTGCTATTGCTGTGAAATTAAATGGTGTAATAGCCATCACAAAACCTTCCAGTGGCCGCCACTCCAACCTGTTGTGCATACCTGGCGCTGAAATAGGTTGCTGCTTATAAATCTCGCTGAGAAAATGAACATTGAAACGCAAAAAATCGATCAACTCACAGGCACTGTCTATTTCTGCCTGGTAGGCATTTTTACTTTGTCCCAGCATCGTACAACCATTCAGCATGTAGCGATATTTAGTGGCAATAAGATCCGCAGCTTTTAAAAAAATATGCGCGCGGTCTTCCCAGGGCATGTCACTCCAGGCTTCTTTTGCTTTCAATGCAGCATCAATTGCCATATGTACATGTTTTTCATCACCGGCATGAAAATGCCCGAGTGTAAATGAAGTTTCATGTGGCGGATGCAGGGCAACTTTTTTACCGGTTTTAACGGAACGTCCACCAATATACATGGGAATATCCAGTTGTTTTGACTTCAATTTTTGTAAAGCGCTTTTTAATGCCGCGCGCTCCGGCGTTCCGGGCGCATAAGATAAAACGGGTTCATTTGGTGGTGCAGGATAAGAAAAATAGCCAAGGCTCATATGAATTTATTTAAACAGTGAAACCATATTTTTTAAAAATATGATTGTAGATAATGTAAAAGAAGGTGCAAAAATAATCAATCAAATCCAAAAAGTTACAGGTTGTTTTGGGTTGACTTTCTTATATAAAAAATATTTTGTTTTTTGCAGTTTTCTATAGCTTTACAATTTAACCCGAAACTCATAAAATATGAAGTGCATTCTTTTAGCCTTGTTAATTGGGCTTTCAATACAAACTTTTTCCCAGGAAAATTCCAACACCGTAAATAATAAAGCCTATTATTTACAAAAAAGTAAAACACAAAAAACAATTGGCTGGGTGGCCTTAGGTGCGGGTACATCTTTAATTGTAGCAGGAATAATTACAGGTTCAGGGAAATCAAATGACCTGGGAGATGTATTTGCCGGTGGCGCTTTTATAGTTTCAGGTGTGGTACTCGATGCTGTAAGTATCCCCTTTTTTGTAAGTGCCTCAAAAAATAAAAAACGGGCAGCTGCTGCCGTCGCATTCCGGATGCAACCTGTGTTCCTGCCAAAAAATAATTTCGCATTATCTCAACAACCTACGCTTTCGGTAAAAATTGGTTTTTGAAAATGTTTCCCTGAAGAATTTATTTGTATTTCAAATTCAAAAGAAACCAGGCCATGCGTTTGGTTTCTTTTGATTTACAATGAAATTTAGAAATATTATTCATTGATGGAGGATGATTATTGATCCCTCGGTTTTTTACATCTCAGGCAATCATTACCTTTGCACATCAATTTTATCTTAAATTCAAAGTATATGAGTAAAAAGCAGGTTTATATTATTTCAGCAGTACGTACGCCACTCGGAAGTTTCGGTGGAAGTTTAAAGGATATTTCCGCGCCACAATTAGGTGCCGCCGCAATCAAAGCCGCTGTTGAAAAAGCCGGCATTCAACCCGCTCAGGTGGATGAAGTGTTGTTGGGCTGTGTATTACAGGCAAACCTTGGCCAATCCCCGGCACGCCAGGCAGCAAAATTTGCCGGCCTCCCGGATAGTGTTATTTGCACGACTATAAATAAAGTTTGTGCCAGTGGTATGAAAGCGATTGCACAGGGTGCACAAAGTATTTTACTGGGAGATGCAGATATCGTGGTTGCAGGTGGTATGGAAAATATGAGCAGCGTACCTTTTTATGTTAGCAATATGCGTTGGGGAAATAAATATGGCAATGCAACTATGATTGATGGGCTGGCAAAAGATGGCCTTACGGATGTATATAATAATTATGCCATGGGCAATGCCGCAGAACTTTGTGCGAAAGAATGCAACTTCAGCCGGGAAGACCAGGATAGTTTTGCTATTGAAAGTTACAAACGAAGCCAGAAAGCCTGGGAAGATGGAAAATTTAATGATGAAGTAATTCCGGTAGCAATCCCTCAGCGAAAAGGTGATCCGATTCAATTCAGTAAAGATGAAGAACCTTTTAATGTAAAATTTGATAAGATCGCCGGGCTCAAACCTGCATTCACCAAAGACGGTACCGTGACTGCAGCAAATGCAAGTACCATGAATGATGGGGCAGCCGCACTTGTTTTAATGAGCAGTGAAAAAGCAGACGAACTTGGACTGAAACCTTTAGCTATAATAAATAGTTATGCCGACGCAGAGCAGGCGCCTGAATGGTTTACAACTACGCCCTCACTGGCCGTTCCAAAAGCTGTAAAAAAAGCAGGCATGCAAATGAATGAAGTTGATTTCTTTGAATTGAATGAAGCATTTTCTGTGGTAGGACTTGCCAATATTCAAAAGATGGGACTTGATGCGGCAAAGGTAAATGTGCATGGAGGCGCTGTTTCCATCGGGCATCCATTAGGTTGCAGTGGCGCTAGGATTATTGTAACATTGATCAATGTATTGAAACAAAATAACGGGAAAACCGGCGCAGCAGGTATTTGTAATGGCGGAGGTGGCGCGAGTGCCATGGTTATTTCTTTACCTGGATAATTATTTTTAAATAAGAATGTAAAAATATATGAATCAAGAATTGCTTGCTAGACGCAGCAATTTTTTTTTGTCATCAGAATAGTAAAAAAAAAATTTCATTATTTAATAAATTGAATAAATGAAACACATCACTGTAAGCATTCTATTATTTTTAGTGCATAGTATTACACAAGCCCAGGTGCCAGATAGTATGTATACATTTATGAATAATGAATTACCGGCACTTCCAACTGCTAAATCAAACTGGGGAATATTTTTTTTACAGCAACCATATATCCTTGATGATTTGATTTATCAAAAGTTCTTAACATATGACTTATTAAAAATCCCGGAAAACATCCGGCAGGAATTTGTAAAATCCTGCTTTGATTTAAAATCAAATTCGCAGAATAATTTGTTTTGGAACCAGGAAAAGTTGCAAAATTTAATAGTTGTTAGTAATACGAAAAAAAAATTACCTGAGTCACTAAGTGAACAGGTACATTCTACAACCGCCAGGGAAAATAATATAGCTTTTTGGATAAAAGAATGGAATACGTCTACACCGGGAGAGCGCCTGGTGAATTACGCAAGCATACCTGTTTTTTCTTTAGATAAAAACTATGTATTTATCATCCGAGGGCAGGATGTCCCGGATGAAGGAGGATGGGATTCAATCTTTATTTATAAAAAAGAGAATGGCCATTGGATAATTGCAGATGAAATTATTCTTAGCTCCATTTAAATTTCTCCTGCGTCTACAGCTTTTCAACCTTTAATTAAAAAAATTTAAATCATTGGCATTGGCTTTTATTTAACTTAATTTGCAAAACAGAAAATTCAAAACCGGTGAAGGCAAATAATTTGGAATTCAATGGTTCATGGGCGATTGTCCTGGGTGGATCCAGTGGTTTTGGTTTGGCTACTGTAGAAAAACTCTCCGCGCAGAACATGAATATTTCCGCACTTTACAGAGAAACGACCATTTCTGAAAAAAAAATTAAAGCTCATTTTGAAGTACTTTCCAAAACGCATGATGTGGTCATAGATGCACATAATATCAATGCCCTGGACGAAACTGCGCGAAAACAATTTATCAAA
>JBAQJB010000456.1:0-4865 GCA_049289155.1 Chitinophagaceae bacterium
AACAGGTGAATCGCCAGAAACCTCCGCCATTCGTGAAGTTCAGGAGGAGACCGGTATTAAGAATGTACACATCTGCCACTTTACAGGAATTACGCATCACGAATACTTTGACACATATTTAAAAGAAAAAGTGCTGAAGGAAACACATTGGTTTTCTATGTTGGCGGCAAGTACAGAAATCCTGGTTCCGCAAACTGAAGAAGACATCACAGCAATACAATGGGTTGCTAAAAATGAAATGGATGAATTACTGAAAAATACGTTCCCAAATATCAAACATATTATTGCCGCAGATCAGGAAAGGAATGCATAAATATTATTGAAAAAATTTATAAATCGATATTTACTTCTTCCGGCAGGAAAGGTGAAGCATCTCCCCCATTTTTGATGATATCGCGAACGATTGTGGAAGCAATAGAAGTGTATTTTGGCTCGCAGGTAAGAAAGATTGTTTCTATGGAAGGATCCAATGTCCGGTTGGCATCGGCTATGGTTTTTTCATATTCAAAATCACTCACGAAACGAATGCCGCGAAGAATATATTTAGCGCCAATTTTTTTACAAAAATTAATGGTCAGCCCTTCGTAAACAGATACGGAAACCTTGGGTTCATGTATAAAAATTTTCTCCAGCCATAGCTTTCTTTTTTCTTCAGAAAACATAGTTGTTTTATTACTGTTGGTACCAATGCCCACCACGATCCCATCGAATAAAGAAATCGCGCGTGTGATGATATCAACATGCCCTAATGTAACCGGGTCAAAGGTTCCGGGAAATAAACAAATTCTTTTCATATACAATTAATTTTCCCTGTTCGCCAATAAATAGAGAACAGCCATTCGTATCGCCACACCATTTTCCACCTGGTTTAAAATAATTGAATGTGGGCCGTCTGCCACATCACTGTCAATTTCCACACCGCGGTTTATGGGGCCTGGGTGCATGATCACAATTTCTTTTTTCAAATTGTCTACCATACTTTTTTTGATACCATAGACTAAATTATATTCACGCAGCGATGAAAACAATGGCTGGTTCTGCATTTCGAGTTGAATGCGTAATACATTCGCCACATCACACCAGGCAAGGGCTTTTGATACGTTGTATTCAACCTGAACACCCAATGCTTCTTTGATATATTTTGGTATGAGTGTTGGCGGCCCGGCAACCATTACTTCCGCGCCCATTTTTGTAAGTAAATAAATATTGCTGAGCGCCACACGGCTATGCATGATATCCCCGATGATAGCCACTTTCAAGCCTTCAAACGTTTTCCTTTTTTCAAGCATGGAAAAGGCATCCAGCAAAGCCTGGGTTGGATGTTCATTGATGCCGTCACCTGCATTGATAATTGCCGCAGGAATATGTTTTGCCAGGAAATGAGGCGCGCCACTTGCTCCATGCCGCATCACTACCATATCCACTTTCATGCTCAGGATATTATTTACCGTGTCCAGTAAAGTTTCTCCTTTTGAAGAAGAAGAATTACTCACTGCAAAATTCAAAGTATCCGCGCTCAGTCTTTTTTCAGCCAATTCAAATGACATGCGTGTTCGCGTGGAATTTTCATAAAAAAGATTGACGATCGTTACATCCCGCAGGGAAGGCACTTTTTTTACAGGCCTTTGTAATACATCTTTGAATTGCTGCGCGGTAGTAAGAATGAGCTGAATATCTTCCGGGGTGAGGTTGCGGATACCCAGCAAATTTTGCGTAGATAGTTTCATTAAAAAGCGAAGTTAATGATTTCAGCACAAGTGGCAAATCAAATTCATACGAGCAACACTTCATCCCGGCCAAAGGTTTCCTTCCAGTGTACGATCACTTTCTGATCGGCAAATGTATCTATCGTTCTGCCAACATAATCCGGTTGAATGGGCAACTGCCTCGTAAAACGCCGGTCTACCAATACACACAATTCCACTTTGGCAGGCCGCCCAAAATCAAGCAGGGCGTCCAATGCAGCCCGGATGGTGCGCCCCGTCCAAAGCACATCATCTATGATCACAACATTTTTATTTTCTATATTAAAAGGAATATCAGTAGCATTGGCCAATTTCAGTTCGGTGCGTACATCGTCACGGTAAAAAGTGATATCCAGTTTGCCATATTTAATATTTCCTGCAGGCACCAGGCTTTTAAATTCCTCTACCATGCGGTTGCTCAGAAAAATGCCACGAGGCTGAATACCAATCAGCACTGTATTCTCCAGTTGCAAGTGATTTTCCACCACTTGCCTTGCCAGTCTTTTGACACTCAATGCCAGTTGCTCCGCTGTAAGGATTGCTTTCAAAATGAAAAATTTTGCACTAAAATAGTTGTTTAAAATGCTTTGACCAAGAATGAAAAATACCGCATTGATAAAAAAGCTGGCCGGTAAAATTTTTCCAGCCAGTTTACGTATTTTGCAAAAGTATTTATGTTGAAGAAACTGCACATAAAAAATTATGCGATCATTGATGATATAGAACTGGATTTCTCCGGTGGCTTCACCATCATTACCGGTGAGACGGGGGCAGGTAAAAGTATCCTGATGGGCGCACTGGGCCTGATTCTTGGCGACCGGGCTGATTCCAGTTCTTTATTGCATGCTGAAAAAAAATCTTTTATTGAAGGTTTTTTTTCTGTTAACAATTTACCTGCTGCTATTTTATACCTGCAGGAAAATGATCTTTCAGGTGATACAGATGAACTGATCCTTCGCCGTGAAATTTCCCCGCGGGGAAAATCACGTGCATTTATCAATGATACTCCTGTATCGCTGCAGCTATTAAAAAGTGTTGCTGGTTTACTCGTGGATTTGCATCGCCAGTTTGATTCACTCGAATTGATTAATACAGGTTTTCAACGTAATGTTTTAGATGCGCTTGCAGGAAATGAAACTTTGATAAAGGCCTATCATCAACATTTTTTTAGCTGGCAAAAAGTTCAAAAAAATCTGAATGATTTGCGGTTGCAAAAAATGCAGGCAGCAAAGGAAATGGATTATCACCAATATTTATTTTCAGAGTTACAGGCACAGTCCTTCGTGGAAAATGAACTTGAAAATTTGGAAAATGAATTGTTGTTATTAAATGAATCTGAAGGAATCAAAACTGCACTGGCCAAAGCTTCCAGCCAGTTTGACAAAGAAGAAAATGGGCTGCTTGCTGAGATCAGGAAACTTATACATGCTTTCAGGCCTTACGCGGATATTGAAAAAAATATTGCAGAAATTTTGAAACGCCTGGAAACAGTTCAAATAGAACTGAAAGATATTTCATCAGAAACAGAACATGTTAATGATACGATTCAATATGATCCCGCACGCATTGAGTGGATCAATGACCGTTTATCGGAAGGCTATAAATTATATAAAAAACATGGTGTTCAAACTACGAATGAATTGCTCGCCGTGCAACATGAACTGGACGAAAAATGCCAGTCCGTTTTTTCCCTGGATGAAAAAATTATTTCATTAGAAAAAGAAGAAAGGGAATTGTTTTTGACCGCCAAAATACAGGCAGCAAAAATTTCAGATTTAAGAAAAAAACAAATCAAACCTTTTGAAGAACAGGTACAACATTTATTGTCACGCGTGGGCATGGCAAATGCAAAAATAAAAGTTGAACAAGCCAGTACACCTTTACAAGCAACCGGCATGGATGCAATTGAATTTTTATTTGATGCAAATAAAAGCGGGAAATTTGAACCCATTAAAAAAGTGGCGAGTGGCGGTGAATTGAGCCGCTTAATGCTTTGTATAAAATCACTTGTTGCCGCAAAAATGGAATTACCCACCATGATCTTCGATGAAATTGATACGGGCATTTCCGGTGAAGCGGCCCGGCAGGCGGGTAAGATCATGAAACAATTAGCCGGGCAAAAACAGGTGATCGCCATTACGCATCAGCCACAAATTGCAGGGCAGGCAGACAATCATTATTTTATATTTAAAGAAGAAAAAAATAACCAGGTCAAAACACAGGCGCGCCTTTTATCGGATGATGAAAGAATTGAAGTGATCGCGAAAATGTTGAGCGGTGAAAAACCATCCGCGGCAGCACGTGAAAATGCACGTGAAATGGTGAAAAGTAAATGACCCGCATACATTCATAAAATTATAGTTTCTTTGCCATGACTTATTCTATCCACTTTTTAAAAAATACAGGTATATGCAAAATAATTTATTAGCAGGAAAAAAAGGAATCATTTTCGGCGCACTGGATGAAAAATCTATTGCCTGGAAAACAGCTTTGCATTGTCATGCAGCCGGTGCAAAAATTGTCCTGAGTAATGCTCCAGTTGCCTTGCGTATGGGTGAGATCAATAAACTGGCGGAAACTACGGAAGCGCCTGTAATTGGCGCAGATGTTACCAATATGGAAGACCTGAAAAAATTGTTTGAAGGCGCTCAAAAACATTTTGATGGTGGCATTGATTTTATTTTACATTCCATCGGCATGAGCCTGAATGTGCGCAAAGGAAAAGCGTATACAGATATCGATTATGGTTTCAATCAAAAGACGCTGGACATTTCTGCCATGAGCCTGCACCGTGTTTTAAAAACTGCATGGGATATGGACGCGATCAATGAATGGGGCAGCGTGGTGGCATTGACCTATATTGCTGCGCAACGCGTTTTCCCGGATTATAATGAAATGGCAGATGCCAAAGCATTACTTGAATCTGTCACCCGTAGTTTTGGTTATCATTATGGCGTTCGCAAAAAAGTGCGTATCAATACTATTTCTCAATCACCCACACGAACCACGGCAGGAAGTGGTGTAAAGGGTTTTGATGGCTTCATTAATTATGCAGAAAAAATGAGCCCGTTGGGAAATGCAAGTGGTGATGCCTGTGCGGAATATTGTGTAAGCATGTTC
>JBAQJB010000457.1:0-2193 GCA_049289155.1 Chitinophagaceae bacterium
TTTGAGGATTGCCAGCACTTGATCTTCTGAAAATCTTGACTTCTTCATTGTTGTTTATTTAAAATTTAAATTAAAAAATCTTTTTTAAACTTGTATGAAAAAATCAGCCACTTACCGTTATGATGTAAAAATAAATATGAAACCTGTTATGGATAGTATGTATCTCAACAAGGAAAAAATAAAGTGGGTGCAGGATTATTGATAGTAAAAATAAATAAAGAGATAGTTTACATGATTCGACACCAGTCAAAGCAACTTATTCTTAAAGTAGCAGTTAGCACACCCCATGAAAAAGGAATAAATATTATCGACCCTAAAAAAACAATAGCATTGCTTAAAGCAGAATGAAAGCAGGTTTTTACAAAGTTCAAAATTTTAGAATATCTGAATTCACAAAATGAAAGTGGAAATGATTCAAAGAAAAAAAATATGAAAAAGCTATTAACCATTACCTCAATTTTTTTCGCATTCAATTCATTCGGTCAAAATTTTTATTTCCCGAAGGAGAATTATAAAGACAGTATAACATTGGGTAAATACATGCCTGTATTGGCAAAGCAGGTAATAGCTGTTTATAAAGAAGAAAATAGAAAAATCGATTTCGAAGATCTTTGCGACCTTCAAATTGTAGCAGAACAATATGAAGAGGCAAATATCAGCCTGGATTCATTCCGAAGGTTTACCAAGCTACACAGTTCCGATACTGTAAGCATAAAAGCAATGTCTTTTGGAGACCAATCATTTGTTCTTACTAAATTGCGACAAGCGAAAAATCATATTTCGTTCACTGATGCCTATACTTTTACTTTTAATACTTTGTTTAATGCCTTTCCTCCACAGGCAATTCCCGTAGCAGAAAGTGGGATAGACAACGAGTACGCTTTCTTAAAAGGGGAGCACGATAACCTATATAAATTATTAAATAGCCAAAAAGGTAAGGACAGTATAAGCTTTGATGATGCTAAAAAACTTTGCCTTGCCTATAGTTGGTACAATGTGGATAGCCAGATTACGCCTCTGACCAAACCATTGTTTGCGGCATGGGAAAATAAAAGATTTATTATTGAAGACAGTGTGCTTATTAAAACAAGGGACGGCGCCACTATTTCCGCAGTGGTAGTTAGAAAAAGGGGACTAGTTGTTAAACAACCCGCCATTTTTATATTTAATATATACATTTCTCCCGTCGATAAAAATAAGGCAAGGTATTGGGCAGACAACGGCTATGTGGGGGTGGTTGTGAATACACGTGGAAAGGGACTAAGCCCCCAGGATATAGAACCATTTGAGCACGATGCTAATGATGCGTATGATATTATTGACTGGATTAGCAAACAAGCCTGGAGCAATGGTAAAGTGGGAATGGTGGGCGGCAGTTATCTTGGCTTTGACCAATGGGCCGCCGTAAAAAAAGTTCATCCTGCTTTAAAGACCATCATTCCCCAGGTTGCTGTAGGCCCCGGCATTGACTACCCGATGCTGAATAATGTCTTTATGAGCTATATGCTCCGGTGGATACATTATGTAACCAATAGCAAGAATACAGATGAAGACGATTTTAATAATGAAGAGCATTGGGATTCCACATTTAAAAAATGGTATGTAAGCGGCAAGTCATTCCGTTCCTTAGATACTATCGAAGGAAGGCCGAATAAAATTTTTCAGCGAAGGCTCATGCATCCGGGTTATGATGCTTATTGGCAGAGTATGGTTCCGTATAAAACTGACTTCTCAAAAATAAATATCCCTGTATTAACTATTACGGGATATTATGATGGTGATCAGTCTGGCGCCATATATTATTTTAAGCAACATTATTTGTACAATAAAAATGCTGATCATTATTTAGTGATCGGGCCTTATGATCACTATGGTCCGCAAAGCGAGGCCCCTTCTTCAAAACTTATGGGATATACAATAGATTCCGTTGCCAATATCAACCTTTATGATCTTGTTGACCAATGGTTCAATTATGTTTTAAAAGATAGCACAAGGCCTGCTCTTTTGAAAGACAAAATAAATTATGAGGTTATGGGCGCCAATGAATGGAAACATGTGCCGGCATTGAGCAAGATGAACAACGATACGCTTAATTTTTATTTAAGTAATGTACGCGTAGCACAGCACTATAAGCTGAATACACTGCCATCCTCCACCCTGGAATTTATCAGGCAGGAAGTAGATTTTAAAGAC
>JBAQJB010000458.1:0-2163 GCA_049289155.1 Chitinophagaceae bacterium
AATAATTTTTCTGAAGTCAGCAATGAACTGATTGATGAAATGAATGAAGAATTAAATAAAGGAGATATCGAAGAAGCAAAAATTATTTCAAATGATATCAAACAAAATTTAGAAAAAATAAACCACCATGGTAAACGTGCAGATGCTATTGTAAAAGGCATGTTGCAACATTCACAAACGAACAAAGGGCAAAATGAAGCCACCGACATCAATGCTTTAGCGGATGAATATTTTCGATTGGCCTATCATGGCCTAAGAGCGAAGGATAAGAATTTCAATGCTACTTTGAAGACAGATTTTGATGAAAGTATTAGTAAAATAAATATCATTCCACAGGATATGGGAAGGGTGTTATTAAATTTAATAACGAATGCTTTTTACGCGGTGGATGAAAAGAGAAATCAAGCAGTTGAAGGATACGAGCCAACAGTTTCCATCACAACAAAAAAAATAAATAATACAATTGAAATAAAAGTTGCAGATAATGGCAACGGCATTCCTCAAAATATTGTAGACAAAATATTTCAGCCATTTTTTACTACAAAACCAACAGGACAAGGCACAGGTTTAGGATTAAGTTTAGCTTATGATATTGTGAAAGCACATGGAGGAGCAATGAAGGTAGAAACGAAAGAAGAAGAAGAAACAACATTTATTATTCAATTACCCACCAATTAAACTATTAAATGAAATTATTATTTAAAATATCATTGCTCATTTTATTCCCGTTTTTTGCCATTGCTCAAAATCAGCAAAAATATTTAGACAGCCTGAATGCTTCATTAAAAGCAGCCCCAAACGATACAATAAAAGCGGGTGTGCTTGCCGAACTTTTATTTTATTACATGGAAAGCAACCGCGATAGTGCATTGGTTGTTACAGAACAAGGATTACAAATTTCAGATAAATTGCATCAACCACTCTGGAGAGCGGGTTTTTTAACGGGGAAAGCTTATTTATATCAAAGTGTAAACCTACCCCTGGCTTTTCGCCTGGCCAATGAAGCCCTGGCTATTGCACTTGATGAAAAGAATGAAAAAAATGTAATTAAAGTACCCTGGGATAAGTTTTCCAATAATCCACATAAATACAGGTTGAATACTTTGGCGGGAGTGTACCATATACTGGGTAATGAATATCAAGCGACAAACGGAGAGAAAGGCATTGACTATTATAAAAAAGAAATTCAGATATCCGTAGAAATTGGCGCTTTGGAAAACCTGGTCAACAGCAATATGAATATCGGGGATATTTATTTGGAACAGGGCAAAAGCGATTCCGCAAAGCTTTATTTGTACAGGGGTTTAACTTATTCAGACAAAACCGGGCAGAAAGCCTATAAAGGATATATACTTCAAAAAATCGGGGACCTATATTCACAAGCTAACCAAGTTGATTCGGCAAAATATTATTACAGGTATTCAATAGATGTTAGTAAAGCGCAAAATAATTTAAATGCATTAAGCTATGCTAATATTGCTTTCGCAAAACTATTTCAAAATCTGAATCAACTTGATTCCGCACTGCATTTTTCTAGAGCCGCATACTATATTTCAACAGGAATAAATAATGCATATAGTTTAACGAATTCTGCCAACATAATTTCCGAAGCATATCATATGCAGGGAAATACAGATAGTGCTTATACCTATCTCAGGCTTTCGAAAAATATAGGAGATAGCCTGAGTAAAGCCAACCTCCAAAAAATTACTGAATTTCAAAATATCAATTTTGAAGAACAGCAAAAACTAGAAAACGAAGCACAGAAGAATAGAGATGCTAAAAACAGGATAACGACCATTGCTTTATTTACCGGTTTAGGTTTAGTAGCCTTATTGGCACTTGTGTTTTATCGAAACAATCGCCAAAAACAAAAAGTGAATACACTGTTGCAAGTTGAAAAACAAAAAGTAGAAACTACTTTATTAGATTTAAAATCCACCCAATCCCAACTCATCCAATCAGAAAAAATGGCGAGCCTTGGTGAACTCACTGCGGGCATTGCGCATGAAATTCAAAACCCATTGAACTTCGTGAATAATTTTTCTGAAGTCAGCAATGAACTGATTGATGAAATGAATGAAGAATTAAATAAAGGAGATATCGAAGAAGCAAAAATTATTTCAAATGATATCAAACAAAATTTAGAAAAAATAAACCACC
>JBAQJB010000459.1:0-5612 GCA_049289155.1 Chitinophagaceae bacterium
ACTATATCCGTGCTGATGAAGCCGGAGAATTTGGAGATGGCATTCGCATACGAAGTCTGCCATGCATGGAAAGCTTCTCCTGAATCAGGATGTATTCTTGCAGTGGCGATCAGAACGGCATAATTACTCATTGAATATTGAATTTATTTATGAATGAAAAATAAGGCATTTTACCGATGAAAACTTTCGCAAATTCATCGGAGTATTGTATTCTTTAACCACCGGTAGTTTCATGAACCGGGAAATTAAAATAAAATTATGAACACAGAACTCAAACTTATTTCCATTCTATGAAAAATAACCGGAACCTAAAATTTATTAATTAAGAATGGCTGCAAAATATTTATACATAATGATTTGATTTAAAATTATTATTTATAATTTTAAAAAAACCTTTTTTAAAATTTAAATAAAAGAATAATGATGAAAAACCAAATCGACACAGTAATGTCCGGCACCACACTAATCCGTGGTTCTTTCTTTGATCTTCTTGAAGACCCCTATAAACATATTGGTAAAGAACAGGAAGCTGCACGCTATATTCGTGATGGCTTGCTCGTTGTAAAAGATGGCATCATCCAGGACTTTGGACTATTTGATGAACTCTCTCACAAGTATCCCGGTTTACCTGTAACGCATATTCAAAACAGGATTATTATGCCCGGATTTATTGATGGCCATATTCACTTCCCGCAGGTACGTGTGCTGGGCGCTTATGGAAAACAATTACTTGACTGGTTACAAATCTGGATTTTTCCGGAAGAGATTAAGTATGCTAATCGTGACTATGCACGTGAAGCCGCCACTCATTTTTTCGACGCACTTTTAGCAGGCGGTACTACTACCTGCCAGGCGTTTACAACAAGCAGCCCTGTTTCAACTGAAGAATTCTTTGCAGAAGCGGAACGCAGGGGAATGCGTACCATCGCAGGTTTAACGGGTATAGACCGTTTTGCACCTGCGGAATATGTGATCACACCGGAAGATTTTTATGAAGAAAGTAAAAAATTAATTGAAAAGTATCACCGCAATGGGCGGCACCTGTATGCGATCACGCCACGTTTCGCTGTGGGATGCACAGACGAAATGATGGAAGCTTGTGCGAGGCTCAAAAAAGAATTTCCCGATTGTTGGGTCAATACACATATTTCCGAAAATCCTACAGAGATCCGGACGGCAAAACAGGAATTTCCTGAATGTCCTGATTATACTTCTGTACATGAGAAACATGGATTGCTCGGGCCGAAATTTACAGCAGGCCATGGTGTGTGGCTGTCGAATGACGAGTTCCGCCGTTTCGCAAAAGCCGGTGCAGGTGTGTGCTTTTGTCCATTATCAAATTTATTTCTTGGAAGCGGTTTGTTCCGCATAGGCCGCGCACTCGATCCTGATAACCGTGTGCGTTTATCTCTCGGTTGTGACATGGGAGGTGGAAATGCATTCAGTATGATACGGGTGCTGGAAGAAGCGTATAAAGTGGGAATGTGCAATAATACTATGTTGGACGGATCCGTAAACGAGCGCGAACATGATGCAGCAGAGGCGGAAAGAAACAAACTGAATCCATACCGTGCATTTTACCTGGCTACATTAGGCGGCGCAGAAGCACTTTATATAGACGATGTACTCGGCAATTTCAATATTGGAAAGGAAGCAGATTTCGTGGCACTGGATTGGAACGCAGGGCAGCATGCAATGGCCTGGCATCAATCACTTGTAACCACTGAATCTTCACCGGCAACTATGGACGAAGCAGCAATGTTGTTATTTGGAATCATGGTATGTGGGGATGACCGGAATGTTGATGAGACCTGGGTTTCCGGCAAACGTGTGTATAAAAAAGCATGACGCTGAGTTGATTATCCATTAACTGGAGAAGGCATTTTATCGGCGCGCTTTTTTACAGAGACACTTAAAAAAGTATTTGTGAAAGCGTGACTACAAACTTTTGCCCGGATGTTATTGTGTGTAGTGATTATTTTAAAAAAATAAAACTGGAAAAATTAAAATCAAAAAATGAATACCCCGAAAATAATCGTGTTGGTTATGGCAATGATGTGCTTTGCAAAAGGCTTTGCACAAACCGGAATATTTACTGCAGTTTTTACTATCGAAAACGGGCAAACTTCCAGCATCAATATCAGCAAACCTGTATTAAAATTTGACAATCCAAATGGTTTCTGGATGATCAATCCGTACAATGGGGAAAGGCATTTCACACTGAGCCCCGACAAGAATTACGGTTCTTCCGACGCAGCATTTATTGACTTTAATGGCAGCCAAAATGATTTTGATTTGTATTATGAAAGAGATTCCACACATATTAGTTTTTCCAATAAAAAATATGGCTTTCTCATGCCTGAACTTATGCATGACGGCAAATCAAAACCATTGCATATCCATATCAATATATTTACAAACGCCGAGATCTCATTTACCATAAGTGGCAATATGCTTTGCCAGGAAAACAAAGACGGAGCGCCGGTAAACAACTGCGCCATTAATGGCAGCGGCCATTTTTACCGGGAAGCAAAATTTTTACAAACTGATGTATTACCGGGCTGTAACTGCGATGCAAGTGTGTATGCAAAAGTATTGGATGAAGAAAATAATGTACGGTCTGCTTCACAATGCGAGGTGGCATTTAAAAATAAAGTTTTTAATGCCATGCAACAAACTTTTGCGCCGCTGCTTGCTAATGTTGGTTCGCATGCAAATGGGAAAATGGCTGCGGGAGATATAAGCATCACAATGTTGCCGGGCCGTATCAATATTGATGTTCCGGCAAGAGAGGCCGATTATTGCAATACCCAAAACCAGCAAGGCTTTACCAGCTTCAATGCACAAAAATTTTATTACAACAATGAAGATGGCTATGGGCTGAGGCTAATTCGAATGCCCACGGATGAAGAATTAAACGGTGGTAATAATACTTCTGCTACGGAAGCATTAGCAAAGAAATTTGTAGTGGCCGCGGCAAAATCGGATTCACTTTTCAAGTTATACACGGCTAAAAAAATTACGCTGGAAGAATACCAGGAACAAGTGAATCAAAATGCGGCTTCACTCTCAATGCCTGCTTCATCTAACGATGCTTTTGAAATAGCGAAAGTAGAAACCAATTTAAATATAGAAGTGTTTTTAAATCCTGTCAACACAGAAATGATGCTGATGAAAGTGAGCGATAAAAATAAAACTGTTGTGCAGGATAATATAAACGGCGCAGCATTTGAAATTTTTTCCCCCAGTGCAAAAGACGATGATGGCACATATATGCTGAATAAAAAATTCATCTATTTTGGAAAATTTACAACGCCGGTGAATGGAAAATCAGTTGGCGGTTATGATGCTAAAATAACCAAAGCGATCTACCCGGCAAATGGAAATAAATTATCTGTATACAATATTATTATTCGGCTGGAAGGCAGTGCAGATATGATTGAGAAAGCAGTGGCGAATATTAATTTTGAGGCATTGAAAAAACTAATTACCCAACAATAATTACCCCGTTAAAACAAGCATTATGCAAAAATATATTTTCATTTTTTGTTTCTTTATTTCTGCTGCAGTCTCGGCGCAAATTAGTAGTACGCAAAATGGCCAGTATATGCAAATGCCTTCCGCTTTACTCAATAATGCTTCAACTTTTACAGTGGAGTTTTGGGTAAAAACAACGGATGTGAGAAGCAATGATATTTATTGGCAGCGCCCTTGTTTATTTGGAAATGTAACGGACGGAAATAATTCCGGCGACTTTGGTATCAATATAAATGACGGCTATGTGGGTATGTATGAAGGGCTGAGTAATTTAAATACTGATCAGCAATTTTTATCAAACACGAATCCCATCAATGATAATTTCTGGCATCATATTGCAGCCGTAAATAATGGGCAAACCATAAACCTGTTTATTGACGGAACCCTTGTTGGGTCGCTGGTTTCAGGCAGGCAATTGAATACTTTTAATGCACCGCTTACTTTTGGCGGCGCTTCATTGGATTACAATTTTCCCGGCAATAATAACTATACAAATTTTTATGTGCAGGCCATCTTTGGAGATGCGAGAATTTCAAACACGCCCAGGTATTTTTCCAACTTTAACCCGGTCAATAATTATATTACTGATGCAAACACACTGGCCATTTATCATTTTGCAGCAAAGGGAAATTATAATAATAACAATACGTCTTATGGTAATGCGAATATTAATACCATCAATAATACGATCATCAATCTTGATCCCAATTACCCTGTAACTTTTGACAAGGACCAGCCCATCAATAATGAATTTGCACAACAAGCTACATTGTTTGTCAATGACAGCACTGTATTATATGGAAGGTTATTACTGGGAAAGAAAGACTGGAGTTTTAATACAGAAATGGGTGTCCACTTTTTTGAAAATGGTTCTAAGAAAGATCAGTTTTTTAAAACAACAGAGATCAACGGTTTTAAAATGGGCAGCAACAATTTTGTTCCTAAATATTTAGGCCAGGGCAGCAGCGTTTCTGTACCAAATAATAAAACCATGGTGCGGCAATTAACGCCTGCAGGCAGTAAGATAAATATGTATGAATACATTGCACAAACCAATACCAAAGCGGCTAATGGAATAATACAGTACCAGGCAACGCTAATTCATTTTATAGAAATACCCAACAGTAAGAATGATAAAATTTACCAGTTTAGCGACAATAAATTTGTGCCGCATTTTGAAACCAGGGTGAGCAATATGGTTGCGGATAATCCGGCGCTGGCAGAGAAAATAAGAAGTAAAAACAAAGATTATTTCTATGCACAAATTACCGAAGCAAATCGCCAGGAAAAAGTCTGGAACAACATTGTGAATGAATACAATCAATAATTGATTTTGTTCATCAATAGTATTTGTCCAAAAGAGAATAACACCTATTTACTAATATTGTTCTGGCTCGCCCTACCGGTTCTGTTTTTAGGCGGCATTGGATTTCTATAAACTCGTTTGCTATTATATAAAATTTTTCACTGGCAATAAATAAAGCTAACCAATCAGCGAAGTCTTTTAATTCTGCCTGGCCCATGGAGTATTCAAACTCTTCAGCCATGGAAATTGTTTCCCAGCCTGCGCATTCATATTTATCCAAGTTTATCAAATTTTTGCCTAAAAATTTGTCGAAAATATATGTATTTGAAAAAAAAGTTTCGAGTGATTTTTTTTCTACTTCAATAATTTTCCCATTCTTAAAAAGAATAATGGCCCATTCAAATAAAAAATCGGGAAATCCACTATCGTCCGGAAAGTTTTTGTCAAACCATTTGGTATAAATTAATCCACCTTTGTAGTCAGCAAGCCTGATAAAGTATTTTGTCGGTATATAACGAAGGCCTCTGCTATCATCATAGCCTCCAAATTTTCTTTTTTCTGCAGCAAGTGTGCGCTTAATGGCGGCGATTTTCTTTCGAATCCTTTCTGTTTGTAACGGAGTCATGATGCCTGTTTAAGATTGCATTCAAAATTATAATAATTAATCTTTTTTATTACTTATTATATTATTTGGAAAATCCCGTGGCGTGTCAGAATTTTTATGAAACTCCAACTATTCAAAAATATAGATGAAGAAATAAGGTATAGT
>JBAQJB010000460.1:0-1727 GCA_049289155.1 Chitinophagaceae bacterium
ACGAATGAGCTTTATTCTTATCTTAAAGCAGAATCAATTATTAAAAAAGATATTTCAGTTGACTCTAAACTAATATTATATGATAATGGAAATGCCGCTTATTTAATCGATTCGCATGACGGGAAAAGATTTGGGCATAGGAATATATGTTTAAATAAAAATTGTGGAGAAGGAAATATCCCGCCCAGCGCGCAAGGCTATGCAGTTGAGACATTGTGGAAAAGGAAAAAAATCAAATGATACGAATATTAATTATAATATTTTTTCTGAAAGCCTTTAATACTTTTGCGCAAAATGTTGATACGGGGATATCAAAGAAAGAAGGAATAATTGTGTTTGAAGGAAAGTTCGAAATGTATTTTATAGAAACTTCGAAAACTAGTTTGGCAACTATGATGAAGACTACAAATGATACTATCACTGCCAACATCATATATACAACTGATGGAGCTAAAAATTTCAAGCAATATTTAAATCAACAATTTACATTTGACTCAGCCTTATTTATTATAAGACAGGAAAATCATTTAGAAAAAGAATTTATTGATACTCCTATACTTTTTTGGAAGCATGGATATATTGCATATGCAGTAAGCAAAAGTTACAAGTTGCAAATGAGTTATAAAACCTTATTTTTAAATGACAAAGCATTGGTAATTGCTTTAGAGAATTACTTACCAATTGAGATGTTTACTGCAGAAGATTTTAAAAAGTCAAAAAAGAAACCATAATCTCTTTAGTTTTACCGGAGCCGAATAATATTCTTTATCTTTATTTCATACAAAAAATAGTCAGGTGTTTGAGGTTTGTGCAATGTGTTTCAAGAAAAATTGTAGATATCGCAAAGCCCCACCAACAAGCAAAGCCAGGAGGAGGAAATATTGCATGGAAGGACACAGAAATAAAATATCCAGTTATTTTCATTAAATTTGACACATGAAAACAACAGAATTAAATACCACAATTGTTGACGGTTATGTTGGACTTTTAGATAATTTAAGTACTAACAACAAACTTGACCTTATATCTAAGTTGACAGATTCGGTTAAGACAGACCTGGCTAATAAAAAATCATTCTTCAAAAAAGCCTTTGGTGTGTTTGACTCAAAAAAATCTGCCGAAGAAATGATTGAAGAAATTCGAAACAGCAGAGTTTCTACCCGACAAATTGAATCGTTTTGAAAAAATACCTCATTGACACCAATATTGCCATCTTTTACATGAAAGGCATGTTTGATCTTGAAGCTAAATTTGACAAAGCAACGGCAGACAATTGCTTTATTTCAGAAATGACTTTAGCCGAACTCAAATTTGGGGTTGAGAAAAGTGAGAAGCCCGAAAAGAATAAAAAAGCGTTGGACAATTTTTTGACTGGCGTACAAATACTTCCCATTTTCCATTCGTTGGACTTATTTGCAAAAGAAAAGGCGCGACTACAAAAAGCAGGAACAACAATTGACGATTTTGACCTTTTAATTGGCGTGACTTCTGTAACCCATAAGTTGACAATGGTTACCAACAACTCATTCATTTCAAACGTATCAGCGGCATTAAATTAGAAGATTGGACAACATCGTAATAGTACTTCACCGCAATGTCTCCTCAAGATACAATGTTAGGGGTGAAGGACATTGCGGATACCGGAGTTGAATAATTTTCTTTATCTTTATTTCATACAAAAAATAGTCAGGTGTTTGAGGTTTGTGCAATGTGTTTCAAGAAAAATT
>JBAQJB010000461.1:0-3965 GCA_049289155.1 Chitinophagaceae bacterium
AACATATGGTGCATCCACACGCCAAAAGCCAGCAAGGCAATCGCTACAGAAGAAGCCGCAACAATGCTATAACCAAAGATTGGCTTGCCTGAAAAAACAGGAAAAACTTCTGAATAAATTCCAAAAGCCGGCAACACTACTATATAAACTTCCGGATGCCCAAAGAGCCAGAATAAATGCTGCCATAGCAATGCTGAACCACCGGCTGCTGTAAAAAAATGTGCATCAAATTGCCGGTCAAGTATCAACATAGACAGCGCGGCATTCAAAGCCGGTAAAGCAGCAACAATTAAAAAAGCATTTACAAAAACCATCCAAACAAAAAGTGGTAATTTATTTAACCGCATACCTTTCACGCGATAGTGTAGAACAGTAACAATAAGATTGATCGCTGTGGTTAAACTTCCTATTCCCGAAAGCAATAAACCCAGGCAGTAATAATCAATTCCTTTACTGGAAGAATAATTATTTTCATTCAAAGGCGCGTAATTAAACCAGCCTGCATCGGGCGCGCCACCTGCGGCAAAACTGAAATATAAAATCATGCCTCCAAAAAAAGTCATCCATAAACTAAATGCATTCAATCGCGGAAACGCCATTTCATTTGCACCAATCATGAGTGGTGTGAAATAAACGGAGAAACCAAATATCGCCGGCATCAACACAAAAAATATCATCGTGGTGCCATGCATGGTAAAGAGTTGATTGTATGTTTCCGCGTTGATAAAATGATTATCCGGAACAGCTAATTGTATGCGCATCAATAATGCAAACACACCTCCAATTAAAAAAAAGAGCAGCGCCATCAGCAAATACATGATACCAATTTGTTTGTGGTCCACGGAAGAGATCCATTGCAGCAAACCCTGGCTGTTACTCACATTTGTATTGGGCAATGCTTCTTTTGGTTCAGGTATAAATATTTTTTCAGGCATATTATTTTAATTGTAACAAATAAGCTGTTAATGCTTGCAGGCTATCTTTATTAAAAATAAAATCCGGCATCCTGGACCCGGGCTTCACCTTTTGCGGCCCGCTGATCCATGTATAAATATTAATTGAATCAACATTCATCATGCCGCCCAACATTTTTTTACGGGAATCAAAATGGGTAAGGTCCGGGCCAATGACACCCAATGCATCTGTACCGCGGATGCGATGGCAATTGGCACAGGTAGACGTTTGAAAAATAGTACTCCCTTCTGTAGCCAAACTGCCCATTGGCGGATGTGCATCTGTTTCATTTTCCGCGATCCATTTTGCATAATCCGCTTCACTTTGCGCCACAATATCCATACGCATCCAGGCATGTTCAGCGCCACAAAATTCACTGCATAAGCCGGCATAAGTTCCGGGCTTATCAATATTCAAATAAATAAAATTTGGTTTCCCGGGAATCATATCCATTTTATTTCCCAGTGCGGGAACCCAGAAACTATGGATTACATCTGCAGCGCGGAGTTCCAGTAAAATTTTTTTCCCTGCGGGTAAATGGATCTCATTGGCTGTTACAACTTTTGTATTATTATAATTGGCATCCCACCAGAATTGATGGCCTGTAATAATGATGTCCGGCGTGGAACCTTCTGCCACAGCAGGTTCTACCGCTTTCATAGTGATGAATGACTGGTAAAAAAAATAGATGAGTAGTAAAGTGGGAATGCCTATCATGAAAATTTCCAGCGTTTTGTTTCCCGTTGTTTGTTTTGGTATGGAATCATCATTTTTCTTTTTTCTATATTTTATGGAAATAAAAAATGAGAGGAAAATAATCAACGCCAGCATACCAAATGCAGCAATATGAAAACTACGGAAGAGCGCATAAATATCATGTGCCTGTGTTGAAGATGGATTCAACATAGACTGGCAAAAGAAAATCTGCATGATATGCGCTTGAAAATAAAGCATCACATAAAATGTTATTTAGCAATTAGAAAAAATATTCAATACCTGTTTATTTTAATCTTCATCACAGGAATTACTTTGAAACAATTTATACAAACCAAAAGTTGCAGCACCTGCCAACGCTATTGCAAATAATGGATGTTTTTTTACCTGGAAAATAGGGCTGAAAGATTTAGCCGTTTTATCGAAAGGCCCGCGGGCACCGTGATCGCCGGGAATTGGCGCAAATAAATTATTGATCCGCCCCGGAGTATCGCGTTCATCCGTTTGTTGACCGTCATAACAATTTTCCGCTAAATATTTATCTAACCAACCCGGTAAAACTTTATTGCCTAAAACAGTTTTATAGGTGGACACACCATAAAATATTTCCCGTTCATTTTCCAATGCCGCATACAATACAGATCGTGCCGCAGCTTCGGGTTCATAAATAATACCCATGGGTTTTGGTTTATTGGGTAAATAACTTTTTACAAAACCAAATTGCGTGGTGTTCATTGCCGGCATTTGCACCATGCTTAATTGTATATGGCTGCGATCGTGAATCAACTCTGCGCGTAACGATTCAAAGAATCCATGAATAGCATGTTTCGCGCCACAATAAGCGCTTTGCAAAGGAATACCGCGATACGCGAGTGCGGAACCAATTAAAATTATTTTTCCTTTATCACGGCGCATCATTTTTTTCAATGCAGCCATAGTACCATATACCTGTCCATGATACGTTACCTGCGTAACTCTATCAAAATCCATGGCCTCCATTTTTTTCAACGGCCCAAACACGCTGACCATCGCATTGTTGATCCAGATATCAATGGGGCCTAACGTTTCTTCTACGTAATCAGCCGCTGCTTCCATCGCCTTGCTGTCACTAACATCAATGGGAATCGCTACGGCGCGCACCCCTTCATCTTCAGCTTCTTTCACCGCTGCTTCGAGTCCATCTTTGCCTCTTGCTATTAAAGCCAGGTTCGCGCCTTCTTTTGCAAACAATCGCGCAATCGCACGGCCCAGGCCGGCAGATGCGCCTGTAATTACAACTACTTTGCCTTCCAGTTTTTTTGACATATACTTTTTTTAAAAAATTAATTGATTGATATTATTATAGAAAAGATTTAAAATAATTATTTGAGAAACATTTTTATTCCGAATACGCAATCGTCGTGATCAATGCATTGGCATCCTGCCTGGAATCCAGCCGCGTGTGCTGCACCACTACAGGTATATCCGATATGATCACAGAAGCATAATCGGTATCTACAGGAATTGGCTGCGGGTCTTTTAAATCATTGAATCGAAAATGCTTGGTCCGTTTCGCCGGAACACAGAGCCGGTAAGGCCCAACGGGTTCTTTATCAGAAAAATAAATCATGATTTCAATATGCGCATCCTGCTCATTTGTATTTAAAATACACGCGGTTTCATGACTTGTAAATTGCGGTTCAGGGCCATTGCTCCATGCGGGAATATATCCTTCTGCAATTGCCCATGATTTTCTCCCGATTATTTTTTCCATTATCAAATTTTATTTTTAGTATTAGGTATTTTAAGTTCAAGCGGTTTTTTTATTTGCGTACCCTTCATTTACTTTTTTGTCTTGACACAAAAAAGTAACCAAAAAAGTCAAGGCTGCATAAAAAAAGCTAAAAATTTAAATGCCTGCCTAAAATGAAATAGCTCAATCAATAGTATATATCCCAGCTATAGTGCGACTTACCGGCAACGTGCTATACAAAGCCGGTGTAACATTCATTTCATTTCTTAACGGCATTCATTCAAATTTTCTTAACGCTTTTTTTCTGAGTCCGAAGAAAAAACCCAAATTCAACTTTATTATGTGCTAGTTCTTTCTAAATTCCATTTTTATACTACGTTTTATTTTTCTTCCACAAAAAAATTGTTGCAAATACGACCGCACATGAAATGCCAACCACCAACAAATCTCTTTTTTGATGGGTATATTTTAATTTCATGTTATCTACATATATTTTTTCTGGAAATGATTTTGCATCCGCATTCTTTCTTTGATGCAAGCCCATTGCCAACACCTGTGCGAGGTG
>JBAQJB010000462.1:0-4431 GCA_049289155.1 Chitinophagaceae bacterium
GGTTTCAGCAGTTCATCCGCTGTTGCATTTGCCGCAAATAATTTTGTTTTTTCTACAATATCATTTTCTTCATCTTCTATAACAGGTGTATGGAAAATAGCTGGCAATAAACGCTCGCCCCAATTCACTGCAAGCGTTGTCGCAACAGAAATTTCTCCACTATGGTAATCCCATTTTTTTAAAATATTCATTGGAGCAGCAAGTGAATTTTTCAAATTTGCATTTTCAGCGCCCGATTTTTCATATGCTTTTATTAATGCCGGAATTAAAATTTCAAATGCAGATAAATAGGTATCATAGCCTTTTTCAATTACTTTATCAATGGTATATGATTTTTCATTTCCTAAAATCCGTAACGCATTGATGCCGCGAAAATTTTGTCCATCGGGCGCCATATATGCCGGGTAATCTTTTTTGAGCGGGCTGTATTTTCCGGCAACCGTATATGGCGTGGAATTACAATTTTCAATCCAGCCATTGGGTGGATTATAAATATGTACACTTTCATTTACGGTGTGCAACCCTTTCCATTCTGTTGCAGAAGTAGTGCCGTCCACGGGTTTTGACCAATCATATTTTGCATCACGTATGGGAATAAAATTTCCATGCCAGTACGCGATATTTCCTTCTGCATCTGCATACACTGTATTGTTGGATGTATTGGCAAGCATGTCCATCACTTCTTTATATTCTTCAAAATTTTTTGCTTTCGTTCTTTGCCAGCTTTGCATCAACCCTTTGATATCACGGTTATTGGATTTTACACTTATCCAGTTACCATTTCTTTTAGCCATCACCGGCCCATGTCCTGTATAAAATGTGTTGATGGTTTTTGATGAAACCGAATTGCCATCTTTATAATTGATTACAATTTTTTTCTGTAGCATTTTTTTCTCTGCATTGTTATACAAATAATATAATTCATTATTTTTTGTAGTCACTTTTTCAATGTACGCATCCGACACATCCGTATAACCCGAAGTATGCATCCAGCCACAGTGTTCATTGAAACCCTGGTACACAAAAAACTGTCCCCATGTAACGGCTCCATAAGCGTTTAAACCTTCTTCGCTCACTACATGAACTTCGGGGCGGAAATAAAAAGTAACATGCGGGTTGATGTATAAAATAGCATGATGCGATGCCGTAATGGAAGGCGCAAAGGCAAAGCCATTGGAACCTGTTGGCGTTTCCAGTTCAATGTTTTTTTTCGTAACCGGTAACGAAGTCCCGCCATAAAAATTTTGTAATTCTTCCACGCTGATATCTGCCACGCTGATTGCACCGATACTTCCATCCGTCCAGAGTAATGGATACCAGGGTTCAAATTTTTTCAAAAGTTGTGGCTTCACTTTTTTGTGCGTATATAAATAAAAATTGATGCCATCCGCAAATGCATTGCAGAGATTTTTCAGCCAGGGCGGAGAAGTTTCATAATCATGTTTCGCATCGGCGGTATCTATGATCATGCGGATAAGCAAGTCATTGTAAATATCTTTTTCTCCATTCAATTCGGAGAGCCGTCCCAGTTTTTCGATATAGTTCATTTCAACGCGGTTAAAATCATCTTCGCATTGTGCATAGAGCAGACCAAACACCGCATCCGCATCCGTTTTTCCATATATATGCGGAATGCCATACTGATCGCGGATAATGGAAACCTGTTGTGCCTGCTGTTCCCATTTATTTATTTCAACTGTCGTGGTTTTTTGAGTAGAAAGAGAAAAAGGAATGAGTAAGAGAAAGTAAATTTTTTTCATGTAACAAATATATGCTTTTGGTGTAAAATAAGGGATGTGAATATGGTGCATTTTATTCAGTAAGGAATTACATACGTTCAATTTTTTTTTATTTATGTAATTCCTGAAAGACATCATTTTTTAGTTTTCACTTTTAGCTTTTCATTCTTCTTATGCCTTTCTCCATCACGCTGATTTTTCTTTTCCATATTTTTTGTAAATGCATCTTCAAGATCAATGCCCGTTTGATTGGCGAGGCAAATTAAAACCCATAATACATCGGCCATTTCATCCGCGAGCATATTTTTTTCTATCGCGGCGCTTGCCGGTTTTTCATTTTCCTTAAAACTTTGTTCGCCATATATGCGGACAATGAGCCTGGCCAGTTCACCAGTTTCTTCCTGTAAGATTCCCAGGTTGGTGAGTTCATTAAAGTACCGCACACCGGTCGTATTTATCCAGGCATCAACTTGTTTTTGCGCATTTTCAAAAGTCATTTTTTCCACATTTATTTTTTTAAATTATTCCCTGTTTTTTGAATCCATTAAAATTGTCACCGGCCCGTCGTTGAGCAATTGCACCTGCATGTCCGCGCCAAAAATACCGACCTGTATGGGTTTCAGCACAAGCGCTGCCAATTGCGTCTTCATTTTTTCATATAAAGGAATGGCCGTATCCGGCCTTGCTGCTTTAATATAAGAAGGCCGGTTTCCCTTTTTCACCGCGGCATGCAATGTAAACTGGCTGACGAGTAAAATATTTCCCTGCACTGCCTGCACATCCAGGTTCATCACGCCATGCACGTCATTAAAAATACGCAGGTTCACTATTTTATTGCAAAGCCATTCTATGTCTTCATCCGTGTCTGCTTCTTCAAAACCCACGAAGACAAGCAGCCCTGTTTCTATTTTACCAACTACTTTTTTTTCCACTTCTACAGAAGCATTTTTTACTCTTTGAAGTACCAACCGCATGTCTTTCTTATTTTTATAAAATGAAGATAGACATAACGACTGAAATTATTTTTCAAACTGCACGCAGTGGTGGCAAAGGCGGGCAAAACGTAAACAAGGTTGAGACGATGGTAATTGGAAAATGGGCTATAGAAAACTCGGCATTTTTTTCAACACAACAGAAAGAATTAATCTTTTCAAAACTTGCTAATAAAATTACGAGGGATGGTTTATTACTGGTAAAATCACAGGCGCACCGCACACAACTTGCCAACAAAGAAGAAGTCATCAAAAAAATGAATGACTTCATTTTTCATGCATTGCAAACAAAGAAAGCACGCATTGCCACAAAGCCGGGAAAATCTGTTGCAGAGAAAAGAATAGATAGTAAAAAACGACAATCGCTTCTCAAAAATCAACGGCGGCGCATTTCTCCGCGGGATGATTTGTAAACCTGCTATTTGGGGGTTAACAAAATCTTATCCCGAAGCATTGGTTGCATCAACAACTTTCAATTAATTTTGAGACTCAAAAAATTATTATGCAGGAAGCATACATTATTGCTGGATACCGCACCGCGGTTGGAAAAAGTAAGAAAGGATTTTTCAGGTTTTACAGGCCCGATGACCTGGCCATTACGGTTATAAAAGGTTTGATGGCTTCTGTACCTGAGCTCGAAGCATCGCGCGTAGATGATGTGATCGTGGGAAATGCTGTTCCTGAAGCGGAACAGGGTTTACAGTTTGGGCGCATCATTGCTGCACGTGCATTGGGTAAAGATGTTGCCGGGATTACGATCAACCGGTATTGCGCAAGTGGTCTTGAAAGTATTGCCATGGCCACTGCAAAGATTCGTTGCGGTATGGCGGAATGTATCATTGCAGGCGGCACAGAAAGCATGAGCCTCGTTCCTACTGCAGGCTGGAAACCTGTGCCGGCATATAGCATTGCCAAAGATGATCCCGATTATTATCTGAGCATGGGCCTTACAGCAGAAGCAGTTGCCAAAGAATTTTCAGTGAACCGCGATGACCAGGATGCATTTGCCTTACGCTCCCATGAGAAAGCCATGCATGCAATTGACAATGGATTTTTTAAACCAGGCATTTTACCTATCACTGTTGAGCAGGTTTATGTGGATGAAAATAATAAACGCAAAACGCGATCCTATATCGTGGATACAGATGAAGGTGTAAGAAAAGATACAACATTAGCGGCTTTAGCAAAATTAAAACCTGCCTTTGCCATAGGCGGTTCTGTGACCGCGGGCAATTCTTCACAAACCAGTGATGGAGCGGCTTTCGTAATTGTGATGGGCGAAAAAATGATGAATGAACTGGGATTGAAACCCATTGGAAGACTGGTCAATTCCGCGGTTGCCGGCGTGGAACCGCGCATTATGGGTATGGGTCCGGTGGCCGCAGTACCCAAAGTATTGAAGCAGGCGAATATGACATTAAATGATATTGACCTCATCGAATTAAACGAAGCATTTGCTTCACAATCTCTCGCGGTGATCCGTGAACTGGGCCTTGATATGGATAAAGTAAATATCAATGGCGGCGCTATTGCACTTGGACATCCTTTGGGTTGTACGGGTTGTAAACTCACGGTGCAAATATTAGGTGATTTAAAAAGACTGAATAAAAAATATGGTATGGTCACGGCCTGTGTTGGCGGCGGGCAGGGCATTGCAGGGATTATTGAAAATTTGTGTTAATGCATTTATTAGTTAGTGA
>JBAQJB010000463.1:0-8883 GCA_049289155.1 Chitinophagaceae bacterium
TGTAATGCGCGCCGGCGCTGCATTAGACGGCATCGAAGTATTGGCGCTTTACACATTAAAACGCACTTCGTTCACCATCACTGAAATTATTTTAGGATTGAATATTTTAATATTTAGTGTAGCTGCATTTGAATTCGGCATTGAAACATCCTTATATTCCATACTTACTTATTTTGCCGCAACACGCACCATTGATTATGTGGTGGAAGGCATACAGGCTTATACCGGTGTTACTATTATTTCAGGAAAAAGCGAAGCCATAAAATATGAACTGGTGAATAATCTTGGCCGGGGTATAACTGTCTATAAAGGAGAGCGCGGTTTTTTACCCGGAAAATTTGAAGTGAGTACCGAAGTTGATATCATCTTTACTGTAATCACACGTATGGAATTGCGTAAATTAAAAAACCTCGTGTATGATGTAGATCCGCGTGCATTTGTTTTTGCAAATACAATCAAAGAAGCAGCCGGGGGAATTTTAAACAGGCGGCATACCCACTAATTTTTTTTGCAAAATATATTTTAGAAAATTTGCGCCGAAGATGATTGCCGGATAAGAACAAAGTGATTTTTTTAAAAAATTTGTACTTTTATTTTTCAAAACTATACTGCCATGAAGAAAATCCTCTTAACAATTCTTGTTTTGGCGATTATTATTATTGCCAGCGGATTAACGTATATCAAATTTGCCATGCCCAATGTGGGCGCTCCCGAAGAAGTGGAAATCAATACTTCCGCTGAACATGTGCAGCATGGCGCCTATCTCGCGAATCATGTTACGGTTTGTATGGATTGCCACTCAACACGCGACTGGACGAAGTTTTCAGCGCCAATAAAACCCGGGACTTTGGGAAAAGGTGGCGAACATTTTGGGCATGATCAATCTTTCCCCGGAGATTTTTATTCAAGAAATATAACACCGGCCGGAATTAAAAACTGGACGAATGGAGAAATTTTCAGGACAATCACTACGGGTGTTAATAATAAAGGCGAGGCGCTTTTTCCTGTAATGCCTTATGCCCATTATGGAAAAATGGACCTGGAAGATATTTATGATATCATTGCTTATATCAGGAGCCTGTCACCGATCGACAATACAATTCCTGCACGCTCCATAGATTTTCCAATGAATTTTATTGTAAATACTATTCCGGTAAAAGCAAGCTTTACAAAAAAGCCACCCGTTTCAGATACAATTGCTTATGGTGCGTATTTGACCAATGCTGCAAGCTGTGTGGAATGTCATTCGCCATTTGATAAAGGAAAAATTGATGAAGCATTGGCCTTCAGCGGTGGACGCGAATTTAAAATGCCGGATGGCCTCCTTAAATCCGCTAACATCACACCAGATATGAATACAGGGATAGGAAGCTGGAGTGTAAATGATTTTCTGTCGAGATTTAAAGCATTTACAGACACGACAAGTGCACATACCATGTCACCAAAACAAATGAATACAATCATGCCCTGGACAATGTATGCGGGCATGGACAGCACAGATTTACGCGCCATTTTCGCATACCTGAAATCATTAAAACCCATCGAAAATAAAGTAGTACATTTTAATCCTCAATAAAACATCAGAGTGATTTGGCTTTAAAATCCACTTTGTGAATTTTATCAGCCCCGATCAGTTCTTTATGAATATTATCTAAAATGCCATTGATAAAATGGCCGCTTTGTGGTGTGCTGTATTCTTTTGCAATATCAATATATTCATTGATGGTAACCTTGGTGGGAATACTTTCAAAAAATAAAAATTCAGCCACGCCCATTTGCATCAGGATCATATCCAGTGCAGCGATGCGCTCCGAATCCCAGTTCTTTAATTTGGGAATAATCATCTCTTTCAGTAAAACATTTTTTTCCAAAACAGTCTCTAAAAGTGATTCAGCAAAAGCCAGTTTTTCAGTTGTAATGAATGCTTCATAAGAATAATTCCCGGGCTTCTGCAGGCAATTTAAAATAAGCTTGTTCATCATGTCTGCATCGTCTTCCCAATTGGT
Source organism: Chitinophagaceae bacterium (assembly GCA_049289155.1). GTDB lineage: Bacteria > Bacteroidota > Bacteroidia > Chitinophagales > Chitinophagaceae > JAFDXJ01. The sequence goes on from JBAQJB010000463.1 coordinate 2,007, forward strand.
AAAATATTCCTCCACTACAGAAACCACATCGTCATTAGGCAACATTAAATCTGTAAAAATATATTTGATAATATCTCTTTCACCGGGCTTATTGCGCGAAGATTCTTTGGTATAATCTATATAAATAGGCGATTCAGCTAATTCACGATACACCTTTTTTACCATGGCTGAAGTGGCCGGGTAATAGAGGTCAAATTTTTCCGTGCCTGTTTTAAATGAAGGAGATTCCAAGATTTTCCATAACAGGTCATTGCCGGAAATTTTAATATTCACTTCAAGGTCTTCCTTGGATGGCAAATTTTTACCGGCGCGTACAGAGGCATCTTTTTCCGCGTAACGCATGATCTCCGTAAGAACATATAAAAGATATAAAAATAACTGGTGAGATTCCACGAATTTTTTTCGCAGCAGGTCAATTGATTTTTCATTACCGGCAATTCCTGGTGCGTATAAAATCTGCATTACTTTTACGCGGATATTTCTTCTGTTGATCATTGTTAAAGAACGTTGGGGCCGCGAAGATAAAAGAAAAATTTATTGAATCATTTTTTGTTGGACAAAAAATAAACCCGGCTTTAAAACCGGGTTCATTTTTAAAATCGCATACGAGTTATTTTTTTACTTCAATCGTGATAGTTGCCGCAAGTTTGCTTCCATAAGAACGATGTGCGCCATCAGCAAATTGCAAGGTCAATACATGTTTTCCCGGCGTCAAAGTAATTTCTGTTTCTGTTTGCCCTTTACCAAAATGCATATGTTGTGCGTCTGTTGGTACTACCTGACCTTCGGGAAAAGAATCACCGGCATCAATGAGCAAATGATGGTGTCCAAAACCTTCATTGATTTCGCCGGCAGGCTGAATGGCAATACCACTTACACCCATTTCAATTTTTATGGGCGAGGAAACTGTTTGGCCATCTTTCAGGTTTTTAAAAAACACTTTAGCGCCATCCGGTACCGCTGGCAATGGCTTCATTGCAGCCGTTGTATCCATCGTCATTGCATGCGATGTGTCCGGCGTCACTGCCATCGTATCAGTTGTTGTGGAACTATTTTCACCGGAATTACAGGCCAGGAAACCAGTGAGCACAATTGCACCCAGCCATTTTAAATTTTTCATTGTATTATTTTTAAAAATGAAAGGAAAGAAAAAAGCCGGGTAAAGGTCGGTATTTTTTGGAGGAAAGAAATTTGATTTATGAAAATGTTGATTTTTTTATTCAATATTCATTAGGCAAAAAAATTGTAGATTGGCTATCATCACCATTTAATAAATAATGGGTAAGATTAAAATCAATACTGAATTTAAACAAATTGCGATTCTCATTGAAGAAGCCAGGAACAGGGCTTTCAGTAAAGTGAATGCGGAGTTGGTATTGCTCTATTTTAATGTTGGTAGAATTGTTTCAAAAAAAGTAGCTGAAGGTACCTGGGGCGATAATACTGTTGATGAATTAGCCTCCTACATAGAATCTAAATATCCGGGATTAAAAGGTTTCAACCGCAGAGGGTTGTATCGGATGAAGCAGTATTTTGAAACCTACTCCGATCCTAAATTTGTGTCGCCGTTGGCGACACAAATAGAAATTTATTTTGCCGGAATAAAAAATTAGGAAAAGTGTCAGCAGTGCCGACACAAATTGAGATGTAATTTGGAAAACCCGAAGGGTTGAAACTATTATAGAATAAAATTGAATTTTGTTTTCCAAACCCCGGATAGGGTGATATTTGTATTTTATTCAAATTTCATATAACATTTACTGCACAAATGGTATTTATACCACCCCACCTCGGCGGGTTCTGTTCTTTTATCCTTTTCTAACTGTGCCTATAAGAATAACATCCTTTCAGGGTTATATTAAATGCCTCGGTTCATAAGAAGTATAATTTCATACAGCAGATCAAAATATTAATTAGCCAATTAATATTAAAAAACAGATGGGCTTATGTAATATATTTGACACTGTAAATTCACTGAATTATGAAAAATATTTTTATCGCTTTAATCTTAATTTCCAGTACAGCAAATGCACAACTAATTAAAACTGACAACTGGAAACATTTTACAGAAAAAACATTTTTCAGCAGCATTAGTTACCCGCCAGGCTGGACACTCGATGATGAGGTCGCAGCCGGCAACGGAAGTTATATAATTTATGCACCTGAAAAAAAAGATAAGCAGGCATTTCGCGAAAATGTAAATATGCTTACTTACTATATTCCCGGTACACCACTAAAAATGGATGTGAAAGATTTTGCTGAAACAAATTTCAGCCAGTTAAGAAAAACTTTAAAAGATTGCAAGGTATTGTCAAATAAATATGTAACGATAAACGGGCTTACAATGTATATGGTGGCATGCACTGGTATGGCCGGCGCTCAGTTCCTTTACTTTAAGCAATTGTATTGTTTAGATAAAGGCGTTGGATATATGGTGTCTTATACCTGCGAAGCCGGCAAGAAAGATCCTTATTCAGACATCTCCGATGCAATACTGGCTTCTTTTAAACCTGCCAAATAATAAGAACTTTAATTATACCATTTACACTTTTGATGATTATGCCATAAAACTTTGTATAAAATAAAAACCAGGTTCACCCGGTTTTTTCTTTTAACAATTCCCTTTTTGCCATAATTTTTATATTCGCCGCCTAATCAAAGTTTGCATGAAGAAATTTTTAATAGTATCCAATTTTATTTTGCTTGCCGCCGTGGCTTTCCTATTCTATCGTTCCTATAATTCCGGCAGCGAAAGCAGCCCCGTCATTAATCATAAAAATACAGGCGACAGTATCCGCGGAAAGATCGCTTATTTCGATCTTGATTCCCTCCAAAATCAATATCAATATTTTGTTGAAGTGCGCGATTACCTGAAAGGAAAAGATGATGATAATACACGCGATCTAAATAAACTGAGGAATAATTATATGGGAAAATTAAAAGAGTATAATCAAAAAGGGCCTAATTTATCCCAGGCCGAACAAGGCCAATATCAACAGGAGTTAATGCAAATGCAAAATGATTACCAGGCTAAAGAACAAAGCGTCAGCCAGGCTATGCAGGCAGAAGCTATGGAAAAAATGCAGGGCGTAAAACAAAAGATCCAGGACTTTTTGAAGTCTTACAGCTCCGATAAAGGCTATGCCTATATTTTTGCTTCCAATGACAATGACTATCTCTATTATAAAGATACCATCAACAATATTACCAATGATATTGTCGGTAAACTGAATGACGAATATAAAAATTCAAAGAAAAAATAATTGGTTTTTTAAAATTCACTTATCTTCAAATCCCGTTTAAAAAACCGGGATTTTTTTGTTCCTTTATTTATACAAAACCAATCATCCATGGACCAAAACAAAACTGAATTCAAACCTTCCCTCGGCCTTATAGATGGCACCATGATCGTTGCCGGTTCTATGATCGGCTCAGGTATTTTTATTGTAAGCACAGATATCGCACGTAATGTAGGCAGCGCCGGCTGGCTCATCGTTGTCTGGCTGATCACGGCATTGATGACTATCATGGCGGCAGTGAGTTATGGAGAACTCAGTGGCATGTATCCTAAAGCCGGAGGCCAATATGTATATTTAAAAAAAGCCTTCAACCCGCTCGCCGGTTTTTTATACGGCTGGAGTTCTTTCACCGTTATTCAAACTGCTACGATAGCTGCTGTGGGCGTGGCTTTTAGCCGTTTCACCGCGTACCTTGTTCCCGAAGTAGGTGAAAATAATATCATCTTTACTTTCGGGCAGTTGAATATTTCTGCCGCGCAATTACTCGCCATCGCATTAATTTTATTTTTAACCTATACCAATACCCGCGGCATAAAGGGAGGAAAAATTATTCAAAATGTTTTTACAACTGTAAAACTTTTATCCTTATTCGGCCTCATCATCGCGGGGTTTTTATTTGTTAAACACAGCTTCTGGGGAGACAACTGGCAAACCGGTTTGAATGCCATGCAACTGGAAAAAAAAGACGGTTCATTTGTCCTGCATGGTAACTGGCTGCCCATTGGCGGCACTGTTTTAATTGGTGCAATCGCTGCATCCATGGTGGGTTCTTTATTCAGCAGTGATGCCTGGAATAATGTAACTTTTATTGCCGGTGAAATTAAAAATCCAAAACGAAATATCGGGCTGAGTTTATTTTTAGGTACACTCATCGTGTCATTGATTTATATCTCGATGAACCTGATGTATCTTAATGCACTATCCCTGGACCAGATCGCTTACCCGGAGGGTGACCGCGTTGCAGTTGCCGCATCCACGGCAATTTTCGGAAATGCCGGTGCTATCATCATCGCGGTGATGATCATGATTTCCACCTTTGGTTGTAATAATGGGTTGATATTAGCAGGCGCGCGTGTGTATTATACAATGGCGCAGGATGGACTATTCTTTAAACAGGCAGCGAAGCTCAATAAAAATGCAGTGCCGCAATGGGCTTTATGGGCACAGGCATGCGTTGCGTGCATTTTATGTTTGAGTGGCGGATACAATGACCTGCTTGATATGATCGCTTTTGTGGTCGTACTTTTTTATGTACTCACCATCATTGGTATATTTGTACTAAGGAAAAGAGAACCCAATGCGGAAAGGCCTTATAAAGCATTTGCATACCCGGTATTGCCGGCATTATATATTATTTTAGGCATCATATTTTGTGTATTCCTTATTATATTTAAACCGGAATACACTTTATGGGGTTTAGGAATTGTACTCGCGGGCATCCCGGTTTATTATATCACAATTGCTTCCGGTAGCAAAAAGATGAAGACAGAATAATGGTAAATACGGATCAGTTATTTGCAGGCATAGAACGGTTACAGGTAGTGATCGTGGGGGATATTATGCTGGATACTTATTGGTGGGGAAATGTAGAACGCATTTCCCCGGAAGCCCCGGTACCAGTGCTTTCGCGCACACATACCGAATACAGGATCGGTGGCGCCGGCAATGTCGCATTGAATACTGTTGCAATGGGTGCACACACGACTTTATTTTCTGTGACGGGCAATGATGTTACGGGTGATTTGTTGTTGGAAAAATTAGAAAAAGAAAATATTTCCACGCAATATATTCTGCGCAGTGACGACAGGCCCACTACAAATAAGATCCGCATCATGGGCCGCAACCAGCAAATGATGCGCATAGATGATGAGGTCACTGAAGATGTGGATGCGGATCTTGAAAAAAAGTTAATAGAAAATTTTAAAAAATTTATTGCAGGGGAAAATATATCGCTGGTCATTTTTGAAGATTATAATAAAGGCGTGCTTACAAAAAATTGTATCCGCGAAATGCTGGATGCCTGTAACGAAAAAAATATTCTAACAACGGTTGATCCCAAACAAAAGAATTTTTTTGCATACAAAAATTCAGGCATTTTTAAACCCAACCTGAAAGAAGTGAAAGAAGCTTTGCATCTTTCAGAAAATGTTGTTGATGCAAATAGTATGGAAAAAATTCATACACTTTTGCACAAAGAACTTTCGCATAAAATTTCACTGATCACTTTATCAGAAAAGGGCATCTTTGCACAAAGCAGTGAAGAGCGTGTAATCATTCCTTCACATAACCGGGATATCGCGGATGTGAGTGGCGCAGGTGATACAGTGATCGCGGTGGCTTCATTGGTTTTTGCCGCATCGAATGATATGGTTTTAGCAGCAAAAATTGCTAATATCGCGGGCGGTTTGGTTTGTGAAGAAGCAGGTACCATGGCTATTAATAAAAAAAGATTGCAGGAAGAATGTGTTCAGTTATTATGAGTTCATACAAATACAATTAATCAATTTTAGTAAAAAATAAGATGGGAAAATTTACAATGGCCATTCATGGAGGTGCGGGCACAATTCTTAAAGAAGATATGACCGCCGACCTGGAAGATGCTTATTTAAAAGGGCTGGAAGCAGCTCGTGACGCGGGTTACGCCGTTTTGGAAGAAGGCGGTTCAGCTGTGAATGCGGTGAAAGCCGCGCTGGTAATTCTCGAAGACAACATGCTTTTCAATGCAGGCCGTGGTTCTGTTTTTACAAAAAAAGGTGTACAGGAAATGGACGCAGCGATCATGGATGGAAAAAACCTGGCGGCCGGAGCAGTATGTGGAGTGCGCAATGTGCGCAATCCCATTGAACTCGCCACGGAAGTAATGCTGAACAGCAACCATGTTTTTTTAAGTGGAAAAGGCGCCAATGATTTTGCTATTAAACAAGGCATCAAACTCGAGCCGGATGAATATTTCTTTTCCCAGTTCCGCTATGATCAATGGAAAAAAATAAGGGATTCGGATAATTATTCTTTAGACCATACACACCAGCGGCTTGAAGAACTGATGAAAGAAAAAAAATTCGGTACAGTGGGCGCAGTCGCCTGTGATGAAAAAGGAAATATTGCTGCCGCTACCAGTACCGGTGGCATGACCAATAAAAAATATGGCAGAATTGGTGACAGCCCGATAATCGGCGCGGGCACTTATGCAAATAATAATACCTGTGCCATCAGTTGTACAGGGCATGGTGAAATGTTTATCCGCGTAGTTGCCGCGTATGATGTGAGTTGCCTCATGGAATATAAGGGCATGAGTTTGCAGGAAGCCAGGGATAAAGTAGTGCATGATAAACTGGTAAAAATCGAAGGCGAAGGCGGCATGATCGGCGTGGATGCAAAAGGCAATGCGGCCATGGTTTTTAATAGTGCCGGCATGTACCGCGCCTATAAAAACAGTGAAGGGGAAGCAAGTATTTTGATTTATTATAAATAAAAAATTCCCTGCGGATGAAAAAATTTGCGGTAATTGTTGCAGGAGGTTCAGGGAAAAGAATGGGCATGGAAAAGCCCAAACAATTTTTACCCATATTCAATAAACC
>JBAQJB010000464.1:0-1922 GCA_049289155.1 Chitinophagaceae bacterium
ATGTTGAGTTTTTCAAAATAACCTATTTGTCTGACGGTCTTAAGGTAGTTGGTTATTTGTCGATGCCAAAAAAGCCAGGTAGATATCCTTGTGTAATTTATAATCGCGGAGGCAACAGAGATTTTGGTTCACTTGATGATGACCGTATAATAAGGTATTTGGGAGAGACTGCAAGCTGGGGTTATGTAGTTGTTGGAAGCCAATACCGCGGCAATATGGGAGGAGAAGGTAAAGAAGAATTTGGCGGAAGCGATGTAAACGATATATTGAATCTTATTCCTTTTCTTACTAATATTGACAAAGCTGATACATCAAGAATAGGAATGTACGGATGGAGCCGAGGGGGCATGATGACTTACCTTGCTTTGACAAAAACAAATAAAATAAAAGCAGCAATTGTTGGTTCGGGAATGGCTGATGCTTTTCTGAGTACAAAGAATAGACCGGGAATTGATTCTGTTTTTGCACAATTAGTACCAGGATATTTTCAAAACAGAGATTCTGTATTAATGACACGTTCAGCAGTTTATTGGGCTGATAAAATTTGTATGACAACTCCTCTTCTTCTTTTAACTGGAAGTGCTGACTGGCGTGTATCGCCAGAGGAACAACTTAAAATGGTAAACATACTGTATGAACTTAAACATCCGTTGCGCTTTGAATTTTTTGAAGGTGGACAACATAGTTTAATTGAACATTTAGATGAAGTAAATCATGTTACCAAAAATTTTCTTGATGCCTATGTTCGTGATAAAAAACCATTGCCAAATCTTGAACCACATGGGAACTAAAAGAAGAACTGCTTTCACAAGCAGGCAACGCCAGCTTTTAACTTGCGGATTAGTAATTTTTATTTTTTGCCTTTCAATAAAAGTAAATGCGCAAGCAGTAAATGAAATTCATTTGAAAGAAATTAAAGAAAGGAGCGAATGATGGAACACTGCTAGCAATAGTCGCGACTCTTTAACTTTTTATAAACTGTTTGCTACCCACATATATTTTTTTCACATTTTCATGTGACACGGCACTCCTTCTTTCACTTTTATTTTTGCACTATTAAATAACCAAATAAAAAGAAACAAAATGAAATCGCAAATTTTAAAAACTTTACTTATTGTAACATGCATTTTAACTATTAATGCAAGTTTTGCTCAATGGTCGACAAGCGGCACTAATATTTATAACAATAATTCCGGAAATGTTGGTATAGGAACCAGCACAACAATTGCGGCCTCTGCACAATTGGAAGTTAAATCCACAACCAAAGGTTTTTTAGCGCCGCGAATGACAAAAACACAACGGGATGCAATTGTTTCTCCTGCTCAAGGATTACTTATATATCAAACTAACAACACACCGGGATTTTATTATTACGACGGTTCATGGAAACAAGTTTCTCCAAATTCAGCTAATAAAACACTAAGCAATTTATCGACTCCCACCTCAATTAATGTTGATCTGCTGCCTGCCACAGGTTTTATAAAACATTTAGGGAGCACAACAGCGCCATGGGGAAATGTTTATTGTGGTGGTATAATTGCAAGTCAGGCTTCTACAAAATATAATAGTTCCATTTCAGACCCACAGATCATGATAGAGGAATCAGAAAATGACTATGCACGGTTATCCTTCAAAAATTCAACAGGCGCTTCTTATTGGACCGTTGCGGGATTAACCAGTAATATAGTTAATGATGCAAGATTGAATTTTTATAACAGTAGCTATGGCGATGTAATGTCGTTGACCGGATCAGGCAATGTTGGAATTGGCACTTATAATCCCACTTATAAACTTGATGTGTGTGGAACTATCAGAGCAAAGGAAATGAGAGTGTCTACAGGTTGGTGCGATTATGTATTTGCTGATGATTATGATCTTATGCCATTATCAGAAGTAGAAAAATTTATATCAGTTAATAAACA
>JBAQJB010000465.1:0-6390 GCA_049289155.1 Chitinophagaceae bacterium
TTGAATTTTTTTCTTCGCCAATTCACGACTTTGATATTGTTGGTCAGGCGACCAACAATGGCAAAATATTCTTCTTACTTTTCTCTTGATAGAAAAGTTTAGTCCCGATCGTTATCGGGGATCAAGATGAAAAGAAGGTCGACACTTTTCTTAACGCCTTGATTGAGCTGCATAACATCTGAGACTTCAGCTTTTGTTCCGTGATGATATTCGATAGTGTTCATTTTTTTGATCAGCTTTATTTCTTTACTTCTTTTGAAAATAATTTTAAATATTTTCGACTTCGATATTGTTGGTCAGGCGACCAACAATGGCAAAATAATTAATAAAAGGGTTGTCTTTTTAATGAATTTTTTTCTTCGTCATTTTGCGACTTCGATATTATTGGTCAGGCGACCAACAATGGCAAAAAAAAGCCCCGAAAATTTCGGAGCTTTTTGATATAGGTCATAATAAAATTAATCATCGATCTTCACCTTGCCTTTACTTTTTGCAATAACTTCTTCTGCAATAGTTGTTGGCGCCGGTGCATAATGTGAAAATTCCATAGTAGATGTTGCACGGCCACTTGATAAAGAACGTAACTGCGTAACATAGCCAAACATTTCACTCAATGGAACTTTGGCTTTGATCACCTGTGCATTTCCACGCGTGTCCATACCTTCCAGCATTCCACGACGGCGGTTCAGGTCGCCCGTAACATCTCCCATATACTGATCAGGCGTTACTACTTCTATCTTCATGATCGGCTCCAGCAATGTAGGCTTTGCTTTTCTTCCCGCTTCGCGAAAACCTCCTTTGGCACACAATTCAAAACTCATAGAGTCGGAATCCACCTGGTGGAAACTTCCGTCAAATATGCGCACTTTCATGGATTCCATTGGGTAACCGGCAAGAACACCGGTGGTCATGGAAGTTTCAAAACCTTTCTGGATCGCCGGAACAAATTCTTTCGGAATAGAGCCACCGAAAATATCATTTTTAAACTGGAAGTGTTTTCCTACATTTTCCTTCAGCCATTCTTCATCAGCCGGCCCGATCTCAAATTGAATATCGGCGAATTTACCACGGCCACCGGTTTGCTTTTTCAAAATTTCACGGTGTTCGATGGCTTTGCCAAATGCTTCTTTATATGCTACCTGCGGATTGCCCTGGTTGATCTCCACTTTGAATTCCCGGCGCATACGGTCAACAATAATTTCCAAATGCAATTCACCCATTCCTGAAAGAATGGTCTGGCCTGTATCTTCATCTGTTTTTACGCGCAATGTTGGATCTTCTTCCACGAGTTTGGCAATAGCCATTCCCATCCTGTCCACATCCACCTGCGTTTTAGGTTCTACGGCAACGGAAATAACCGGCTCGGGAATAAACATATTTTCCAAAATGATCGGGTGATCTTCATCACACAATGTATCACCGGTTTTTATTTCTTTAAAACCCACTGCTGCCGCAATATCACCGGCTTCAATAAAGTCAATCGGGTTTTGTTTGTTGGCAAACATTTTCATGATACGGCTGATGCGTTCATTTTTTCCGCTGCGCATATTGCGTACATAACTACCCGCATCCAAATGGCCGGAATAGCAACGGAAGAATGCAAGCCTTCCCACGAACGGGTCAGTCATAATCTTAAAAGCCAGTGCAGCAAATGGTTCTTTTGCATCCGGTTTACGCTGTACTTCTTCACCCGTTTCAGGATTGATACCTGTAACGGCTTCAATGTCTTTTGGTGAAGGTAAATACCGGCAAACCGCATCCAGTGCAGTTTGTACGCCTTTATTTTTAAATGAAGAACCACACATCATAGGAACGATGCTCAGGTCGATCGTAGCTTTACGAATAGCTTCATGCAGTTCCTCTGAAGTGATACTATTAGGATCATCAAAAAATTTCTCCATCAGGTTATCATCATATTCAGCTACTGCTTCCACCAGGTTTTGACGCCAGAATTCAGCTTCTTCTTTCAGATCTTCCGGGATAGGGATTTCCTCGTACGTCATACCTTCTGTTACTTCATCCCAAATAATTCCTTTCATGCTGATCAAATCGACCACACCTTTGAAATTATCTTCCGCGCCAATGGGCAATTGCAGTGGCACTGCTTTTGCACCCAGCATTTCTTTCACCTGCTTTACAACATTGAGAAAGTCTGCACCTGCGCGGTCCATTTTATTTACAAAACCAATACGTGGTACATTGTAGCGGTTTGCCTGGCGCCAAACCGTTTCACTTTGAGGCTCTACGCCATCAACGGCGGAGAACAATGCAATAAGCCCATCGAGCACGCGCATGGAGCGTTCCACTTCCACGGTGAAATCCACGTGGCCGGGTGTATCAATGATATTGAAATAATAACTTTTTGTATTCGCATCAGATTTACCATTCACCATAGGAAAATTCCACTGGCAGCTAACTGCCGCGGAGGTGATGGTAATACCGCGTTCTTTTTCCTGCTCCATCCAGTCGGTGGTTGCAGCGCCATCGTGTACTTCGCCTATTTTATGGATCATGCCTGTATAGCGCAGGATGCGTTCTGTAGTAGTTGTTTTACCGGCATCAATATGCGCGGCGATACCAAAATTTCTTTGTAACCTGAGATCTGCCATTTTTATTTGTATTTATTTTTATGAAAGCCTTCCCGGGAGGGAATTTTTTTTGAATGTATATAAATGAATATTTCCTTACGTACGAAATATTAATATGCTGTGATTTTTGCCCTCATAACGGCTAATTCATACCTGGTGTATACGATTTTTTTTACACCTCATTTGTATTTTTAGCGGCGCAAAGGTATTTAAATAAAATGAAAAAGGAGCGATGATTTGTATAAAAAACGAATTAATATTTTGATATGTTAAGTGAAATGATACTTCTTCAGAACCGTCGGATGAAATAAAAGCCTGAAAGAGTGTTATGATTATAGCCGAAATAAGAAACCGGGTAAAAGATCAAACCCACCGAGGCAGGGTTATCACTGACAGGCATTTTCTATTACCACATAAGCAGAATAAGTTATAAGAATGAGAATTTGATCTTAGAAACAGCCATTTCCGACTTCACACTTCAGAAGAAACTTTTTGCAAAACAATTCTTCATGTTCCATTATTCGTTAACTTTGTCGGAACAATAAAATAGAACGGATACGGCAGATTATTTTCTACAAAAAATATTTCCTTGACTTTGCAAATGAACAGACTACAAAAGTTAAGGAAAAGATGGACCAAGTCCTGTTTGTTGTTACAGTTGCTGAAAGGATACCCAGGAAATTCTTTCAACATTTAGAAGGGACGGAAGGACTATATGAAATACGAATTGAGCTTCAGGGAAATATTTACCGGATATTCTGTTGCTTTGATGAAGGTCAACTCATTGTCTTATTTAACGGATTTCAAAAGAAATCACAGAAAACTCCAACACGAGAAATAGAACGAGCATTGAAAATAAAAGCTGATTATTTTGACGAAAAACAAAAAACAAAAAGAGATGGCAACACTAAAAATAAAAAATAAAAATATAACCACATTTGACGAACATCTTGACAGTCAATACGGAAAAATGGGAACGGCAAAACGTACTGAATTTGAAATTAAATCAAAAGCATTCGCTATTGGAGAGATTATCAAAGAAGAAAGGCGGCTTGCATCAATGACACAAGAACAGTTAGCAGAAAAAACCGGAACAAAAAAAAGTTTTATCTCAAGAATTGAAAATGGACACAGCGACATCCAACTCTCAACATTGTACAAACTTTTAGAGTATGGCCTTGGGCGTAAAATTTCAATAACTATCAGGTAAATTACACAAAACGGCGGCTTATCAGTTTGCAGCAAGCGGGAGTGAAGGAATAACAATGAACATTTGTAATTCTATACTATATTAATTTCAATCCTTCGGGTTTTCCCAGATTACATCAAAATTATTATTAAGCGTTTAAAATTTCAGGGCTAATTTTTTTATTAATCATCCTGGCATTTAATAAGCGAAAAAAAATTCAAACCAGGCACATTAAAAAACCCGCAATGTGCGGGCTTTAAAAATTTATTTGAATAAATACTTAGATCCTGAAATGGGAGAAAGCCTTATTCGCTTCTGCCATCCGGTGTGTATCTTCTTTCTTTTTAAAAGCTGCGCCCTCACCCTTGCTGGCAGAGATCAGTTCATTGGCGAGTTTATCTGCCATGGTACGGCCATTGCGCTCCCGGCTGTAGCGAATGATCCATTTCATACATAATGAAATCTTCCTGTCTGCACGAACTTCCGTAGGGATCTGGAATGTAGCGCCACCGATCCTTCGGCTGCGTACTTCTACAGATGGAGTAACATTTGCCAATGCACGTTTCCAGATTTCATAGCCTTCTTCACCGGTTTGTTTGGTGATCTTGTCCATGGCTGTATAAAAAGAACTGATCGCTGTACTCTTTTTCCCGTCCCACATAATATTATTGATAAACCGGGTAACCTGTTTATCGTTGTACCTGTCATCAGGAGCTAAGGGTAATTTTTTGGCTTGCGCTTTCCGCATATTTCAATGAATTAATTGAGGATGAATTATTTTTTCTTTGCTTTTTCTTTCTTGGTACCGTACTTGGAACGGCTTTGTTTACGGTCTTTAACGCCGGCTGTATCGAGGCTTCCGCGAACGATATGGTAACGAACACCGGGTAAATCTTTCACACGGCCACCGCGAATCAATACGATGGAGTGTTCCTGTAAATTATGGCCTTCACCCGGAATATAAGCGATCACCTCGATCTTATTGGTGAGCCTTACTTTCGCCACTTTCCTCAATGCTGAGTTCGGTTTTTTAGGCGTAGTTGTATATACCCTGGTGCATACGCCCCTGCGTTGCGGGCAGGAATCGAGCGCCCTTGATTTGCTTTTGGCCCGGATGATCGTGCGGCCTTTTCTTACTAATTGCTGTATTGTTGGCATTATAAACCTTTAATTTTTCGGACGGCAAAGGTAAAAGCAGTTACTGAGAAAACAAAATAAGAATGTAAATATATTCCTGCAGGTATAAAAAGGGCCATTTAGGCTAAGAAAACCAAGGCCGGTTTTGGTTATTTTTAGTATTTTGAACCATTTAGGATCATAGGCACATAGATAAACGTTCGGCGGTTTGTGATGGTGCGGCAATAACGAATTGCCAGTTATGTTTTTCGAACAAAAGTTAAATTGAATTTCTGAATTTGAGCCCATTTTCGTCAGCCGCACTATTGTGAAATAGCTTGATGGGCGCATGCCTTAGCCGTTTGAAATAACGATTGGACCATATGGCAATTTCCTGTCGTTCAGATATTCGTTTATTTGTGACGTTAATTTAGTCAATACAGCATACTGATTAATTGTTGCTGTCAGAACAAAAACCGTTACTGTATATTTTAAAAAGTTCTGCTGATGTTGTAAGTTTTTGTCAAAAGTTAGTAACGCATCAAAATCGTTCTCAAGCAACAGGTTAAGTAACTCGCCATTTTTGATGCCATTCCATTCTTTGTCGCGAACTGTAAATACTTCGTGTCCGGGAAAGTCATTCTTTAATCGTTTTGGTAAATTTTCGTCAAGTAACAGTCGCATACAGTTCGGCAACATTTTTTGACGTTATCAATTTGTTCGCTATATCCAACAGTGCAACAGCTTGTTCTTTTGAAACAGTTGGGAAGTCGTCCAAAAATTCGTCAAGCGAAACACCTGCTTCCAAATGGTCAAACAAACTCTCAACAGGAACACGCGTACCTTTAAAAACAGGTAATCCACCTAAAATGTCTGTGTCAATTGTTATCAGTTCCTGGAGATTCATAAAGTCAAAGTTAATAAAAATACCGCTTAACGCGGCGTGTTCAAAAAGATTGAACCCAACACATAAATACATGTGAACAACTACGAAATATTTGAATGAGCTTATGTATACAATTATTGGTTGTGCTTTCGAGGTTCATAAACAGTTTAGCCCGGGTTTATTGCGAAGAATGTATGTTCACATTACAGAAATATCATTTTTGAACCACATAGAAACATAGGCACATAGTTTAACACATAGAAAATTGTTTCAGAAGCCAAAAGGAATTTTTTCTAAAATTTTCATTGAGTAAATATTTTTAATGAAGGTCGAAAAACCTTAGTAAATAATCTATATTACCAGGCAATCAAAACCTATGTGAAATCCTATGTATTTATGTGCCTATGTGGTTCCGCTCCAAGTGCCCATGAGGTTCATTTATTCCGGGCATTCCTTGTTCACCCGGCAACTCTACATAATAATCAGGCCAACTGGTTTTAAAATTCAAAACTATGCTTTATCTTGTACGCTGGTAAGCACCTTTTGTCTGTGACTCAGGGTGCGGTAGCATTAGAAGCAGCCATGGAAAAAATTATTTGTACACCTGTTCA
>JBAQJB010000466.1:0-2794 GCA_049289155.1 Chitinophagaceae bacterium
ATGATTAGCGATCCATAATAAAAATAATCATAGAATGTTAGTGCCATTTTAGTTTTATTTATTCATGCGGTGGCGGTGGCGGTGGGCAGCCCATGCCCGGACATGGTTTGGCTTTATCGTAAATGGATGTTATATTTCCATCTTTAACATCACGATTTGGATTTGGTGGTAGAATTAAATTTGAATTAGTCCCTTGTTGTGTAATTCCAATTCCAATTATCTTATAATTAGGCCTAAGAATGCTTGGATCTTTGTCATCCTGAAAAGTCCCATCTTGGCCTATATAAAAAATGATAGCATCTGCTTTCTTTGAAGAAAGGAAACTACTTTTTACTTTGTTGTGTAATAAGATTTCTTTTAATGCATCTTTTGTAAAAACAAAGCCATCCAAAGTATCAACTTTAGTTCCATTCAGTTTTTTTATAGGGTACTCTCCTGTTTGATAGTTTTTTCTAAGTGTATCCATTGTATATTCGGAAATTGGGTCATTAGCGAAAAGCGGATTTTGTTTAGGTTTAAATATATCAGCAATCTCCGAAGAAAAAATAATCGCTAAAAAAATCAATGAAGTCAACAGGGCAGTGCCGCCCATTTTTGCAAAATCTGTTTTTAAAAAAGGTGTTTTCCCCTTGTTCAGCAATTTAGTTTCTGTGGCCATGGTAATGAGTTTTAAGGTGTAAGATCAAAAAGTAAATATATACATAAAAAAAATCATACAAAGACAATAAAGGATGAAATCTTTTATAAGAAATAATAATTTCTAATAAACCAAATGATTGTTGGAGGACGGGAAAATGAGCAATAATTTGAAATCCCGGTTTTATACAGGCAGGTGAATGAGGAAGGTGGTGCCTTCATTTTCTATTGTCTCCACGTTGATTGTACCACCATGTGCTTTCACAATATCATACGATAAACTTAAACCCAACCCGGTGCCCTGGCCCGTGGGTTTGGTTGTAAAAAATGGCTGAAATATTTTTTCTACATCTTTTTGCGCAATGCCATTGCCATTATCACTTACTTTAATTTCTATGGCATCAACCAATTTTTTTGTCTGAACCGAAACGAGTGGTTTATAATTGCCAGTAGATGGATCGGTTTGCGTTTTAAGTTTTAAATTGACGGCATAGAATGCATTGTTGAATAAATTTAACAGCACCCTGCCCATATCCTGCGGTACGATATTGATCTTGCCAATGCTTTCATCAAATTCCATTTTATAATCCGCATTAAAACTTTTGTCTTTTGCCCGTAAACCGTGATAGGAGAGGCGCAAATATTCATCACATAACGCATTGATTTCAGTAAATTCTTTCTGGCCCGTATTTTTCCTGGAATGCAGGAGCATACCTTTTACAATTGCATCAGCGCGTTTGCCATGATGATTAATTTTTTCTTCATTGGCCGCGATATCATTGAGGATTTCATTTTCGAAATTTTCATCCCGTTCATTAATAGGCTTTAATTTCTCAGCTTTTAATTCTTCAATTAATTCTGCATTTACTTCAGAAAAATTATTTACAAAATTTAGCGGGTTTTGAATTTCATGCGCGATGCCTGCGGTGAGTTCTCCAAGGCTCGCCATTTTTTCTGACTGGATCAATTGTGCCTGTGTGGAATTTAAATCAGACAATGCGGATTGCAATACTTTATTCGTCTTTTGTTTGGCTTTATTATTCCGGTAAAGTATAAATGCAATCATCAAAACAACAATAATCAATATGGATAAAATGATAATCCTGTTCCTGCTTTCAGTGGCCAGGGACTGCGTTTCCAAATCTTTTAATTTTAATTTTTCCTCAAAACCCAGGCTTTGAAATTTATTTAAATTATTCAGCTGGTCCTGGTTGAGGCTATCACCCAGGTTTTTTGACAGGGCCATATATTTGTAGGCGCTGTCATATTTTTTATTCTTATTATAATTCAATGCCAGCGAAGTGTAGGCATCCAATGTTTCCGGAATAAGCGTCCCTGAAAGCCGGTAGAGGTTTAACCCTTTTTTTGCATAATACACTCCGGAATCCGGCTGGTTGGCATCATAACAAACATTGGATAATGAAATATATGCCTGCCCCAGGCTGAATGTATTTTCATCCTGCTTTTCAATTATTTTTATGCCTTCAAACAAATAATATTTTGCAGAATCCAGCCTGCCTTTTCCATGAAAGATTTCTCCAATCGTTGTCAATGAAACGCCGTTATAATTTTGCCTGTCCGTCAATACTTCATATTTCATCGTGAGACGCTGATAAAAAAGAGCGGAGTCAAATTGATTTTTATACAAATACACATCCACTATATTACTGCAAATACCGGCAATGAGAAAATTGTCTGTCACATGATTTTCCACCAGGTTTTTCGCTTCCAGGAGTTCACTTAATTTTTTATCATAATTACCGGTAAGGCCATATAAAATGCCCAATGAATTTTTTATCCAGCCCAATAATTCCCTGCGGTTGGTAGCAGTATCTTTTTGTATATAGGATTTTATAAAAGGCGTTGCTATAATATGATCACTTAGCGTTTTGTCATTGGCCAGTTTGGTGGCGTCGATGAAACATTTCAATGCATTCCCATAATCGCCGCTATTGTTATAATTATAACCCATGTCGCAGAGAATAAATCCCTCGTAATATTTTTGATCTAATTTTTTTGAAAGCGCCAGGGCTTTTTCTCCAAAATAAAATGCACTGTCGCGGTATGATTCTAAGTTATCAGTTTGCAATTGTGCATATTCGCCCAGTAAGAGCGAATCGTTTGAAGCCTCCTGCGAATACGAAATAAAAGCCTTCAT
>JBAQJB010000467.1:0-2202 GCA_049289155.1 Chitinophagaceae bacterium
GCCATGGCAATCTATTATAATGCAGGCTGGCATAGGACTGCCGCTTAGCGCCGAAATTTTCATAAAAACTTTTAATCCCCGCAATATCCGATCCTTCAAAATCAAGTACCAGCTCTTTCCCGCAAAATTCTTCAATCACTTTATCCATTAAAAAATGATTGGCGGATAATTTTCTGCCGGAAACTGGTGTGCTGTTCATCATATTGTAGATGCGATTTCCATCCTGCAAAAAAAGTGCAATGGCAAGTGTTTCATTATGAACATTTGTAGTTTCCCGGCAATGCACTTTTGCTGAAACATGTAAATGGTCACAAAGCTTTTTGAAATTGGAAAAAGTTTCTTTACTTACATGCGGTGTTTTTGTATGGTACAATTCATAAAAAATATCAATGGCTTTTTCATGCGAAACATTCCTGTAATTCAAATCGTGATTGGCGGCTTTCTTTACATTTTGCCGAAGGTCCGGTGAATAATTTTCAGATATTGCAGCGTAGGAAGAAAGTTCCAGTATAAAATTATTTTTTAACACGCAATCTTTTGACGGGCTTCCGTTTGAAAAATTAAAAGTGTAATCGCCATAGGTACAAAACTGCTGTAATGCCCGCAGGAATAGACTTTCGACAGGTTTTTCCTGTGTAGAAAAAATACCCAGTTGCTGGATGAATGGAACCTGGTACGTATAGCGGATAGAATATTTTTTCCGCCAGGGAACCGGCATTACGCAAGAATAATCATCTATTACAATTCCATGCCATTGATCCGCGAGATGATCCAGGTAAAATGTTTTGGCATAGATCAGTGGTGACGGTGATTGTTCAATGCATGCATTCCATTTTGCCTGGTCAATTTTATGCGAAGGAATTATTTGAATGGTTTCATGCATGTAAAGAAAATAATTATGCAGGCATTTGTGTATTGCTGATCTTATGTAAAATTGTATGTGCCACTTCCATGGCAAGCAATCCATCTATTTCTGTTACCGCGGTTGGTTTATTCTGAATGATGGATTGAATGAATGCGTGCAATTCTTCATAGATCGCATTGCCGGGTTTCACTTCCGGGCTTGCTACCACAATTGTTTTAATGCCATGTGGCGTTTCGAGGTCAAAAGAAAAATCTTTTTCATTATCATGGTCATCTTTCAGTTTGATGATTTCTGTTTTCTTTTCTAAAAAATCAATGCCGATATAGGCATCTTTTTGAAAGAGCCGCATTTTGCGCATTTTTTTCATACTGATGCGGCTGCTGGTGAGATTGGCCACGCAGCCATTATGAAATTCAATGCGCACATTCGCGATATCGGGTGTGTCGGTCATCACGGCAACACCGCTTGCATACACATTTTTCACATCGCTTTTGACCAGGCTGAGCACGATATCAATATCATGGATCATCAGGTCGAGGATCACGCTTACTTCGGTACCGCGCGGGTTGAATTGAGCCAGGCGGTGCACTTCTATGAACATGGGATTGAGTGGTGTATCTTTTAATGCGAGGTATGCGGGATTAAATCTTTCCACATGTCCCACCTGCATTTTTATATCCGCTTCCTTTGCCATTTTTACCAATTGGCGGGCTTCCTGCATTGTATTGGCTAATGGTTTTTCCACAAATACGTGGCGGCCTTTGCGAATGGCCATTTCACAGATTTCAAAATGTTTATCGGTAGGCGCTACAATGTCGGCCGCATCTATTATATCCATTAGATCTGCGGCATTCGTAAAACGTTTTAAACCATATTTATTTTCAATTTCTGCAGCGGTTTCATCATTCGGGTCAAAGAAACCGGTGATCGCAACATCGTTCATTTCTTTCCAGTTATTCAAATGAAATTTTCCCAGGTGGCCAACGCCGAAAACACCAATTTTGATCATATATAAATAGTTGAGTGGGTAAAGATAAATATTGTTGAGCGTTCATCATTGCCCGGTGGATAAACAGGTAAATACGTGCAGGAAAATTAAATTTTGCCACCCAAGTGTAGCGTTTGTAAGATTTTTTTGTGAGGCTTGCTTTTTTAAATAAAAAAATTTGACAGGCATCTTGTTTCAGTAAAGTTCCAAACCTTATTATCGTAGTAACCCGTCCATGAATACAAATCATCCAACCTTATTTATTTATAGTGATAAAGTAATAAACTAATAAGATTTAAACTTTAAAGGATAATTTTTGGTTACTAAGATAATAAGGTTACTGTCATTG
>JBAQJB010000468.1:0-1961 GCA_049289155.1 Chitinophagaceae bacterium
CCCTAATGCACTCCCAGCGAAAATTACTGTTAGAAGTGTCAGGATGTAAATAACCCAAGATGATGCTCTAATTTGAAATGTCTCCATAAAGTAGCAGCTTACGTCGGGGGCTTGCTGCTGCGCTGGCATTCAATGAACTTTTCGCTCGAACGTCAGCACAATAACGAACCAAAAGCCGAAGATAAATACAAAAGCCGAACAATGAATTTTCAGCGCGGAACTACAGCCCAACAGTGAACAAAAAGCTGATGAAATGCACGTCAGCCCCAGCTATCGCAATGCGATGTAAGCGGCATTTTCTTAGTATGCCAATTTAAAAGTGTCACCACCTACAAATTTACCCTTGGAAATTGTAATACCAATTCTTTCTTCTTCTGAGCGCCCACAAGTTTGCCCATCTTTAAATGTCACGTCATATTCTAAAATGTAATATGACATGTTGAAAAGAAAGCCTCTTACATCTTCTACACTTTTTAATGAATTCAAAACTTCCATTTCTGTTTTATTAAATTCTTTAAGTCCGTAAGTGTATCCCGAATTGCCATTATCACTTGTGCGCAAACCAAAATAAATCCAAAGGTTAAGTGGCAAATAATCATTGTTTATTAATGAGGCTTCATTTAAGTATTCTTCCTTCGAGATTAATAATGATTGATTCCCTTTATAAACACCAACGGAATTTGTCGTTCGTAATAACGAACAAAGAACTTGCGTAAATATTTTGAAACGTTTTATTTGGTCATGTCCACCTTGAATAATTGAAACAATCAAATGGCTTTTATATTCTTTCGTATCCTCTAAAACTGATTGCCAATTATAGGCGTATTCGGCAGTTTCTACAATGTCTCCTGATGGAATTGGCAATGGCATGTGTGCTATTGTGACCATTTCATTGTCAATCTTAAATGCAATTGCAGAATTGTCTCCTGAAAATTTATTTATTCTGTACGGATAGTTATTATTATAGTCTTCTAAGAAGACGTTAAGGTCAAATGAAGTTTCATCTAAAAGCATTATCATTCCTAAAATTATTTTGCTGTCTTGCACTGTCTAAGTTTTATTCTTTTTTAAAAACATAGGGAGGTGTTAGTTTCGAGTTGCCGCTTACGTTTTGGCATTGCCACAGCCTGGGAATTGATGCTGTGGCCGCCGATTGATGTTACTGAATAAAGGAACGAAATTTTCTTATGACTGCAAAGTGAATTAATATTCGGTCAAGCCGATGGCTAAAGATTGGTAAAGATAATGCTGAGAATATAACTGTCCGCCCAAATTGCCGGCAATGCAATAATAGCTGAAGCCTATTTATTGAAATCCAGCCACCATTTATTTAAAATGTCAACTTCATCATTATTAGTTTTTGGACAAATATGTAATCCAATGTTAGACTTCTTTTTTTCCTTAAATGATTTTATTAACAATATTGCATACCCCCCTAAGTCGCTTGACTCGGTAGTCAGTAAATAAGAATAAAACACACTTACAGCGCATTTGCATTTTTCTTTTGAAGATATTAACTTCATTAAGCTGTCAAGATCATTTTTTGTTACCCAGTTGTCCGGAATATCATTAATAACAGTTATGAAGTTTAGGTTTTTAATTTCTCCTTTAACTAATTGCAAAAAGCTAAGGGGTTTAATGGATCTCAAATCTATCCATGAACTATCTGACTTTTGTCCATAGGAAAGAGTCGAAATGAATAAAACAGCAATAAATAGTATTCGAAATTTCATTTCTATTAGAATTTCTGTTTTAGGTTTCAGCCAACGCATCCGGCTTGCTGCTGGGCTGGGATTTTATAATGTCCAGCCCGATATCTACCGCCAATAAAATTACCAAAGTTGAAGGTAACAACAAAAGTTCAATAGTGTTCCGTCCAGACCCGAACTGAAGTTGAGAGATTTGCTGCTGCCGGGGCAGGACAACGTCCTGCCAGCCTTGCACAAAACCCGATGTTGTAC
>JBAQJB010000469.1:0-5325 GCA_049289155.1 Chitinophagaceae bacterium
TCAATACCGTTTTCCTGGTACTGAACGGTATCAACCTGTATAGAAGAATCATTGGCTTTTAAGGATGGATCACTGGTATTTTTTTCACCCGCATTTTTACAGGAAAATACAACCAGGCTAAGGGAAAAAAATAAGATCGTATGTTTTATATATTTCATGTTTACACAAATATTTATTGCAACAAATTTATATAAAATTAAATCCTTTCTTACATGAATTACCTGACTATTTGAACCACATTGAATCATAGGCACATAGAGTAACACATAGATAAATTAATAGGATTAGGTATTTTAAGCTCAAGCCATTCCCGTATTGGCTTACCTTTCATTTACTTTTTTGTCTTGACACAAAAAAGTAACCAAAAAAGTCAAGGCTGCATAAAAAAAGCTAAAAATTTAAATGTCTGCCTAAAATGAAATTAGCTCAATCAATTGAATATATCCCAGGTGTAGTGCGACTTACAAGCAAAGTGCTTTACCGGACTTTGGTAACTTCAATTTCATTTCTTAACGGCATTCATTCAAATTTTCTTAACGCTTTTTTTCTGAGGCCGAAGAAAAAACCCCAATTCAACTTTGTAGTGCGCTCGTTCTACTTAATCCTATAAATTAATATTTTTAAAGTTTAGGCCGTTAAATCGGCTAAGGCTAAAAAACCTTAGTGAATAATCTATTTTCTATAATACCTGGCGAATAATAAACGCTATGTGAAAACTTTTGTATCTAAGTGCTGATGTGGTTCATTTATTCCGGGCACCCTGTTTCACCCGGCACCTCTAAATATTTATTAACCCCTTTGCAAAAAATTTTGCCCTTTCAATTTGCCCTTTAAATTTTTCCAAATTTGTTTTTATAAGCGATCAGCCAGCCCACTACATCGTCATATGTAAGAATTCCAAGTGGTTGATTATTGGCTTGTAGAAATAAGCCATAAAATTTCGTGATTACGGGCTCTATGGGGTTTTGATGTGCCAATAAAAATTCGCGGTATGTTTTATAATCCGCTTTTACCAAAGTGTCCAGCAAGCCGATATTTTCTTTTGCCGACAAAGAATCCACCTGGTATAACTGGCTGTTAGCGTAGGCGAATAAATTATAATAGGCACTGTATTCAAACAATGCGTTGCCTGAATGTGTTGCCGCAATATATCCCACAAAATTAGCTTCACTCTCACTTCCATACCCCAATTGGTGGGCGGCTTCGTGGCAAACAGTATACGGAATAATAAATGCCGGCACAGTTGTATTCACCTGTGCTTCTCCGCTGAAAGGGTTATAATAGCCCAGATAGCCCAAATAATTTCCCATGTTTCCAAATAAAGAACTTTTTATAGATGGGTTTTGATACCTGAGGAATGGAAATATGCGGGCTGTTTCTTCATAGGCTGCTCCTGTTTCCATATACATATTTTTAACCGTAGGGTAGGAGGGAGAAATACCTAAAGCAATACGTGTTTTATTTAATTGAATCAACAAAGTTTTACTCAGGTCTGCCAATTCTTCTGTTGAATAGGTCTTTACATTAATCCCAAGTTTATATTCAATGCCCAGCCGGTTGTAATTCAATCCCCATGCGGCATTGAACCATACATAGATGCCCAGGCTCCAAAGAATAATTTTTTTAACAGCTTTATAAAAAACAGGCCTGAGCGGTTTTTTTTGAATCCATGTAACCACGCCGCGAATCAGCCAGGTAATGAAAACAAGTATCGCAAGAGCGTAGCATACATCGCCCAGGCTAAAAGGTAAAAAGCCAGTGATTTTTCTTAAGGCACGGCTTAATGGAGGGTAAAAACCATTGGAATAAAAATGTTCGATCGTTACAGGAAAATAGGAGAGTACTTTGATAGCAATCGCCAGGATGAGGAGAATAATAAAAGGGATCAAAAACCTTTTCTTATTAGTTTTGTTTTTAAGCATACATATAAAAAGGCAAATTAAAAGAATTCAAATTGCCCACAAATTATCCTTTGCACATTTAACCATTAGATAAAAGCGTTAATATTTTGCAGGAATACTTTATTTTCATACCTTTGCCCACCCAAAAATCCGGCTATGAATCACCGAAGAGCATACGAAATTGCATTTGTTGGGCTGAAGCCAGGTATTCATGAATTTGAATACACGATTGATGGGAAGTTTTTTGAACATTATGGCGAACAGGATTTTACCAATTGCCACGCTATCGTCCGCTTAAAACTGGATAAGAAATCAAATTTCATGATGCTGGTTTTTGATGTGGATGGAAAGGCCGATATGGTTTGTGACAGGTGTGGGGATCCGCTTACCGTGCAACTTTGGGATGAATTCAAGCTCACTGTAAAGATGGCGGAAGACCCTGACCGTATGAATGATGAAGAAATGGATCCTGATATTTATTATATCGGGCGCAATGAAAGCCATTTGTTCTTGGGAGACTGGATTTATGAATTTATCAACCTGAGTATTCCATTGCAAAAAATTTGTGCAATAAAGGAAAACGGGGAACCGGGCTGTAACCCGGAAGTGCTGAAGAAACTGGAGGAAATGAAAAAAAATGCAACGGAAAATACTTCGTCTAATGTATGGAAAGGATTAGACCAGTTTAAAAACTGATGGTTTTTTTTGTTTAAATTGAAATAAATTTTTTTTAGAATATAAAAATTAAAGTATGCCAAATCCCAAACGCAGGCAATCGCAACAGCGCAGCGCAAAAAGAAGGACACACTATGTAGCACAAGAAGTCACACTGAGCAAAGATGCTACTACAGGTGAAATGCATGTGCGCCATTGTGCACATGTGAGTGAAGGAAAACTGTATTACAAAGGAAAATTAGTTTCCGAGAAAGCGCCTTTGAAAGCCTAAATGCTTTCCTATTTTCTTTCATTCATTCGCGTAAAAATTTATGACGATTGCTCTTGACATGATGGGAGGCGACTTCGCGCCACTGGAAGCTATTAAAGGCATCCGCTATTACCTTTCAGTCACTGAAAAGCCATCCACTTTATTATGCCTGGGCGATGAACCTATTTTGATAGATTTATTTTCTGGTGAAAACCTGGCAGGTAATCCATGCATCAAAATTATACACGCACCGGAAATAATTGGCTATAACGATCATCCTGCAAAAGCCCTGAAAGAAAAACAAAATTCATCCATCACTATCGGATTTCATTTGCTTGCCAAAAACCAGGCGGATGCATTTATCAGCGCGGGGAATACAGGCGCAATGCTGATTGGTGCCATGCTGATGCTGAAACCTGTTGAAGGTGTTTTGCGCCCAACTATTGGAACCATCATTCCCAAACTCAATGGCAGTAACGGTTTACTTCTGGATGCAGGGTTGAATACAGATTGCAAACCGGAACACCTGAACCAGTTTGCAATTCTTGGAAGTTTATATGCGCAGTATATGCTGCATATAAAAAATCCCCATGTCGCGTTGCTGAATGTGGGAGAAGAAGAAGAAAAAGGCAACCTGCTTTCTAAAGCCGCGCATGCGTTAATGAAGGAAAATACGCAGATCAATTTCTCCGGGAATATCGAAGGCCGCGATATATTTAATGATTCAGGTGACGTAATTGTTTGTGATGGATTTACCGGAAATGTCGTTTTGAAAATGGCAGAATCTTTTTATAATATTGCGCGTGAAAGACATTTTGAAAACGATGAATATATGAGCCGTTTTCAATATGAAAATTATGGAGGCATTCCTGTACTCGGTATATCAAAGCCCGTAATTATCGGCCACGGAATCAGCAATAGCAAAGCATTTTATAATATGATCGTAGTCGCTGAGCAAATGATTGAAACAGGTTTGTGCGAAAAGATCACTGATGCATTCAGGTAAGCTTTTTTTATTTCAATCCTGGATTATCTTATCTCACAAACAAATTTACCGGTACTATAAATTCCCATTGATCGGGTTGTTGTGAAGTTGCGCGGTTATCGAAAAGGCGGCTATAGCGAAAACCAAAACTGATGGGTTGCTGGTTCCACCATTTTGTATCAAAATAAATTTCACCACCCACAGACCGAAACGTATATTGTTGTTTTATAGTAACTCCTCCTCCTTTTGCATAATCATAAAAGACAGCAGCGCGGATTCGTAACAAATACACGATATTTTTAAATCCATAATCCGGGTAAAACAAAGGAAAATGATAGGTAGCGCCAACTTTCCAGTTGCGTGCAAACTGGTAAGAATTATATCCGCGGGCCGCTTCAAAAATATTGCTAAAAAAATAATTGCGCAATGTATCCCTGTTTTGCATAGATGCCTGTAAAACCAAACTATGTGTTACAAAAAAGCCAGGCAGGAAAATGCGGGCGCTTACATTCAATTGTTTGGCCGTAAGATCATTTATTGTATGATTATATTGTACGTAAATATTCTCAGCAAAATGCGGGTAAATTTGTTTTTTCGCCTGCTGAATACTGCCCGAATACCTTATGCTATATTGCATAAACGGAACCTCGTAATTTTTATAAATATTTTTTGCATTCCCTGTCCAGTCCACTGTGTTATAATGAAAAGCGATATTCGTTTCGAGACGCCTGTATTGCTTGCCACCACTCAGATTCAACGGTAAGCGAAGACCGGCGCTCGTGTTCAATTCATTCCACGAGTAAGTGGTATCCGCATTCAAACTGAAACTTCTATGCCATGTTTGTGACACGCCAAAAAACGGTTCAAAAAACCAGCCGCCATATATTTCATTGATGCCAAGCTGGTGAAATTTTTCATTGGAATTATAGGTGTAAAATAATGTTGATTGAATCGTATTTAAAATGTTTTGGCCATATACATTAATACCATATTCCGGTACATTGATCACAGGGTTCCAACTATGAAAATGAAATGGATGGGTAAATTTATGATACGCATTCACTTCAAAATTTGGTGCCTGCAAATTTTTTAAAAATGCATTTTCTTCCCGATTAAAAGGCTTTTGCACATACAAACCTTTTAACGTATCCGGGCTGTCTATTTCTTTCCATATTGGTTTAATTTCAGCAAGGCGGTAACCATTGGATGTAAATACAGAAGCAATCATATTTCCACCTGGAAATAAGCTTGCCTGTGATATATTGTGGCCGCTGATTCCTGTTGTAAATAATTTGCGAGAATTTATTTCATACGCCCATGTTTCCTGAACTTCATCATGCACCGATGTAAATAAAATAGTGTCGCCCTGCACAACAGGGTTGCCTAAAATTCTTTTTGCAGGCTGTAAAATATGATCAAACAAACCCGTTGAAATATTGATAGCATCTATACCCATTTCTCCCGCACGATTCCTGGTTAACACAAATATAAAAGCATCATCATAGCTGAATTTT
>JBAQJB010000470.1:0-3933 GCA_049289155.1 Chitinophagaceae bacterium
ATACAAATCTGCTCCCGATGGTCATCGTATTTCAACATTCAATGTTATACATGTTTTAGGCCATCAAATGAACACGAAGCGTTCCTCCGGAACGCGTGAAACTCTTTCCATAGCAATGTTACACACAAGATGTTACACCGGAACATTTGGAAAACTTAAAAGTAAAAACACTATGCAATTACAAATCAATATAACCAATAAAATATATTCTTACTATTTTCCCAGATAAACATTTCACTAGCTGGAAAAATTCAATCTCTAATTGATCAACCGCTCCACGGTCCAGTAAGATGCAATGATGGCAATGAGAACGGAAAGGGGATAAACAAATCTTTGTTTGAACCAGGGCCTTTTTCCTAATGGTATAATAAAGAACCCAAATACAAATACAATCACACCGATCTGTCCAATTTCAACACCTAGATTGAAAGACAGAATGGAAGTGAAAAAATTATTTCTCGGAATGCCTACTTCACTTAAAGCTGAAGCAAATCCTAATCCATGAACAAGGCCAAAAAAGAAAACGATCAGTATCCGCCAGGGTTTTAATTCACTGAGTAAAATATTTTCAATCGCTACAAACACGATCGATAAAGCGATGATCGGCTCTACCACCTGCCCGGGCGCTACAATAATTCCTTTCACACTTAACGCCAGGGTGATGGAATGTGCTACTGTAAATGCAGAAGCCTGCCAGAGAATGGTTTTAATTTTATTACTTAATAAACATAAGCTGACAACGAAAAGTATATGATCAAACCCATAAGGAATGATATGCGTAACACCCATTTTAAAATAAAACCAAACAACACTTCCTGTGGGTGCGCGCTCCATTGCAACATTGATCGGGTGCGCAAAAACAGGCAATGCAGCCAGCATGAAAATGATGATGCCGGCAATGCATCGGATACTGTTTTTATGAGAAAAATTTGGTTGCACTTTTTTCAAAATTTAAATTCAATATAAAAATTATAACGATTGTAATGTAGTTGTACTCTGGTTGCGCAATACAGTTTCAATATTTGCATTCTTCTGAAGCCCTTCCTGCAACACGGTCTTAGCGAGTGCCTTCTCCCCTGCCTTTGCATAAATCAGTCCCGCACGGCAAAGCAATACCGGGTTTTTTGAATTTGTTTTCAAAGCAACTTTGATATACGGCAATGCTTTTTCATAATCTCCTTTGGAATAATAAACCCAGGCCACACATTCATTCACATCAATATTATCCGGGCGGCGATTGTATTCGAGTAATGCATGTGAAAGCGCATTTTCATAATCATTTATTTTCAAGTATGCATAAGCCAGTTCTTTATCTACATAGTGCCCGATATTCTGATCATTATTCGCACTCTGAGATTCTTTGGTCATTGCTTCAATAATTTTTTTCTCTAAAGCAACTGCATTTGCCGGCTCCCCCATTTCATTATACAAATCAACCATGCCTTCTTTAATTTTAAAATCTGTAACTGCAGAATCTGCCTGCGTGTAATAATTCATTGCCATGCCATAATTTTTTTCTGAAGCAGCGATCCGGGCTAAGCCTGCAAGGGCGTAAGGGTATCCAGGCCTGCGTTCCAACGCAATGGTATAATGCATTTTTGCATTCTGCATATCACCTGTGTTTTCAAACAACTGGCCCAATTCTACCCGGGACCATTCTGTACCTTCATCGCCGGGAGAACCTGCTTCCACAGCCATTTGCATGGCTTTGATAGCGCCGGGATAATCCCCATAAATTTCACGCAGGTAAGAAGCTCTTGCATAAGAACGCATGTCGGGGCGAATGGATAACATCTGATCCGCATTTGCTACCGCATCTTTATAATTTCCTGTTTCTACATTTCCATCTACGCATAAACCATATACAAATGAATTATACGGATTGATCGCTTTTGCTTTTTCGGCAATTGACAATCCATCCTGGAAATGATGCTGGGATAAATACACCAATGATTGCAAAGTGAGTGCTTCAAAATCCTGCGGATTTATTTGCAGCGCTTTATTAATAGTAGCGAGTGCGGCCTTATCATAGTAAGCATAATTGGCAGTTACACGCGCTTCACGGATATACATTGTGGCAAGAGAAGCCAGGGATTTGCTGTCATTGGGATCCGCTTTTAATTTTTGAAAAAGTTTATAAGAATCTTCCTTTACTTTTTGCCATTCAGGGCTTTTGGCGGCTTCACCGGTACGCGGTAAAAATGCATAGGTTTCCGGATTCGTTGTTTTATTTTTTATGGAATAATTATATATAATGGCAGCTATAGAAGCGGCGAAAACAATCAATAAGACTAAGTAAATATTTTTCTTTTTCATCGTCATAAATTTTTGGGAAATGTTTCCCGGTTTGAATAAAAATGCAGGCCGGCCCTGTTAGGGCGGCCCGCAATTTTCATATTATTGTTTCACAATTTTCAAACTCTGTGTGAGCTGACCATTGATCACAGCATTGATATAATAAATACCATGTGCTGTATTTCCTGAATTCCAATTGACAGTATATGTACCTGCTTTTTGATTTCCCTGTACTAATGTAGTAATCACTTTTCCATTTACATCCAGTACATTGATCTGTACATCGGATGAAGTTTCCACGCGATACTTTATAGTACTGCTGGACACAAAAGGATTTGGTGAAGCGGAAGCCACGAATGATGGCGCGCTCACTTCAGCTCCTGTAATTGTGTTGGAGAAATTTTGAGAAGGCAATGCATCGTCACCCGGATTATTTTGTTGGGCAACATTGCAACCACAAGTTGGGCTTGTACCACTCCATGGTAATTGCTCATAAGGGAAAGTCGCCCTGAATGAAGTGTCATTTTTATTAACTCCAGTATGATAGACTAATACTTTCAATAACTGTGGAGTTACCAGGTTTCCTTTAAAATCATCATAAGGAAGTCCAATCGCAGCAAGTGCTACGCCGGCTACTGCCTGCAATTCTATACGGGTAACATCATCCTCCAGCCTGCGGCCATTGGGGAAGCCATCCATATTTGGAATCATCTGGATATCGGTATTTTTATTAAACCTTGGATCCAGTAAACCCAATACTGCAGCGCGGATCAAACCATCCGGGTTGAAATCCTTGCTATCCCTTGGTGTTGGCGGAACGGCCATATTCAAACGC
The DNA here is from genome assembly GCA_049289155.1 of Chitinophagaceae bacterium. GTDB lineage: Bacteria > Bacteroidota > Bacteroidia > Chitinophagales > Chitinophagaceae > JAFDXJ01. The sequence continues at coordinate 3,131 of JBAQJB010000470.1, forward strand.
AGCATATCACCACCATTCGGAAGAAAATTATTAATAAATGGTTTACCAACAGCTAATGGATTTCCACCTTTTCCTGTAGCCAATTGATAAGGCGCGAGGTTTGGAACACCTGTATGGAAAATAGGCCATAGATCAACAGATCTTGGTTGTCCGGGACCAGGCAGTAATAAACCACCAAAAGCATTTTCAGCTAATGCAGTTCCATCTAAAGCTGATGTTCCTTTTAAAGCATATAAGCCATCCTGTCCATTTCCAAAACCGTAAGCACCCAGGGAGTTTTTCTGGATACGCAGTTTTTGTAAAGCAGGAATCGCAGTACCAAATTGTGCATCATCCATATACAAAGCCAGTTCCGGATTGTAGAAGAAATTACCAAAAGTAGCCAGGTTGGCAAGGTCTTCATACGGCGTCATTGAATTCCATTTGTCTTTATATCCAATTGGAATAACTGCTTCATTAGTCAGTGGCATACCGAGACGGGAAACCTGTACCCAGTTGCCTGAATTTGTTTCCGTGCCATCGCCATTTAAAACGCGCATGCTCTGACGGCTTGCAGAAGCCCATACACCGATCACATAATTCGGATCAAGGATCGAAGTTGCTTTTGCAGCAGACTTATGGTCTTTTTGTAATTCATTAATTGGAATTTGCAATGCAATAGTAGAAACGTTTTTGCAGGCAAGGCCATCAGAAGATGGAGTTGTTTGGCGTGGGGCATCACCGAGATCGAAGATACCTCCCAGGTCCACATAGAAAGGATCATCCACCGGGCCACAGAAAACTTTTTCACCGGAGCTGGCTGT
>JBAQJB010000471.1:0-1909 GCA_049289155.1 Chitinophagaceae bacterium
TTTGTACTGGAAGGTGGCTATAAAACGTTTCGTCACTGGGCGCTGGAGCAATTGGAAAAAGATTATGCGCTCTACGTTTTAGGCGGTTATACAGGCAGTGGAAAATCTGAAATTTTGCAGGAATTGCAAACAAAAAATCACGCTGTTGTAGACCTGGAAGGAATTGCCTGCCACAAAGGATCAGCATTTGGAAACCTGGATGATGCGCCGCAACCGAGACAGGAAATGTTTGAAAATATTTTGGCTGATACGCTTTGGAAAATGAATGTAGAAGGAGAAACCAATATTTGGGTAGAAGATGAAAGCCGCCGCATCGGTGCATTGAATATTCCGGCTACATTTTATAATTGCATGCGTGCAGCGCCGGTTTTTTTTATAGATATTCCTTTTGAAGAAAGGCTTTCACATATCGTAGAGGAATATGGAAAATATAAAAAAGAAAATCTGCGCGATGCAATTGAACGAATTCAAAAAAGGTTGGGCGGACTGGAAACAAAAAATGCAATTGCTTTTTTAGAAGCAGGTGATTTGGAAAATTGTTTTTCAATTTTATTAAAATACTACGATCGTTGTTACTTTAAAAATTTGCCCAACAGGGAAAATTTTACTGCACAATTGCATACGGTCAATTCATTAAAAACAGATGCAGCATTAAATGCCGGTTTGCTCGAAGATGCTATACAATAAATATAAGATGGAAAATAAAACAAGCAATAATAACACGGAAGAAAAAATTAAACTGACCCAATATTCAAAAGGTGCGGGCTGTGGTTGTAAAATTTCTCCTGCGGATTTGGAAAATATTTTAGCAGGAAGTAAAGCTGCAACAGATGCAAAATTATTGATCGGGAATGGTACCAATGATGATGCGGCTGTGTATGCAATAAATGATACTGAAGCTTTGATTGCGACGACAGATTTTTTTACACCCATTGTGGATGATGCGTATGATTTTGGAAGAATTGCAGCAGCCAATGCAATCAGCGATGTGTATGCGATGGGCGGGAAACCCTTACTGGCATTGGCGATACTCGGATGGCCGATTGGAAAATTACCTTTAGAGCTCGCGCAAAAAGTGCTCGAAGGTGCGCGGGAAATTTGTGCAGAAGCAGGCATTCCTCTTGCCGGCGGGCATAGTATTGACACCACAGAACCCATCTTCGGGCTTTCAGTAAACGGTTGGTTGCAGGTAAAAAATTTAAAGCGAAATGATGGCGCGAAAGAAGGTGATTTGATTTTGATCACCAAGCCAATTGGTACAGGAATATTATCAACTGCTGTAAAAAAAGGTTTGATAGATATGGCCCATGAAGAAAAATTAATTGAACAATTATCCAGTTTAAATAAAGCGGGTGAAGCTTTATCGGAATTGGATAGTGTGCATGCCATGACGGATATTACAGGTTTTGGCATTGCCGGGCATTTGATTGAAATGTGCACAGGCAGCGGTCTTTCAGCAATTGTGGAGTATACTAAATTGCCACTCATGGACGGCGTAAAAACCTATCTTGAAAAGCGTATTGTACCGGATGCCACATTCAGAAACTGGAATAGTTATAGCGCAAAAATTAGTTTTGGAAAAGGTGTGAATGTGATGGAAGCATTTTCAGTATTGCCCGATCCGCAAACGAATGGCGGATTGATGCTGGCTGTTGCGAGAAATGAATTGGAAGAAGTTTTAGAAGTTTTAAAAAAATATAAATGCTATACCGGTGATGCGATCGGGAAGTTTGTAAAAACTGCAGATAAAATTTTGGAAATTATTTAACCGGTCTTTTTTCTAAAAAAATTTCAGCCATCATACAACGCACACTCCCGCCACCAATGGCTTCAATGGTCTTTACAGAAACGGGCAGCAGCGTGGATTCCAGGCTGATATCGTTTTTTTGTTGATCATTTAAAACTTCGA
>JBAQJB010000472.1:0-3631 GCA_049289155.1 Chitinophagaceae bacterium
GCATTAAATACATTCCTGCCTGCTGAAATAATTCAAGCGCTTTCGTTGTATCAATTGTTATTGGAGGAAATGTATTGTAATGTACACCTACCACTTCTTTGCATTGTAAAAAATCACAAGCAACGATCGCGTCATTCACATCCATGGTAAAGTTTCCGCCAATTGGTAAAATAGAAAAATCCAGTTTGCTCCAACGTGGAATTAATTGCATATCCATTGTCAATGCTGTATCGCCTGCATAATAAAAATTACCATCATGGGTATTGAAAACAAAACCCATCGGATTGCCGGCATATCTACCATCGGCAAAAGAGGAAGAGTGAATGGCATTCACACCACGGACTTTTCCAAAGTCAAATTCTATCGGGCCGCCATGATTCATCGCGTGCACATTTGAAATACCTTTTGACTCAAGCCACCCGGCAATTTCTGCGGGTGCAACACATAATGCGTTTGTATTTTTAGCGATTTCCAATAAGTCGCCGGTATGATCTGCATGCCCATGAGAAATGAAAATATAATCAGCTTCGATTTTTTTGATAGCAATATCTTTGGCCACTTCATTGCCCGGAATAAAAGGATCGAACAACAACTTTTTCCCGGCTGTTTCTATTAAAAAACAGGCATGGCCATAAAAAGTGAATTTTATCATTTGCAGATCATAAAAAGAGTGAAGTTGCGAAATTAATTTTTCGCCTTCATTTTTCCCAATCTAATCCATATTCTGTGGATATATCGTTGTTAAAAATGGATCGATTGAATGTAATGAATAAAAATAAGCTTCTTCCTGTTTTTGAATGGTTTAACAGAATGTCGTTTATTTTGCAAAAAATTTAGATGAGAAACTGGAATGGGATTTGGGTCGTGGCCTGCATCATTTTGTTGATTGATGTGTATGTGTATTTTGCCGTAAGGTCTGTCTTTACAGGCGGCGACAGGAGCCGCATGCTGTACACGTATTTTTTTTGGATCGTTTCAGTATTGGCATTATTGTTTTTGTTGTCTTATCCTTTTATCAATTATTTTGAATCACATGTCGTATTGCGCAATTATATTTTTGCAATAATCGTGGGTTTGTTTTTTGCAAAACTGATCGGCGCTGTTTTTTTCCTTGCGGATGACCTGCGCCGCGGTGTAGTTTGGCTGATGGGAAAAACATTTTACAAAACAGGCGCAGATTTCGCACCTTCTGGAACCCACATTTCCCGGTCAGTTTTTTTTACCTGGGCCGGAATTGCAATGGGCGGCGGTTTATTTGCGACACTCTTGTATGGCTTCTCCAACAAGTATGATTACCGCGTTAAAAAAATAAAATTATCTTTTGCAAATTTGCCTAAAGCCTTTCGTGGCCTTCGTATCCTGCATATCAGTGATATTCATAGCGGAAGTTTTACCAATAAAGAAGCGGTGACCAGGGGTGTGGATCTGGCGCTGGCACAAAAAGCAGATATCGTACTTTTTACCGGGGATTTGGTCAATGACAAGGCAATTGAAATGCAGGATTATATGGATGTTTTCAGCCGTATCACCGCACCCATGGGCGTTTTCAGCACATTGGGCAATCATGATTATGGCGATTATACATCCTGGCCCAGCCCGGAAGCCAAATTACAAAACCTGGAAGACCTGAAAAAAGTCGAGGCACAACTTGGGTGGCGTTTATTAATGAATGAACACGTGGTATTGGAAAAAAACGGAGAAAAAATTGCATTGCTCGGTATTGAAAACTGGAGTGCTTTTGGTAGTTTTCCGAAGTATGGGAAGTTGGCTGAGGCAAATGCCGGAACAGAAAATTATCCATTTAAGATTTTAATGAGCCACGACCCCAGCCACTGGGATGCGCAGATCAGGCCTGAATATTCAGACATTGACCTTACGCTCAGCGGGCATACGCATGGCATGCAGTTTGGCGTGGAGAATCCCTATTTTAAATGGAGCCCGGTGCAATGGTTTTATAAAGAATGGGCCGGCTTATATGAAGAAAAAAATCAAAAGATATATGTCAACCGCGGCTGGGGATTTATCGGCTACCCCGGCCGTGTAGGAATTTTGCCCGAAATAACTTTAATAGAACTTGCGTAAATTTTTTTAAAATACACCTCTAAAAATTATAGAATAAAATTTCATTCAACAGGAAATAAAGCTGTTAATATTTTATTAGAAAAAAAGAATTTAAACAATAGTAAAAAGGACGGACCGTTTGTGAAAAGATCATGGCATAAAATTAGCCATTCAACAAAAAAATAAACGTATGAAAAAAATACTTTTTATCGTGGCATGCTTTGCATGCTTCTGCACAACAGGCAATGCACAGGATTTCCACCTCGGTGCGAAAGCAGGTGTGAACCTTAGTAAAATTGAGGGACAAGCTTTCAAAGATGGCTTCAATGCTGGTTTTCACCTGGGTGGTTTTGCAGAGATCGATATCAGTAAAACATTGGGTGTTCAGCCGGAAGTTTTATTCAATCAGACCAACACAACAGTAGCCAGTGATGCTACAGATATTTATAATATGGCATTGAACGGCCAGAAAAAAACGTTGAATTATTTAAGTATCCCGGTATTGCTGCGCATAAACTTAACCAAATTACTTACCATAAATTTAGGCCCTCAATATAGTATCCTGATGAATAAGCATGAGACTATTTTGCAAAACGGAGTGGATGCTTTTAAATCAGGTGATTTTGCCGCCGTAGTTGGTGCGCAGGTAAATTTGGGTTCCCTGAAAGTGTATGGAAGATACAATATTGGTTTAAGCAATATCAATGATATTGATAATAAAGATAAATGGAAAAACCAGCAAATACAACTGGGACTTGGTTTCAGGTTGCTGTAATTTTTAAATTTATCTATATGAAGCATCCGTCATACGGATGTTTTTTTTTGCGCCATTTTGTGCCATTTTATTAATAAAATTCAAGCATTCCTGCTTTGGCATTTTAATTGACTTTATAGGCAATATGCCGCGAAATTGGATATGTTTCATGGTATATGTCAATTTGACGTTATAACTAATTCAAAAATATGAAGGATCAATTTTTTTTAAAAATGGAGGACGATGCAGATTTTCTAAATATTATTCCCATCAATGAAAACGAAGACGAGCAGGATGAAAACATGGTCATTCCGGATATCATACCATTACTGCCCTTGCGCAATACCGTTTTATTTCCAGGTGTTGTAATACCGATCACTGTGGGCCGCGATAAAAGTATAAAAGCAGTAAATGATGCGTATAAAAATCATAAGATGATTGGTGTGCTTTCACAAAAAGACATCAATATTGAAGAGCCCGGTTTCCAGGATCTTTGCGAAGTAGGCACGGTGGCCAAAATTGTGAAACTGATAAAAATGCCGGATGGAGGAACGACAATTATCATTCAGGGTAAAAAAAGATTCCGGATAGATAGTATCGTAGAAGAAGAACCTTATTTCAAAGCAAAAATTGAAATATTAAAAGATGAAACAAAACCGGGTGATGAAGATATCGAACCCTATATCAGTAGTATAAAAGAAATCGCCGGCCAGATCATTCAGCTATCTCCTCAAATGCCCGCGGAAGCATCCATCATTTTAAAAAATATTGAAAGCACTTCTTTCCTGATCAATTTTGTGAGCAGTAATTTGAATT
>JBAQJB010000473.1:0-3515 GCA_049289155.1 Chitinophagaceae bacterium
AAACAATACCAGCGATATTGGATATATCCGTGCCTAAATGTTGAAAATAAATAAGACAACCTAAAATGAAATATGCTGTTCCCAGGATAAGCAATGAATATTTCTGTACATAAAATCGAAAGAGATAAAACATATAAAAAGCTTAAAAGCAGAACTATTTTTTCACCAATTCTATATCTCTTTTTTTGCCGAGACCCTTTACCAGGCTGTATATAGAAGCAAGTATAAAAATAATGCCCAACACTACAACAATAGATGAACCGGCCGGAAAATCATAATGAAAGGAAAAATTTAGCCCGAAAAATCCACCAAGTATGCTAATGAGAATTGCAATAATAATTACACTGGATTTCTTTTTTGATATCATGATTGCAGAAACTGCCGGAATGATGAGGTATGAAAAAACCGGGATAACACCATTTATTTTTACTGCAAAAACAATTGCTAAACCAATGGTGATATAAAATAAAAAATTCCAGATATTAAAAATGCCAACGAGATGGTTCTCGCCATTTTCAAAAGATTCTGTAAGGGCTGAAAACTTCCTGTAAAAAATAATTTGGGCAAGTAAGAGAATACCAAAAACAATTCCGGTCATTTGTATCTGGCTCCAGCTTACAGATAAAATATTTCCAAATAAAACTTCCTGGATATCTGAATCACCATGCGCGGTTTTTGAAATTAATAATACAGTCAGTGCTGAAGTGAATGCATATAAAATACCAATGATCGCTTCCTGTTTCAGGCGTTTATCCCGGATATTGATGAAAGACATGAGCAAGGCGGCCACCAGCGTAAATATTAATGGAATAGAGGTGAGGCCGGTACCAATAAATGCCGCGAAAGCTACGCCCAGTGACGAAACCTGGCCCAATGCAAGGTCAACAAATACGATGCCGCGGCCAACTACATGCACGCCTAAATAAGACAATAAAACACCCGTGATCATGGCTGCGGAAAATGCCTGGACCATAAACGATAAATGAAACATGTCAAACATACGATTGGATTTTTGTGACGAATTATTTTATGACAGCAATGAGGTGATCAATATTATAATCAAACAAATCAAAATAGTTTTTTATCTCAGGGAAAGCGCCGACGGATGTTGCCAAAGTTAATTCTTTTACACCGGTTTGTTTGGACACTACATCGGAAGATGATGTTGTAAAATAAGGCGATGAAATAATGACTTTTATATTATTGGCTTTTACTTCCCCGATCACTTTTACCAATTGAGATGGCGATGGCGGAATCCCTGGTTTTGGTTCCATGAAATCAACAATATTTAATCCAAATCTTTTTTCAAAATACACCCACTCATTATGATACGCAATTATTTTGGTGTCTTTATACGGTGCCATTTTGCTTATCCATTCAGCAGTTTTCGTATTTATTTTTGTAAAAAAATCCTGGAGATTTGCTTCATAATAATCTTTATTGGAAGGATCAATACGCTCCAGTCCATTTGCAATATTCCGCGCAATCACTTTGCCATTCAATGGATCCAGCCAGTAGTGCGGGTTTCCATAGATATGTATATCACCCTCGCCGCGGTTTACAGAAGAAGGCACTTGTAATAAACCAATACCAAGGGAAGCATCCACATAACCCGGTGATCCTTTTTGAATTTTTGAATTCCGGGAACTTGCCAGCAATTGAGGCGACCAGCCGGTTTCCAAATCAAGGCCAACAGTTACAAAAAGAGCTGCGTTGGATAAACTAATAATATAACTTGGTTTCGGATCCACGAAATGCGGGTTCTGATAACCAGTTGCAATGGAAAGCACAGACACTTTATTTCCACCGATCATTTCGGTAATACTTTTTAAATCCATTGTAGTTGTAACCACTTTGATGGGGCCTGCAAAAGACTGCAACATAATGAAGAAGCAAAGCGGAAAAATGATGATTGATTTTTTCATGTAGTTCGATTTTGTTTTTAATATTGATGTGCGCCATGTGCGCCAATTACGAAAATCCAGCGAAGCCACATTTGATAAAAATTGGGCTCCAGGTTGGATGTTGTATATTTTCCTTCGAGTTCTATTTTTTGAAATTCTGTAGCGAGCCAGCCCGTTGTCACTGAATATGCCTGCTCTGTAATGCTGTTGTCATAAGGCTTTTGCGCATAGTCGTACCGCCCGGTCAGAAACCAACGCTTGGCAATTTGGTCTTCAATAAAAGAATATAAGCCAAAAGAATTATGGACTTTATCCGATGAATATTTTGCATTGCTATAAAAAAATTCACTTTGCCAGGTAAGTGATTTATAGGTATTCATCTGCACAGGTTTCCATTTATACGTAATATCAACAGCACCGATATTGGTTACTGCCGAAGAATCATTTGGCCCTGAAATGCCCGTGAGGCCTAACTCTAAGGTAGTGTTATCATTTAATGTAAAAAAGTTTTTAAGGTGTGCGAGGTATAATAATCGGTTGTTATCGCCCCTGTAGAAACTCGGCGATTCATTGGTGCCTGAGGTTGCCTGGAAAATTATTTCCTGGTAAAATTTTGCAGGTGTCAGCCAACTAATGGAAAGGCCTTCATCATTCAAACCTTCTTCGCCAAAATAATTTACATACGCATTGGGCAGATCTATAAATGGAAGTGCATGCGGATGCATCGGGTTGATCCTTCCAACGGCTTCCCTGAATTTACCGGCTTTCAATTGCAATTTCGCGGGTAAAGAAAGCGTGGTTAAATAACCTTCTTCCACATCTACACCATACTTATGTGTTTCGGGGTCGCGCGAAAAAGAAACAAAAAAATCCGCACGGATATAAGGGTCTACAACTGACTGAAAAGAAACTTCTGTTTCATTGAGGTACGCATCAAAGTTTTTGTTGCCCAGGCTGGTATATGCTGTGCGGAAATCACCTATCACGCCAATATCCGGGTTGCTGCTAATACCAGAACGGGTTTGTTGAGGAACGTTTTCCGGCGCAGTATTGGCCTGCATTTCCTGCGCTACCTGTTTCAGTAAAATAGAATCTGTGGCCGTGCTGTCCGTTTGTGCAAATGAAATAGTATTCATCAATAAAAATGCACAAGTAAATATATAAAAGCCTGTATTTTTTGAAAATAATTTTGTGTTCACAATGGGGAGATTAAGAAGTGCTGAATCAAAATAAGGATGCAAAAATAAATGTTTATTTAAAAACAATAAACAGGAGGGCCGTGCCCCGGCAAATCCTTTAGCGCTGTGTAGCTGGTTGTTTGCTGATCAGTTATAGGAATCAATACAATGGTAGAAAAAATTGCCGGGCATGAAAAATCGTTATGCAACATAGCAACCGGGGATTGAATTTCATCGCCGGTATTATACAGTGCAGCATGGCATTTAGGTAATTGGCTATGATTATTTTTTGCAGGTATCAGTAGCGTTGATTGTGAAGCGACATCTTTCAACTCATGCGCATGTTGCAAATACATTATGCAAAAGACCGGCAGCAATGCGGCGAAGAAAACGGGTATAATAAATTTTCTTTTCAAGAAATAATGATCCTGTA
>JBAQJB010000474.1:0-2502 GCA_049289155.1 Chitinophagaceae bacterium
GAATGAGCCATAATCTTTTTCGATTCTTGGAAATTTTTTAAAACTATCCACAAAAGTGGAATCAAGTTGGTGTTGATTTGCAAAAGTTGTAAGTGCTTTTACAATTTCATTTTTGTCTTCGACTGAATATAAAATATGCCATAATCTTTCCTCTTTTTCTTTGGTAAGGAAATCAGGTGAAATACCCAACTTAATAATTCTTTTTAGAATTTCACCGCGCGTTTCATTTAAAGAATATTTTCTATCTTCCACATAATTCCACCGATAATTTTCAGCTTCCTTTTTAAGATCAAAATATCTTAGAAAACCTTTTTGATCTATTTCTGCTTTGTCATTCAGCCAATCAAGCAATTTTATACGATCATCAATCGTTGGTAGAAATTCATTGGTTACGTCCAAATCCTGGTGCATATCTTTTCTAAATATTTTCAAGTTTTTTAGAAATTGTAATAAGCGGAATTCCTGGAATAACGGATGTGATTTAGCTATTGCTTTTACTGATTGAATTTTTAATTCACCATGTTCATTCTTGAATTGCCTTTGTTCCATTGGGCAATTGCTAATAAGAGATTTTTTACTTTTTAAAGGTCGTTGGTAAAAAATAATATCATCCATAAACAGATATGTAAAATCCTTATTTGCAATATTTTTTTTATGAGATTCATTAAAAGCATACAACTCATCCAGGCAAGCTCTATATAAATCCGGGTTTTGTAATTCAGTATGATGCTTTTTTTGTTCTTCCAGAATCTGTTTTAATTCCTCTTTATAAAATTTTCGCTCAATTGTTCTAATTAATTTTCCCCTGATTTTTTGATCAGGTTTTTTTAGAAGAGTATCATAGATAAAAGTGCCAATATGTTTATGAATATTTTCAATTTTTTCTTCCGTACTTTTTTTAATGGCAATCCAGTCAATTTCTGAATCTACTGCTTTGAAACTCCGACATTCAGTACCATCCTTTTTAAGTTTTATGCTACCGTCAGAATTCAAATCCTCAGTCACTATAAATTCTTTGATTTTGCCCTCCCAATCCAAAAATGATTTACTTGACCTGCGATATATCCAGCCATTTTCCAAATTAACATTGTACCAAATATCATCTTTGTTTTTTGCTTGCTCAGCAGCTTCCACTTTAATTACACGAAGAGAGAAAAATTTTACTGATTTCATCTCATCAACCTCATCTTCTTCTCCCCTTAACTGAAAGTATCCGCGTTTTTGATTAAAATGTAGAAGCACCCAAGCCAATTCTTCTTTTTCTATTTTATTTTTTAGAGCTTTTTTTCTTAAATAATAAATAGTCCAATCAAATGGAACTTTTTTGCCATTTGCAATTAATTCAGGTTGATGATTTTTAAAATCTTCAACCATTTCAAGAAAACTCTTTTGAAACAAAAACTCAAATTTGTTATCACTATTTTTCCTGTATGCTAATTTTGGTTCTGCACCTCTAAGAAATTGTCCTAATCTTTGTTCAAAATCAATTTCATCCGCATAATGGTTGGGTAAAAATTTAAGTTTATTTAAAACCCGGTGCAATCTTTCTCTACGTAGTAAATCCCTTTCCAATAATCGTCTAACTCCTCTCTGATTGGTTCTTTCTGCAGTTGCTGAAACTGGATTCCCTTTTTCAAAGTCCCCCAATTTTGCGGCATCCATGGGAATAATTCTGCTACCCATACCAATAATTTTACCTGCTTTGGATTCAAAATTATGATCGATCAATGCCCACCCAATAGAATTGGTTCCCAAATCCAGCCCTAAAATTTTTTTACTCATAACATTTAGTTTAAATTATTTTTATTAGTTTTGTATTCTTGAAAGCAAATCACAATAAGGATTATTCCGTTGTGAAAACATTTAAGCGCCTCGCCTTTCTGCGGGGCATTTTTTTAAAATAAACATTCACCCCCCAAGCCACGCCATCGCATTTTTATACATCATCTTTTCTTTTACCGTATCCGAAAAATCCATAGCGTCAATTAATGCGCCGGGGGAAAGTTCGCCGAGGGGAAATGGGTAATCTGTACCGAGACAAATTTTGTCTTCACCCATTTTCTTTAATAAAAATTGGAGTGCATCAGGGTCATGTACTAAACTGTCGAGCCAGAATTTTTGAACATCATTTATGGGATCATTTATGTTGTCAACTGCAACCAGGTCGGGCCTCACAGCATGTCCGTGCCGGATGCGGCCGAGCGTAATTGGGAAGGAGCCGCCACCATGTGCGAAGGCAATACGCAGTTTGGGAAATTTTTCAAACACACCACCAAGAATCAATGAACAAATCGCGCGGGAAGTTTCTGCCGGCATGCCAACTAACCAGGGCAACCAATATTTTGTCATCTGCGATTGCCCCATCATATCCCAGGGATGAATGAAAATGGCGCAACCGCTTTTTTCCGCCGCTTCATAAAATGGAAAGAATTTTTTTTCAGAAAGATTTTCTCCATTGATATTCGAACCGATCTCGAGGCCGGGCATTTTTAATTCATTTAC
>JBAQJB010000475.1:0-4075 GCA_049289155.1 Chitinophagaceae bacterium
GTGTAAACCTGAGTGATACAGCCATTAAAGAAATAGAATCGCAGGTGGATTCACAATATGGAAAAAATTATTTTTTCAAAAGAACGTATCAAAATAAAAACAAGTCTGCCCAGGAAGCGCATGAAGCCATTCGTCCTACATATATTCAAACAACAGAGATTGAAGACCAGGACACGAAGCGATTATATGATATGATCTGGAAGCGCACAATGGCTTCTCAAATGTCTGATGCGGAACTGGAAAAGACAGTTGCGAAAATTGACATTTCAACAAATAAAGAAGAATTAACGGCGCAGGGTGAAGTCATCAAGTTTGAAGGATTTTTAAAAGTGTACCGTGAAGATACAGATGATGAAGACACGGAGGAAAATGAAAGTGATATGTTGCCACCGCTAAAAGTGAACCAGGTACTGCATTTCAGCGAAATGAATGCGACAGAAAAATTCACACGGGCTGCACCTAGATATACAGAAGCATCCCTGGTAAAGAAATTGGAAGAGTTGGGAATTGGCAGGCCTTCGACTTATGCACCCACGATTTCTACTATACAAAAAAGAGGGTATTTAGAAAAAAGAAGTAAGGAAGGAACGCCACGTAATTACCAGGTTTTATCATTAAAAAATAACCAGGTTACAAAAAAAACAGGTACAGAAAATACGGGTGTAGAAAAAAATAAATTATTTCCAAGCGATCTCGGGTTGGTTGTAACAGATTTCCTGACACAACATTTTGAGGATATTATGGATTATGGTTTTACTGCAAAAATTGAAGAAGAGTTTGATGAAATAGCGGAAGGCAGGCAGGTTTGGAATAATATGGTGGGCCATTTTTATAAACCCTTTAAAGCAGATGTTGAAAATACACTGGAAAATGCAGAGCGGGCAAAAGGAGAAAGAGAATTGGGTGCCAGTCCATCCGGCGAAAAAGTAATTGCGCGTATGGGGCGCTATGGGCCAATGATACAAATTGGTGAAACCAACGCCGAAGCAAAACCACAATTTGCAAAACTGAAAACCGGCCAAAGTATTGAAACCATCACGTTGGATGAAGCTATGGAATTATTCAAACTGCCGCGCATTATTGGCCAGTTTGAAAACGAAGAAGTAAAAATAAATATTGGACGTTTTGGCCCTTATGCGGCGCATGATAAAAACTTTTATTCTTTACAAAAAGAAATGGATCCATATACGGTGACGCTGGAAGAAATTACGCCATTGATTGTAGAGAAAAGAAAAGCAAAAGAAGAAAGAACTATCAAAGTCTTTGAGAAAGAAAAAATTCAGGTGCTGAAAGGTCCTTATGGCCCATATATCAAGCAGGGCCTGCGTAATTATAAACTTACTAAAGAACAGCAGGAACGTGCTGCTGAAATTACAGTAGAGGAAGCCAAAGAAATCATTGAGCATCTAAAAGCAAACCCGCCAAAGAAAATAAACAGGAAGAAGAAAAAATAAAGTAGTGAGTATTTTGTTAGATTTAATTACGGTGTTAATCAACACTATGATTTCATTTATAAAAATTCAACCGGGCACTACAAATATATCTTTACTAATTATTAAAAATTGATATACAATTTGATTGTAAAAAGTTTTTGCTAACCCATTTCACATATTCATTTTAAATAAGACTTAATTTCATTGTACAATATAACGCTTAAAAAAGCAGCATGCATCAATATGCATACTGCTTTATAAGTTGGTGTTTTTAAATTATTATTCTACAATATCGCCGCGGAAACTTTCCAATGCTGCTCCAATGGTGGCCTGGTCATCAGCACTCACGCCATTATCCTGTAGAGCCTGTGTGAAATCTACCAGGAATTTGGTAAAATCGTCATCATCAATCCCCATCCCTACGTGCGTTGCTTTCATAGAAAGGCCGGTATATACTTCCGGGCCTCCCACTGTTTGGCCCAGCAGGTCAACAATATTTGCCTTCAGGTCATCCACGCGTTCCTGCGATTGAATGGTTATCGCAAAATAAGGCGCGAGTTGCGGATCCGCGACTACAATACCCACTCCATCATTCACTACTTTTGTAATACCTGCATTGCCTCCCAGGCGCTGGTATAATTCGCTACCAACAGGCGTGTTATTATCATTTTTGTTGCAGGCCATAAATACTGTACTGCTTAATACGAGGCATACAGCCATGCGCAGGAATTGTTTTTTCATAAATTGTTTTTTTGTTTTAATTTTTGTTTGTGAATTTTTATTTTCGAAGATTTAATGCATATTTCATTTTTGCAATAGTATATAAAGCGCCGCCTACCGGGCATTGCGGGCCCGGATTTGCAATGATCCTTTCAGTGATGCCGCTATTGAAAGCATGTGTATACTGAATCATTTTTTCCCTGGTAGTTTCTGCAGGGTTAAATGTTACACATAGAATATGGCTTTCCCTGTTCAGGATGGCAGAAGAAACTACAGGTTCTTTTTTAATATATTGAATCAATGAAGCCGAATCGTTTGCTGAGAAATTTTGTGGTACGAGCATCACAACTATTTGAGTAGGATGGCCCATATATAGTTTTTCACCCAGGGTTGGAGGTTTCAAATTGGCGTAAACAAAAAATGAAATACACAATAGGGCAAGAACTGAAAGCGAGATCCAGCCTGTTTTCTTCAACAACTTCATAGTTTTTTTTCTTATCTACGTAAGCACATTTCAGATAGTTTGCTTTTTTTAAAATTTATTTTACAATTAAAGGAGATTTGTCATGAATGGAGTATATTTACTAAGACTAAATGCTTACAATATGAAACAGGTTTCTACTTTATTTTTTTGCATGCTTATTTCAGGCTTTATGTTCGCTCAGCCCACATATTCAAAATCGTTTGGAATAAAAGGAAGTAATAGTGATTATGCATGTTCAACTATGATACCACTTGAGAATGGGGCTGTTGTTGCATTAGGCACTTCGATTTTCGGGAAACATTCCAATCGCTGGGATATTGATTTTGTTAAATTAGACCCTAAAGGGAATGTACTGATACAAAAAAGATTCTCCACTGACTACTCATCCGGAGATGTGAAAGGTATTCAGACAAGCGATGGTGGTTTTATGCTTTTTTCATCGCAGACCGGACTAAAAGATAAAACTGGTAAACAAATAAGGGGTGCTGCATTAATAAAACTTAATAGTAATGGAGAAGTAGAGTGGTCTAAATATTATCATTCAGAAAAGTTTAGCCATATGAATACGGATGCGGTTATTGAATCAAAGTCGGGAGGTTTTATAATTCAATTTGGTTTATCTCATGATTATTACCCAAGCAATAATATGGGTGTGATGAAAGTTTCGCCGGTTGGGGAAATAATCTGGAGCACCACTTTGAGTCCTGATATTATATACTACAATTTAGGATACTTTGGCACTTCGCTTCTTGAAACCACGAATGGTGCAATTTTGTGTGGCGGTTATTTAGATACTGAAGATACTTACCGGGATTATCGAAATTTAGTCATTCAATTAGATAAGGCCGGTACGTTTAAAAAAGGACTCTATTTCAATGAATATGATAATCCATTTATACTTCAAAAAATATTTCAAATTAACAGGGAAATAATTTTATATGGAGAACCCTATATGTTTACTTTAAATATGGAAACGCCTGAATATATAACCGGTACTTTAATGAGTTTTCAATATTTTTTGTATAGGAAATATCCATCTTTGAGGCCTCAGCAACAATTTGACCTGTGTTTTTTTCCTGATGGAAGCCTGATAGAAGTTTTCAGGGGTTATGCCTACCAGGAGCCAGGCTATGATGTGAATGTAAAAAAATATGATTCACTTTCCCGGATATGCCCCGATTATAAATCCTTAGACGTGTATGATAAAACATCAGAAGCAAAATTTCCATTGAAAAAACTTACAGTGCATAATGTAAATAATAATTATACAGTAACTGATATAAACATCTATGATTCCACACTTAATTTTGTACAAACTATTTGCGAAGGAGATGTGCCACCACAATTAAAAATGAATGCATTTAAGCCAGGAAATATTTCCAAAATTTCCATTTATCCAAACCCAGTTGAAAATGTATTACATATACAAAACCTGGAT
>JBAQJB010000476.1:0-2118 GCA_049289155.1 Chitinophagaceae bacterium
GTTATATCAGTCTATCTTTACTTTTCTGTGTTTATGGGGAGAAATCAGGCAGGTGAAATTTACATTTAATGTGAAATTATGGAAGGAAATGATGATCTATTCTCTCCCTTTACTTATTGCAGGCATGGGTGGCATGATCAATGAAACCTTTGACCGCGTGATGTTGTATTGGTGGCTTCCGGGATCAGCGGAATACAGGGAACAACAAGTAGGTATTTATAATGCTTGTTATAAATTATCTATCCTCATCACTTTGTTTGTACAGGCATTCAGGCTCGGCGCTGAACCTTTTTTCTTCAGCCAGGCGGAAAATGGAAACCCGCAAAAAACGTATGCGCGTGTGATGCAATTTTTTGTCATCACGCTTTCTATTGTTTTTCTCCTCATCAATTTGTTTTTGCCAATCTGGAAATGGTTTATAAAACCGCCCTATTGGGTGGGCCTGACAATCGTGCCTGTATTGGTTTTGGCAAATATTTGCCTGGGTATTTATTATAGCCTGAGTATTTGGTATAAGCTTACCAATAAAACCATGGCAGGTGCTATCATTACGTTGGTTGCCGCCGGGGTAACTATTTTAGTCAATTGGATCTTTATTCCAAAATTTGGATTTTTAGCATCTGCCTGGGCTACTTTTGCGGCCTATTTCACCCTCATGCTGATTAGTTTTATTTGGGGGCAAAAGGTTTATTTTGTTCCTTATCAATGGAAAAAATTGCTTGCCTATTTAGTGATATCAATAATTATATTTTTAATCCACAAGTTCATTACTTCATTATGGGAAAATGAAACATTTGCGCTTTTACTTTCCACTATATTCACAACGGCTTTCATTTTATTTATCCTGAAAATAGAAAAGAAAGAATTCCAGGAAATGCCTTATATCGGGAAATGGATAAAGAAAATATAATAAAATTCAGGTAAGCTATACATATTGAAGAAAAGGAAAAATTGGAGATGGAGCATTCAGTGAAAACCCTTATTTTTGCGCCCCGATTCATTAAAAATCGGAAAATTTTTTGATCTTTTATTTCCAGGCGGATGTGGCGAAATTGGCAGACGCACCAGACTTAGGATCTGGCGCCGCGAGGCGTGTGGGTTCGACTCCCTCCATCCGCACATAAAAATTTATACCCGGTAATTTATAAAAAAATTTTACTTATGGCTACTATTACAAGAGAAAATATTAGTTTGTTAAATGATAAATTGGTAGTGAAGGTTGCAAAAGATGATTACCTCCCGTCTTTTGAACAAACTCTCAAAAAATATGCGAAGAATGCAAATATTGCCGGCTTTAGAAAAGGCATGGTTCCAAAAGGCATGATCAAAAAAATGTATGGGCAAAATGTTTTCACAGAAGAAGTGTTGCGCAAAGTGGAAAAAGAACTGAATGATTTTGTTACAAAGGAACAACTGGATATTTTCGCGCAGCCACTGCCACTTGAAAGTGATGCAAGAATGCTGGATATGAACAACCCGGGTGACTATGCTTTTGCTTTTGAAATTGGCCTGAAACCAAGCTTTGAAGTAAATACAGATAATTTAAAAGTTACCAAATATATCATCGATGTTTCGGACCAGTCTATCACGGAAGAAATTGAACGGCTGAGAAAAAGGCATGGCACATCTGTTGAACAGGAAACCATCAGCGATGATGGCAATATCCTTACATTTCTTGTAACAGAAGGAAATCAGGCTGGTGCAGAGAATGATGAAAAGCAAGGCCGGGAATTTACCAGGTTGCTACGCACTTTTTCCGAATCTTTTCGACCAAAGTTAATGGGACTAAAAAAAGGAGATTCCCTGGAAGCTACTGCAGCTGAAGCTTTTGATGAAAAGGAAAAAGAATCTTTTAGAAAAGAATTCCCGCAACAGGGTGAAGTTGAAACCCGCTTTAATTTTTTGCTCGAAAAAATACAGGCACTGGAACCGGCTCTTATGGAGGAAAGCTTTTTCAAAGAGGTTTACCCGGAAAGAGAAATCACCAATGAAGAAGATTTTCGAAATGCCATCAAATTAGAAATCGAACCATATTATGAAAGCCAGGCCATGAATAATATGCATGACCAGATTTATCATCAACTCATTGATGAAACAAAAATAGAAGTGCCGGAAAAC
>JBAQJB010000477.1:0-1651 GCA_049289155.1 Chitinophagaceae bacterium
TTTAATGCAACATTAATAACTGATTTTGATGAAACTATTGGTAACATGCATATCATCCCGCAGGATATGGGCAGGGTGATTTTGAATTTAATTACCAATGCTTTTTATGCTGTGGAGGAAAAAAAGAAATCAGGAATGCTTAATTATGAGCCAACTGTTTCAATCTCTACAAAAAAAATTAATGATACAATAGAAATAAAAGTTGCCGATAATGGTAATGGTATTCCAAAAAACATTGTTGATAAAATATTTCAACCTTTTTTTACTACCAAACCTGCCGGGCAGGGAACAGGATTAGGTTTGAGCCTGAGCTATGATATTGTAAAAGCCCATGGAGGTGAGATCAAAATAGAAAGTATAGAAAATGAAGGAACCACTTTTAAAATTTACCTGCCAATTCCTGATTCACAGATTTGATGGATTCAATAATTAAAAGCATATTTAAAATAGTTCCAGAATAATCTGTGATTTAAAAAAAAGAAGGTGCCAGGAGGGAAAATCGAGAAATTGATTTTTCTATTACCTTTAAACTCTAAAGCTAAAATTAAGTGTATGAGAAAAGGCATCTTACTTGGGATCGTTTATTTCTTATTACTTAACCAGGCAGAGGCGCAAACTAATCTTCCTCCTGCATACGAGATCAAAACAGATACTGCCTTCATGCAGGTGGTGCCTGATTCTCTTTGGCAAATCCTGGAAGATAAAGAAGGTGACTGGACAATTGAGAATGTAAACAAGCCTCCTCTTTTTGATAAATTTCATTTTACAGGCGTACAAGCGCAGGGCATTGATACCAACAAAATTCATACATACTGGCAACGATTCAGGTTGAAGAACGATATGAATGTGGATGCAAAAATTTCCCTGACAGCACCAGTCGATTATTATGATGTGTATGTTATACGCAATGATTCTTTGCCCATTCATTTTACAAGTGGTTTGTTGCAGGATTGGGATAAAAAAGATGGATTAAAAGCAGCATTATATGGAGGCGCAATTTCTCTTGTATTAAAACCGGGTGATGAAACTTTAATCTACACCCGAAAAAACCGCGTAAATACGACCAATTATAAAAGAGGCGTATATTTTTATAATACAGAAAAACTTATTCAGCAAGAATACATTGATAAGGTTGACAGCAGGGAAACCTATTTTGGAAAAATACACCTGCAGGAATCTTTTGTTTTAGGTTTATTATTGCTGGCAATTTTTTTGAATATATTTTTTTACCGGATCGTTCATGAAAAAGTATATTTATATTTTGCCTTATTTGCTTTATTCCTAGGTTTTAACCGCCTCTGGAATCTTTCCAATACATATACAGTTTGGGAACACCCGGCCTGGCGGGAATACGTGCCCATTCTCTCATATGCCTGGGCCTTTATTCCGTATTATTTAATACAATTTTTCAGGCAATTCTTACAAACAAAAACACATTATCCAAAGTGGGATAAATTCCTATACAGTTTGGCTGTCGGAAATATGCTGGTACATGGGCTCACGATTATTTGTTTACTGTTTTTTAGCAGTTACGTTAAATACTTTTATAATATTCTTTCCATACTTCCTTTCTTTTTAATTCCAATTTGCATCATCATCACATTTTTTCTTTTCATAAATAAAAAAGGCAGGCCTATCCGCTATCTCATTA
>JBAQJB010000478.1:0-1895 GCA_049289155.1 Chitinophagaceae bacterium
TTTATTTTTTCTAAATTTTGTTTGATATCATCTGCAATTTCCATTGCCTGTTGCTGATTGCCTGTTGCCAGTTCTTCTTTCATTTCATCGATCAATTCATTACTTACTTCTGAAAAGTTATTTACAAAGTTTAATGGGTTTTGTATTTCATGTGCGATGCCGGCAGTGAGTTCACCAAGGGAGGCCATTTTTTCTGATTGGATCAATTGCGATTGGGTGGATTTTAATTCTGATAATGTGTTTTGTAGTGTTTGTTTTTGTTGTTCTAACTGCTTATTTACTTTTTGTTTTTGTCTATTGTTGCGAAAGAGAATAAATGCAATTAATAAAAGCACGAGCAGCCCTGTTAAAAGTCCATACAATTTCAACTTGTTGCGGTATGCTGCCTGTGCAACTTCTAAATCTTTTTGTCTTGCTTCTTCCCTGCTGATAAGGCTTTGAATTGCCTGTAAAGTATTTACACCAAATAGGCTATCTTTTGCTGAGGCAGCAATCTTATAATATTTAAGCGCCAGTGCAGGTTGCGTTGAATCATACAAACCGGCAAGCAGGTTGCCATTCAGCATAATTCCTTTCCTGAATGAAATTTCTTTGGCATAATTAAATCCTTTTATTGCATAAAAAATAGAAGAATCATTTATGTTAAGCTGCCTGTACAAGCCGGAAACATCTGCGTATATTTGAGATGCAATTACTAAATCACTGTTTGATTGTGCTTCTTCGAACCCTTTTCTATAGCTAAGAAGTGCTTGTTCATAATCTCCTTTTTTTTGCTTAATATGCCCGTCGATATCATACACATTTTGCATTAAACTTTCAAGCAGGTCTCTTTGTTGAAATGCAATGTTTATATGATTAATGGCAGAATCCAGTTGGTTCATTTTCTCATACGCATCCGCTAAAGCGAAATGGTCTATGGCTACTTTTCTTTTAAAAAGGTTTTCCTCATCTAACTGCAACGCTTTTAAAAGATAGTAAATCGCTTTGGGGTAATTTTCCAATTCATAATACACATTACTGAGCCTGCGGTTAGCCCTTGCGATATCATATCCAATATTATTTTCTTCTGCAATTTTCAGTGACTTAAAAAGTAACTCGAAGGTTTCTGCATATTTGCCCTGGTCCTGCATTAAACCGCTAAGGCTTGTCATAACTCTTGCTTCACCCCAGGCATAAGACTTCTGTGTAGCTAAGCGGAGCGCCATATTAAAATACTTCAATGAAGAATCAACATGTACGTGTTGGTAAAAAAACCCGATCCGATCCAGGGCAATTATCCGGCTGGAGTCATCTTTTGCCAGTTCAAGGCGCTGCATAAGACTATTAACCTGTTGTGTGCCTATAGTATCATTGAAAATATTGTCTTGAGCCTGGCAAACCGTATGCGCCCCGATGAAGAAAAAGATATGTATAAATTTTTTAACCATGTTAAATTTATGCATATAAATGTATGATAAATGTTGTTCCTTCTCCCTCTTTTGTTTCAACTTTTATTTCCCCGCCATTCGCCTTCACAATATCATAGCTCAAACTCAACCCCAGGCCAGTTCCCTGTCCTGTAGGTTTTGTGGTGAAGAATGGCTGAAAGATTTTATCTTTTATGGATGAAGGAATTCCATTGCCATTATCCTCAACTTTTATTTCTATTGTATTATTTATTTTTTTAGTGCTGATGGAAACAGTTGGTTCGTATTTTTCTCCCTGATGGCCATCGGGATTCATTTTCATCTTTTCATTTACCGCATAAAATGCGTTGTTGATCAAGTTCAATAACACTCTTCCCATATCCTGCGGAATGATATTTATTTCCCCAATACTGTCATCAAAATCAGTTTTCAATGTGGCATTGAAATTTTTATCCTTCGCACGCAAACCGTGGTAGGAGAGACGCAAAT
>JBAQJB010000479.1:0-1791 GCA_049289155.1 Chitinophagaceae bacterium
TGACTGGCCACATCTTAAAAAAACCTGATGATAACTTTCTTACACCACTTTAATTTTAAATTTTTATGATGATCACGCTCTCCTTAGTGTTAGCGCAGCGCACTAAGGATGCAAATAAATCCAGGCTTATCCTGGTTTAAGAGAAAAAGTTTGATAAATATTCAGCAATTAATTAAACCTGGTTTTTATAACTTTGAAATCCTGACAAAGCCTGGCATTTATTAAGCATCCGTAGAGTCCTTTCAAAATCCTACAGATAGCGGCTACATCCACATAAAAACCCAAAACCATTCTTTACAAAATCTTTATATCCTTATCATTACTTTTATATGTAAATAAATAAAAGTGAAACGGTTTAATACCAGGAAATTATCCACCAACACGCAATATTTTTTAAGTGCAATGCTGGTGCTTATGGTATCACTGGTTTGCTTTTTATTCAAAGATTTAGTGGGCTACCGGATAGTGGCATTGATCATGCTGATGGCTGTTTCCGTGGCTGCTATGCTGTTTGAAATTCTGCCTGTTTTACTGGCGGCTGTTTTGAGTGCAGTGATCTGGAACTTCTTTTTTATTCCGCCATTATATACGTTTAATATTGGCAATACTGAAGATGCACTGATGTTCCTGTTGTATTTCGTGATTGCTTTGGTGAATGGTGTATTGACTTTTAAAATCCGGGAAGCAGAGAAAAAAGCGAGGGACAAAGAAGAAAAAGAAAAAGAGTTGAAGTTTTATAATACGTTGCTTAATTCGCTTTCACACGAACTGCGAACCCCCATCGCTGCTATATTGGGTTCGGTGGAAATGCTGAAAGAAAGTAAAGACAAACTTTCCGCAGAAAATCAAATTGAATTATTAAACG
The DNA here is from genome assembly GCA_049289155.1 of Chitinophagaceae bacterium. Classification (GTDB taxonomy): domain Bacteria; phylum Bacteroidota; class Bacteroidia; order Chitinophagales; family Chitinophagaceae; genus JAFDXJ01. The sequence continues at coordinate 866 of JBAQJB010000479.1, forward strand.
AAATTGGAATTGCAGGTAACCGCCTGAACAGGCAGGTAGAAAATATCCTGAATATGAGCCGGCTGGAAAGTGGTATATTGAAACCTAAATCAGACTGGACCGATATGAATGAATTGATCAATTCCGTTATGCAAAAATTGCTTCCTGCGAATGACCATAAACTTATTTTTCATAACAACGATAACCTGCCTTTGTTCAGACTGGACAGTGGTTTGACAGAACCAATTTTATACAACCTGTTACAAAACGCCATTCTATACACAGCGCCAAACACAGTCATAGCAATAGATGTAACCGATCAGTCAGAGAATTGCGTGATTACAGTTTCCGATAATGGCAACGGATTTCCGCAAAAGGAAATGGCATTTGTGTTTGATAAATTTTATCGTTTACCCAATACAAAAACTGGCGGAAGCGGGTTAGGCCTTTCGATTGTAAAAGGTTTTACGGAAGCACAAAACGGAACCATAAAACTGGAGAACAATGAAGAGGGCGGCGCAAAATTCACAATTGAAATTCCTGCTGAAACAACCTATGTAAACAATTTGAAAAATGAGTAAAGCAGAAATATTAATCATAGACGATGAACCGCAAATTCGCAAGTTGCTTGAAATAACTTTGGAGAGCAACGACTACAAAGTATTGCAGGCCGAAACAGGAAAAGAAGGTTTGATAAAAGCGGCGAATCATCCGCCGGAATTGATTTTGCTGGACATTGGTTTGCCGGATAAAAGCGGCCATGAAATTTTAAAAGAATTGCGGGAATGGTATAACAAAGCTATTATTATTCTTTCCGTGCAAAACAGTGAAACGGATATTGTAACAGCATTAGATAATGGCGCTACGGATTATCTTACCAAACCATTTCGTACCGCAGAATTATTGGCGCGCATTCGTTCAGCCATTCGCAGAAACCAAACAACCAA
>JBAQJB010000480.1:0-5607 GCA_049289155.1 Chitinophagaceae bacterium
TGTATGGAAAAATGATGCAACCATTTATGGCGCGGGCAATACGGTGTATGACCGCATGATCAATGTTGGTTTTAGTGGTTTGGATTCATTTACATATGCACGCACCTGGGCTTTTGTGTACAAAAAAAATACGGCTAATTTTTCTACATCCTGGGACCTGAGTGATGGATTATTTGATAAAATTATCCTGGATAAAGTAATCATATCCCCCGATAGTTTGGGTACCATTACATCTCCTGCGTTCGGCCCGGCGAAAGCCTGGAAGCAAGTGAAATGGCGGGGTTACAGCCTCGATAATAAAGCCGGTGATAATGTAAGTGTGGATGTGATCGGTATAAATACTGCCGGCGCTGAATCTGTTTTATATACATTGAATATTGCTCAGCAGGATTTTGATATTTCAACTGTGAGCCCAACATTATATCCATTTATAAAATTGCGTATGCGCAATGCAGATAGTATAAACCTTACGCCTTATCAATTGCGCTACTGGCGTATTCTTTATGACCCGGTTCCCGAAGGAGCGCTCGCGCCAAATATTTTATACACTTTTAAAGACACGCTGGGCCTGGGTGAAAAAACAAATTTTACCATTGCATTTAAAAATGTAAGTGAAACTGCATTTGCTGATAGCATCGCCGTTAACATGACGGTATATGACGCGAATAATGTAGGCACGAATATTTTTATTCCCAAATTAAAAGCCTTAAATCCCGGTGATACCGCATCGATCAATACAACGATTGATTCAAAAAATTATAATGGCTTAAATAATTTATACCTGGATGTGAATCCCAATAATGCGCAGCCGGAACAATTTCATTTCAATAATTTTTTATATAAAAATTTCCTTGTTTCCACGGACAATTATAAACCCACATTGGATGTAACTTTTGATGGTGTTCATATTTTAAATAATGATATAGTTTCTGCCAGTCCGCATGTACTCATCAAAATGAAAGATGAGTCGAAATATCTATTGCTCGATGATACCAGTTTGTTCAGTGTGCAGCTTGTATATCCCGATGGCAGCCAGCGCAGGTTTTATTTCAACAATGATACGCTGGTGTTCACACCAGCAACTGGCAGCGCGGATAATATCGCTTCCGTTGATTTTTCACCTTATCTTTTGACGGACGGAACGTACAGGTTGCTCGTGCATGGACAGGACAAAACCGGCAATCCCGCAGGTTTCGTGGATTATACAGTTTCATTCAATGTGTATAATAAACCCATGATCACCAATTTATTTAATTATCCAAATCCATTCACAACATCTACGGCATTTGCATTTACGGTAACTGGAAATGTATTGCCGCAAAATATCCGTATACAAATTTTAACCATTACGGGAAAGATCGTGCGCGAAATCACTTCTGCTGAATTAGGGCCTCTGCATATCGGGCGCAATATCACGGATTTTAAATGGGATGGCACAGATCAGTACGGACAAAAACTGGGTAATGGCGTATATCTCTACCGGGTGCTCACAAATTTGAATGGAAAGTCGCTGGATAAATTTCCAACTTATGATTCCAATGGCAATGAAGTGGACACCGATAAATATTTTAATAAAGGTTATGGGAAAATGTATTTAATGCGTTGATATTTGCAATATGAGAAAAGTAGGCATTGGCACACGCGTTATGAATTTTTTAGTGGATACCACCATTATTTTTATCCTCACTTATATCCTGTATAAAATATGGAGTTTTAATGTGTTTTATTATCACATTCCATATTTCCCATTTTATTATTTCATGGGACTTGTACTATTCTTGTATTACCTCGTACTGGAAAGCATCACTGGCCGGACACCTGGTAAAAAATTAACCATTTCCGTGGTTGTCGATGAAGATGGGCGCCGCCCCGGATTTTTTCAGATTTTTATTCGCAGCCTGGTAAGGGTAACGGTGATAGATTGTTTTTTTATTCCTTTTTTGAATATGCCATTACATGATTATTTGAGTAAGACTTACGTAGTAGATTATGAAAAAAAAGCGCCTTCAAAATGAAAGCGCTTTATTGAATAAGTGTAATTTTTTTATTCAGTTCCTACATTAAATTCTGCCTGTAAATCACCCCACATAAGGTCTACAGTGCCATCTTCATCAACAGTGATAGTCATTTTTTCCGTAAAGGTATCTGCTTTTTCAGCAGGCACTGTTACACGCAATGCATCCTGTGTTGAGTCATATTTAAAGGCCCCCCACTGGTTAGCCACTTTATTAAAAATAAGTGTCCATTCCCCATCAGTATGTATGGTAAATAATGAATACGTTCCAGCCTGTAATTTTTTTCCTTCAATGCTTACATCCTGGTCTACTGTAAAAGTAGTAGCCTCATTTGCCCCGGTGCGCCAAACCTTTCCATCCATAGGTTCCAGGTCTTTACCGATTGTACGCCCTTTAACCGATGGCTGACTATAATTAATAGTGATGGTAACACCATCTTCTGTTTTTTGAGTGATGGTTGCCGGGGGGCTGGGCCTTTTTGATTTGTCTTCCGGCATTTTCGTAGCTTCTGTTTTTTTAGAAGTCATGCTTGTGTCCTGAACCTGCGCTGTACTTTGTAAAAAGCAAGCGGTAGAAAACAGGGCGATCGCAAATAATTTTTTCATAATAATTTTTTTGAATTTTTGTGATAATAATTTTTTAATATTTTTTTCTTAATCAATAACCTTTCCAAAAAATTGTTTTGAATGAAAAAAGAAAATATTAAATAAAGTTAATAGAAAACAGGAACCCGATATATTAAATTGTTCCTATAATTTATTTCCATCTTTTGGAAAGACCAATGCCGGCTGAAAAACTTTTGCTTCTTCGAAATCCATAGTGGCATAAGAAATAATAATAACCACATCGCCTACAGCCCCTTTGCGGGCAGCCGGCCCGTTCAGGCATACGGTGCCACTGCCTTTCTTGCCTTTTATGATATATGTTTCAATACGAGTGCCATTATTGGCATTCACAATTTGAATCTTTTCATTTTCGATCAGGTTCGCCGCATGCATCAGGTTTTCGTCCAATGTCAGGCTGCCCACATAATTCAGGTTGGCCTCTGTAATTACCGCGCGGTGTATCTTTGATTTTAGTATCTGTATCTGCATAATCCGGCAAATGTAGTATTCTTATTATATTTTTTTAAAAGAGTAAAAATTTTGTTAACAGAATTTTTTTCTTTCACGTTTTATATTTGCCGCGTTTGAAAAAGGAAATATATTATGATTTGGAAATTTTCATGCAGCATTTTTTTGGCCTTCTTTTTTTTAAATAGTTACGCGCAGGTAGATATGCCGGTGAAAGATGTACCTGTTGAACTGTTCCGTACTGTAAAAAAAGACCCGGGAGATACCAGCACCTGGAAATGGAAAAGAAGTGGCTTATTTAACCTGAATATTGCACAGGGTTCATTGTCCAACTGGGCTGCGGGTGGGGATGATTTTTCACTGGCCATAGTTTCCTATTTTAATTATTTTGTATTGAACCGGGGAAAGCGCCATAACTGGGATAATAATTTTGATTTTAATTTTGGTTACCTGAAAACTTCTTCACAAGGTGGCCGGAAAAATGATGACCGCGTAGATATTTTATCCAAATATGGCTACCAGCTTGATACCACGAAGAAAATTTATTTATCGGGGTTGTTCAACCTGCGCACACAATTGTTTAATGGCTTTGGTTATGTGGGTGACAGTGCTTATTTATCATCTGCATTTATTTCGCCTATGTATATTTTACTGGCGGCGGGTTTTGACTATAAACCGGTAACTAATTTCTCCTTATTTCTTTCCCCGCTGACCAATCGTTTTACGTATATTGGAAATAAAACTTTATCAGCAAAAGGCGCGTATGGTGTACCGCCCGGCCTGCATTCCTTGAATCAGATAGGTGTATTTGCTTCTATTAATTATAGCGCGAATATTTTTAAAAATGTGAGCTATAAAGGCAGGGTAGACTTGTTTACAGACTATCGGAATAACCCACAGAACGTTGATTTATTTTATACTAATTTTTTAGTTTTCAAGATCAATAAATTCATGACTGCGACCTATGGCCTGGATATGATATATGATGATGACGTTAAACTTTTTGGAAAGAATAATGATAGCCCGGCTTTGCAGGTAAAAAGCCTGATTGGCATTGGGGTTTCAATACCATTTGAACAAGTGAAAGATTAGTGGTTGAAAAACTTACTTCTTTATTGTTTGTTATTTCTTCAACAAAATAGTACTGAACTTTTTTAATTCCGAAATCTCTGCGGGAGAAATAGGTTCATCATTTTCAAACTTTGCTTTCAGAAATATAACTCTTTTATGCTGCGGATATTTTGCCAGTATTTCATCCATCAAAATCCGTGTACTTTCATCCTTTTCGATGATCTCTGCATGCACCGGAATGTCTGACTTATTACGCGTGCTCATTCTTTTCATGATGGCTTCAAGCCCGGCGAGTTTACCCGGGGTAATGCCTTCAATTTCCGCTGCCTTACTATATAAACCCTGCAATTGTTTTTTGCTCAGGCTGCCCCGCTCCATATATTGCTGGTACAAACTTATAATGAACGAAGACACCGGGTACGCAATGATGCATTCTTCCAATATGATATTGACAATATCGAGGCGTGGTTTATTTCTTTCCATGAAAATAAAAATAAGTGGATGGTGTTTTTAAGAAAATTATTTTCCGGCAAGGATCTTATGGCCCAATTTATCTCTTTTTGTTTTCAGGTAAACTTCATTATGTGGGTTAGCACTTATTTCAATAGGCACGATCTCTACGATTTCCAAACCATAACCCATTAAGCCGGCCCGCTTTTTTGGATTGTTGGTCATGAGTTTTAATTTAGTGATACCAAGATGGCGGAGTATTTGTGCGCCCACACCATAATCCCGGTCGTCCATGCCAAAACCCAGGTACAGGTTTGCTTCAACCGTATCCATACCTTGTTCCTGTAATTTGTATGCTTTTAATTTGTTGACCAAACCAATGCCACGGCCTTCCTGGTTCATGTATAATATTGCACCTTTTCCTTCTTTGTCCACCATCTTCATCGCGGTATGTAACTGGTCGCCACAATCGCAGCGTAAACTGCCGAGAATATCACCTGTAAAGCAACTGGAATGCACCCTGGTAAGTACCGGGTCACCAACTTCCCATTTCCCTTTAGTGAGCGCCAGGTGTTCGCCGCCCGTGGTTTTTTCTTTAAAAGCATGCAGGGTAAAACTGCCATATTTTGTTGGCATGTCTACTTCCACAATTTCCTCAATGAGAGAATCAGAGTTCAGCCTGTATTCGATCAGGTCTTTGATGGTGATAATTTTCAGGTCAAATTTTTTGGCAATCACTTCCAGATCAGGTAACCTTGCCATGGAGCCATCTTCATTCATGATCTCAACGAGTACGCCCACCGGATCGAAGCCTGCCAGACGCGCAATGTCAACTGTTGCTTCCGTATGGCCGGCACGGCGGAGTACGCCACCATCTTTTGCCCGAAGGGGAAAAATATGACCCGGCCTTCCCAGGTCTGCAGGCGTTGTTTTTTTATTAATCAAACTCAGGACAGTTTTACTGCGGTCATGCGCACTGATGCCGGTGGTACAACCAT
>JBAQJB010000481.1:0-4387 GCA_049289155.1 Chitinophagaceae bacterium
GTACAGAATAAGAATCAAAAATCCCACCCGATGAAGCGCATGCTCCCATAGCTAATACCCATCTTGGTTCTGCCATTTGCAAATAAACCTGCTTCACAATAGGCGCCATTTTTTTAGCAATCGTTCCCATAACCATGAGCAGGTCACATTGCCTTGGCGTAAAGCCCAAACGTTCAGAACCGAAACGGGCTAGGTCATAGTGCGATCCCATGGTAGCCATGAATTCGATGCCGCAGCAGGAGGTCGCAAATGGTAATGGCCAGATAGAATTTTTGCGCGCCAGGCCAACTATTTTTTCAAATTTTGTAGCATAAAATCCTTCTCCCTCCATTCCTTCTGGCAAATCAGCAAAGCCAATGGCATCACTGATCTTTGGGTTTTGAGGGTTTACATTAAATCTTACTGGTCTTGCCATGTTTTATATTTTTTTCAGAAAAATGAAATTCATTTTTCATAAAATTTATTTGATCAATTACTCTTCCCAGTTCAAAGCGCCTCTTTTGATAATATAAAAAAATCCAATGATAAAAAAAGAGGTAAATAAAAGCACTTCACCAAATCCTGTCCAGCCGAGTGATTTAAAATTCACTGCATAAGGATAAAAGAAAATAACTTCCACATCAAACAATACAAACAGGATTGCCACTAAGAAATATTTTATGGCAATAGGCTGTCGCGCATCACCATGACTTGGAATTCCACTTGTGAAATTTTCCAGTTTATCCGCAGTTTTCCGTTTAGGTCCGATAAAACCGGATGCTACCAGCATGGTGGCAATAAAGCCAATTGCGAAAATTAATTGTAATGCGATCGGCGCATAATCAGTGGCTGAACCTGTTACAGGAATATCAGATAAGATTGGAAGGAAGGGCATACTCTTATTTTGCTTTGCAAAAATAGTGCAAGTAGCTCATAAAGAAAAACTCCACTTTCGTGGAGTTTTATTTTAATATAATTTTTTAAATTTATTTTTTCCCTTTACTCTTATCAGCAGAAGATTTTGAGTCACTGGATTTACTATTGCCATTTTTTTTCTTGTCTCTTGCTTTAATTAAAATATCCAGGTATTGCTTGTATTGGGCATTTGAAGAATCATATTGCAAAGCTTGTTGAAATTCCATAATAGAACTGTCATAATCCTGTTTCTGATTGATATAATATCCGCCTAATAAGGCGTGATAGTATGCAATCGTTGTCCCATATTTGGTAGTATCACTCTGTAGAAATTTAATATAATCATTCATAGGCACTACAGCAGAAGCACCTGTTGTATCCATTGCCTGTGCTACATCCACCATACCTTTATAGCCATAAATCTGGTCCGGGTATTTTTCCCTGTACTTTTGAAACATGGTATCAGCAAGCATAAAATCTTTCTGGGCCAATGCTGCGTCACCAAGGTCAAATATATCCCTGTTGGAAGGATTTGGATTCATCGCATAGGATTTTTTTAACCATTCAAGACGTTCAGCCGGTTTGTTTATTTTTTTATACAAATAAGCAATAGTATCTATATAAGACAGTTTATTTTTCAAAACAGTATCCATTTCAACTGCTTTGGTAAGATAACTTACCGCAGAATCTTCATACCCTGTCATGCTTTTAAATACACGGCCTGCAAATACATAATCGGTAGGTTTTAACTGGGATGCCGGCATAGTAACTAAAAACTTTTGCAAGTAAGACAATGACTTTGCAGAGTCGCCCAACCTATTATAGTCATACGCATATAACAAAGGCAAACGTGGATAATCTCTACACTCACCATTACTCATTTCGTCGGCTTTAGCCAGGGATTCCTGGTATTTTCCTGCGCGGAATAAATAGTCTCCTACAAAGAATTCTGTATTGCAATCTTTATCTGCATTGGCTACATATTTGTCCAAAAATTCTTTTGCCGCATTAATGTCTCTTTCCTGGTAATATTCAAAATAATCGTGGTAAACCGGTGCGAATTTTTCGTCAGCAGCTATGGCTTTACCAAACCATTCATTCATTGAAGTGATGTTATTCTGGGAACGGTATACCCGGCCAATACGCCAGTAAGCAGCAGCATATTTAGGATCTCGTATAGTCGCATCTCTAAAAGCTTCCACGGCTTCACCACCTTTATCACTTGATAATTTTAAATAACAAAGGCCAAGATTCATGTCAATATCAGGATTAGTAAGATCAATAGCTTTGGCACGTGTAAGCACATCAATACCATACTGAGGATCACCGATCTGGCTGCTACCATCCGCTTCAGCACGGCCAATAGCATTTAAAATATTTGCATTTTCGACACCTCTTTTACCTTTTGTATTGGTTATCGCTGCTTCAAAACGTTGCCTGGCCTCTGCATTTTTTCCTTCAAGGACTTCTACATGGCCCATCCCGATCCAGATAAATGGATCATTCACTCCATCCGTCAGGGCTTTTTGATATAAGGTCTTCGCTTTTTCCAGGTCAGTTTTGTTTCCGGATAAGCCATATTCAGCAATATAAGCTTGCCCCAACCAGTATATACCGGGCACTTCTTTGGGATTTGAAGCGACCACTTTTTCAAGTGTTTGAACCGCACTTTGATTGCGCTGGTAATATAAAAATCTAACCCCATCAGAAACACTTTGTGCAAATGCTGCTGATGAAAGAAAAGCGCCTAAGAGTAGGGCAAGGATTGTTTTCTTCATAATTGTCTTCTTTTTTGCGTTTTTATAATTAATAATTAATCTATCAATTCTCAATGATAGCTTTCCTGATTCCAAAGTAAATTTTTGCAGGCACCAGGTAACTTCTGCTAAAAATCAACTGGCCTCTTTCGATCATCATGAAATCCACGAAGCCACTACCTAAACCTGCAGCATTTTCTTTAATGATATAATACAAAGGCCGTACCAAAGGGTATTGGCCATACATAATCGTTGCCTGGGATGGCTTTGCATAAACGCCTTCGCCACAACTATCACAAGCCAATAAGCCAAAACGAATATTTTTTAAATACGCTTTTACTTCCGGATCATCTTCATTCACTACCCAACTGGAACCAACAAATCCAATCGCATTTTTATTTTTTGAAATAAAATCAATTACGCCCATACTATTTTTTGCTGCTTCCACATTGTTTCCAAAAGATTTACCTCTAACCACGGAATCCAGTAAATACCGTACCGTACTAGTAGCATTGTTCCCATCCACAACTATTTGTAACGATGTATCTCTGCCATTTAATAAATTTCTTAACCGATCCATTGTAAAAATACTGTCCTGCCCTTCCTTATTGATGATCACTGCGACCGCATCATATGCAACAACGTCCCAAGTTGGTTTATAACCGAGTGACGCCGTCATAGATTTACTTTCCTCATCTGTCAAACCTTTTGCAACAATAATCATTCTTGTGCTATCATTTTCAAGATCCCGAAAACAGTCTGCTTCTGGTTTATAACTTGCAATAATATGCGCATCCGGGTTTGAAAATTCATACACTTTTATTTGTTCACTGATCACCGGTTTAAAACTTTCATCTACACTTATATGAATGGTTCCCCGTGTTGCAGAATCATATACGGTTTTATCATTTTTCTCCTTACAGGAAATAAGCAAACCAAACTGGCAAATCAACAAACAACTCCAAATAATATTTTGTTTCATTGTCCGCTCTTAGTATTCTTTTTGAAAGCCACGGTATAACCTAAATCCACCATAAATTAAACAAAGAACCCCAAAACTATTGCGAATCAATGGATCATAAGAACTTAGCGTTGTTAGATTCCATTTTTCCGCAAAAAAAGAAATCACTCCAATACTTATAATGAGCAGACCCATGACAATATTATAGATTGTCCTGGTTTGTCTAAAATGCTTTGTTCTGTTTGATTCTATTGATTCATTCATATTCTTGAAAGAGTTTTTCCAGGCTGGCAAGATAATAATTTTTATATATAACTGCAGTATGGATACCTTTTTTTACGAGGTTTATCTTTAAACTATTGATTCAGCAGAATTCATTTTCCATAAATTTATATAATCCCAAAAGCAATTTCCTTTATAACCGACTTTGTTGAAAAATATAACGTTGCTTGTATATTTGCTTTTAAAAAAACAGCAATAACCTCCTTTATTCTAATTAAAGACAATTGAGGCAACAATATAGATGCACATCTCACTAAGGACGGTATTTTAAAAAATGATCACATGAAAAAGATTTCCATTCCACAGGGTACACGCGATTTTGTCAAGGACACCATTTATAAAAGAGAATTTATTTTTAAAACAATAAAAGAAATTTTTGAGCTGCATGGCTTTGAACCATTGGAAACACCGGCTATGGAAAACCTGGAAACTTTAATGGGTAAATATGGAGAAGAAGGTGATCAGCTTATTTTTAAAATATTAAATAATGGCC
>JBAQJB010000482.1:0-8215 GCA_049289155.1 Chitinophagaceae bacterium
GTTGAAGATTTAAAACCGGGTCCGGATGGGGAAGGGCCTTTAGCTAATAACAGGGAATGGATTGAAAATGTACCGGGTGGTGGAACTCGTGTATCTTCTACAATGCCCGGTTATGCAGGATCTTCCTGGTATTTTCTACGTTACATGGATCCGCATAATGATCAAAAATTTTGTGATAAAAAAGCCAGTGATTACTGGGGACAGGTGGATTTATATATCGGCGGTACAGAACATGCAGTGGGGCATTTATTGTATAGCCGTATGTGGACAAAATTTTTATTTGATCATGGCCATATAAGTTTTGATGAACCGTTTAAAAAATTGCTGAACCAGGGCATGATACAAGGCAGCAGCAGGTTTGTATATAAACTTAATTTTGACATAGAAAACTCTAATAAAGTAAATGCACCCGTAATTTTTATTTCAAAAAAATACGCAGATAATTTTCTTCAAATAAATATGTCAGGTAACGTATTGGAAGATGAGATCACTGAAATTTTAAAAACTCATTTTGGAAAAAATTATGATGATATAAAAATAATTTCAAAAAATTTAATTCCAGTTCATGCGGATGTAAATATGGTAGATGGTTTTGAATTAAATATTGAAGCTTTTAAAAAATGGAGGAATAATGAATATGCAGATGCGTATTTTGTTTTGGAAGATGGTAAATATATCTGCACTGCGGAGGTTGAAAAAATGTCTAAATCAAAATTCAATACAGTCAATCCGGATGATCTTGTAAACAAATTTGGCGCAGATACTTTTCGCATGTATGAAATGTTTTTAGGGCCGGTGGAGCAAAGCAAACCCTGGGATACCAAAGGGATTGAGGGCGTACATCGTTTCTTAAAAAAATTATGGCGCTTATTTTTTGATGAAATAAAAGGAAACATCGTAACACTGGAAAAAGCTACACCTGCGGAATTAAAATTACTTCATGTCACAATCAAAAAAGTACGCGAGGATACTGAACGATTTTCATTTAATACAGCGGTGAGCGCTTTTATGATCGCAGTGAATGAAATGGCAACATTAAAATGCCATAAAGCGGAAATTTTTGAGCCTTTACTCATTCTTCTCGCACCTTATGCGCCGCATATTTCAGAAGAGTTGTACCAGCATATAAGATCCATTCGGCAAAATAATAATTATGAAAGTATCATAGATGCTTCATTGCCGTTGGTGGAAGAAAAATATCTTACAGAAACATCCAAAGAATACCCGGTAAGTGTGAATGGAAAATTGCGCACAACTATTCGCATATCGCTCGATGCAATACAGCAGGAAGTAGAAGAAATTGTTTTGGAAAATGATATTGTAAAAAAATGGCTTGAAGGAAAAATGCCAAAGAAAATAATTTTTGTAAAAAATAAAATGATCAACATCGTTATCTGATCATATAAGAAAAGTATATCATTGAAAAATAGTTCAAGGCTCGAAAGCATTTTAAAAAATCACCAGGAAGAATATCTTCCGGTTATCCCTTTTACTCCCGGGAAAGAAAAGATTGTGCACCTTGACTTAAGTGAAAACAATAAAACATTCACCCCGGAAATTTATAATCATCTCCCGCTTTTTTCAAAATATATTTCCGGTGAACTGGAGCGCCATGGCGCTGTTTATGGCATTGGTGGTTATGGCGAACTGCGTAACATGTATCACCTCAGCCCTCTTTTTGATGCAAATAAAAAGAATGGTATAAGGCGTTTGCATTTGGGTATTGATATTTGGGGAAATGCCGGCACACCCGTATTTGCTCCACTTGGCGGCATGGTGCACCGGTTTGGTTATAATCCCGCAAAGGGGGATTATGGCGGCACAATCATTTTAATTCATCAGCTGGAAGGCGTTTCTTTTTATTCATTATACGGACATCTTTCCCTGGATAGCCTGGGAAATATTAGTGAGGGAAAATATTTTGCGGCGGGCTCATTATTAGCAACCACCGGGAATGAACAGGATAACGGGAACTGGCCGCCACACCTGCATTTCCAGCTCATCCATCATTTTTATAATTCGGTAGCTGATTATCCCGGCGTATGCGCGGAAGGTGAAAAAAATACCTGGTTAAGCAATTCACCCGACCCGGATTTGATTTTAAAGCTGATGCGTTATGCGATAAAAACCTGATGTTTTTTTTTAATTTGAAAATTCTATTTAATTTAGCAGCGAAAATAATTTTATGAGCAGTCAACAATCTGATACCAAAAGTTTGCGTAAATTCTTTATGCCTTTTTTTGCAAGTGTTATTATCCTTTTTTTAATCCTGCTACTGATGACCACATGGAAAGGCCCCTATACAGTCCCGGGATCCGGCAATGCCCACCAGCCTGAGGTCCATGAATAATAGTTAGCTTTTCCTGACATCCTTCATATTTCTTTTAAAGATGTATTCGTGCCTTATCAACAACGGAATAATAAATTTTGCAGTTATTTTAATGAAGGATAAATTTGCCCACTTCATTTATAAAAGTATCAAAACTCATTGGATGATAGTTGTCATTTTTATGTAAAAAATGAGTGGATTGTAATAAAATTTTTGATGAAGCGTTTATAGTTTCCAAATATCTTCTATGCAAAAACTGATCTTAGTAATTGTATGTGCACTTCTTATTAACACGCTTTCTGCACAGGATGTTTTACCCAATGTTCAAATAAAAAATTTACGCGGACAGGATATTCCAACTGCACATTTGCGGGATAGTTCATCGCTAACGGTAATTAGTTTTTGGGCAACCTGGTGTAAACCCTGCTGGCAGGAACTCGAAGCCATCAGTGATGATTGGGATGCATTTAAAAAGACTGGTGCAAAATTAATTGCCATTTCCATAGATGACAGCAGGAGCACAGGTTCTGTGCAATCTATTGCCAATGCCAGCGGCTGGGAATTCAATATTTATTTGGACGACAATCAAAATCTGAAGCGTGCACTCAACATTAGCGCGATACCGTATGCAATCGTTATTGACCAGGATGGTAAAATCATTCGCAGGATACAAGGGTACAATCCTGGTGAAGAAGTAGAATTGTTTGCCTATTTAAATTCATTCAAAAAATGACCGATCTTTTATCCCAATCAAAACAAATTTGTTTAGCAGCCATTGCAATTTTTTTATTTTCCTTTCATTCATCAGCACAAGACAGTACGCATTTTTATTCGTTCAAAAATTTTGGCGGCGGCATAGAAACGCAGCACCAATATTATTTTTCAAATGTAAATTCCGGTATTGTTTTACCTGAAAAAAGATATGCATCCAATTCGTATGTTACGCTTAATTATAGTTATAAAAAAATAATAGCCGGCGTACAGGCTGAGGCGTATTTACCCGCATTGCAAGGCTACACAAAATACACACCGGACTACAAAACAAAAGTTGATCTCACCCATTATTTTGCCGGCTTTCGTTCAGCAAAATTGGATGTAACTGTGGGAACGTTTTATGACCAGTTTGGGAATGGCCTGATTTTCCGGACTTATGAAGACAGGCAGCTTGGTATTGATAATACGATTCGCGGAATTCATATTCGCGCAAATCCTTTTAAAAATATCCAGGTAAAAGCATTCTATGGACAACAGCGTTATTATTTTGATTACAGCAAGGGAAAAATTGGCGGTGCTGATGCAGATATATTGTTATTCAGCAGGCAGGATGAAAAGCATCATATTTCCCTGAAAGCCGGTGGAAGTTTTTTATTCATCAACCAGGACAGTCTTAGCTATACGGACATTCCGCATAATAAAAATGTAACAGCCTGGGCAGGAAGAATAAATTTTTCCGCAGGAAATTATTTATTGAATGCAGAATTTATGCATCATTCACCCGTTGCTTATATTCCCTCTTATATTTATCAGCAGGGTTCCGCATTACTCATTTCACAAAGCTATAATTTCAATAATGGACTTGGCATAAACCTTGATTTAAGGCGGCTGGAACTGGCCGCGTTGAAAGCGGATTATGGAATTGATGATATCAATAATAACCTGAATTATTTACCTTCACTCACGAAACAACACACGTGGTTAGTAAGCAGCATTTACCCGGGAGTTTGTGAAAATAAGCATGAGATTGGCGGGCAGTTGGGTATCAATTATCTTTTCAAAAAAGGAACTTCGCTGGGCGGAAAATATGGAACTTCTGTTTTTTTAAATGGTTCTATGTATAAAGATTTATTTTATGCTAACTTTACGCCCGGTGAATCTTTCAAGGCAAAATTTATTGATTTTGGCGGGCAAAAACAATACAGCGATATTAATGTGACTATTGAAAAAAAGTTGAGTAAAACGGTGAAAGGCACTGTTGCTTTTATCAGTCAATACAATTTACAGCAAGGCGCTTATGCAGTAAAGACAAAAATACTTGCGACGGATTTTTTATTTAAATTAAATACGAAAAGCGCTTTGCGAACTGAATTGCAGCACATGTGGAATAAGCTCGAAGAAAAAAATTGGGCAGCTGCATTGGCTGAATATTCTTATGGAAAGTTTTCATTTTTTGCAACTGATCTGACAGATTATCAAACTGCAAAAATTCATTATTATAATTTAGGCGGAAGTTATTCTGCCAATGCACAAAGGATTATGATAAGTTTCAGTAAACAACGCGCCGGACTCTTATGTGTAGGTGGCGTTTGCCGCTATGTGCCGTCATATATGGGTTTCACACTTGGTTATACATATAATTTTTAAAATAATCTTTCACACAAATAACACTTAACAACAATGAAAATGAAATTCCATTTTGCGGCTTTAATCTGCTTTATCATAAGTATGTCCCTGGTTTCCTGTTCTAAAACGGCTACGCCAGGCCCTGGCCAGGGCCAGGAAGCAACTGTTAGTTTTACCCGAAAAGTGTATGTTGAAGATTTTACTGGTGCCTGGTGTGGATGGTGCCCGTTAATGGCCTGGAACCTGGATTCCATGCGTAATGCAAATCCACGGGTAATTTTTGCAGCCGTACACGATGATGTAGGAAATCCAAATAATGACCCATATAGCACTTCTTATACGGATGGCCTGGAAAACCTGGTGCCAAATTTTGGCGGATTTCCAACAGCTTTTGTAAACCGAAAAACAACAACTGATCAATTTAATGTTACCCAATCTGTTTCTTCTGCGCTTGCGAAAAAAGCAACTGCAGGTTTGCAAATTGAAACAACCATATCCGGAAATAAGTTAACAGCAAAGGTTACGACCGGTTTTGCTGCTGATTATTCAAGTTCCAATATAAAACTAGCAATCATGTTAGTGGAAGATGATTTATTGAGTACGCAACACAATTATTATTTCCACACAAATTATGTTCCCAGCTCCAGCCCATTATGGCAAAACCAGAATTTATATGATTGGAAAAATAATGGTGTTCTTCGTAGTTATGCAACATCCATTGCAGGTGATGCAATTCCACAAAATGCAACTACGATCGATAATGAAACGTATAGTAAATCCGTTGACTTTTTTCCTGCGAATTATAATATAGCTAATTGCAGGGTTATAGCTATGATTATTTTAGCATCTGGTTCTACAACTGAAGTATTAAATGTGCAGGATGTGAAAGCTGGCGAAAGTCAATTATTTGATTAAAATATATTTTGATATAAAAAAATCCGCTACATTTTCGAAGCGGATTTTTTTTGAATAAAATTAAATGCATCTTATGCTTCATAAGATTCCATGGGCTCGCAGGTGCAAATAAGATTGCGGTCTCCATACGTATTATTAATTCTTGCAACGGAAGGCCAGAATTTATTTTGCGTTACATAATATAATGGGAAAGCCGCAGCCTGCCTTGAATAGGGATGATTCCATTCATCTGCGCAAACAATTTTCTGTGTATGCGGCGCATTTTTTAAAACATTATCCTTGCGGTCTGCTTTGTTTTCTTCAATGTCTTTGATCTCTTCATAGATGCCGATCATCGCGTCGCAAAAACGGTCCAGTTCGGCTTTATCTTCACTCTCTGTAGGTTCAATCATTATAGTACCCGGCACAGGGAAACTCATTGTTGGCGCATGAAATCCATAATCAATTAATCTTTTTGCTACATCTTCTGCTTCAATGCCGGCACTTTGTTTGAAAGGCCGGAGGTCCACGATAAATTCATGGGCGCAGGTTCCATTTTTTCCGGTAAATAAAATTTTATAATATTTTTCTAACCTGGCTTTCATATAGTTTGCATTTAGTATCGCATACTCTGTAGCCATTCGTATTCCTTTCTCGCCCAGCATTCTGATATAGCCATAAGAGATCAATAAAATACTTGCGCTTCCGTATGGCGCTGCGCTGATTGCAGAAGCAGGATTATCATTTTTTTCTTCAAGAAAAACATGACCGGGTAAAAATGGTTTTAGTTCCTCTGTACAGCAAATTGGGCCCATGCCCGGGCCGCCGCCGCCATGTGGAATGGAAAAAGTTTTATGTAAGTTCAGGTGGCAAACATCCGCGCCAATGTTGGCGGGAGAAGTAAGTCCAACCTGTGCATTCATATTCGCGCCATCCATATATACCAGTCCGCCGTTTGCATGAATAATTTTGCAAATATCTTTGATACTTTCTTCAAAAACGCCATGCGTTGATGGATAAGTAACCATTAAACCAGCGAGATTATCTTTATTTTGTTCTGCTTTTGTTTTCAGATCTTCCACATCAATATAACCATCCGCATCACTTTTTACAACAACCACTTTCATGCCTGCTAAAATTGCTGAAGCGGGATTTGTTCCGTGTGCTGAAATGGGTATGAGCACTACATCGCGGTGCGTATGGCCTTTGCTTTTGTGGTATCCCATAATTGTATTCAAACCCGCAAACTCACCCTGGGCGCCACTATTAGGCTGTAGGCTGCAAGCGGCGAAACCGGTGATCTGGCATAAATAATCACTCAATTGCTCTACGAGTAAAGTATATCCTTCGCATTGTGATAAAGGAGCGAACGGGTGCATATTTGCCCAATGGCTCCAACTCACCGGGATCATTTCACTGGCCGCATTTAATTTCATAGTACAACTGCCCAAAGAAATCATACTTGTATTCAAAGAAAGATCTTTGTTTTCCAGTTGTTTTAAATAACGCATCATTTGCGTTTCACTGTGATGAATATTAAAAACAGGGTGTGTGAGATAAGGTGTATCACGAAGTAATTCAGCTGGTATTACCAGGTTTTTTTCTTCCAAGGAATCGGAACCGATTTGGGATAAATTATTTTTAGATACAAGTTCAAAAACTTTGGTGATATTCTTAAGATCTTCCAGGTTTGTTGTCTCATCCAGGCTAATTCCCACAGATCCATCGGGGAAATAACGGAAATTCAGATGATGTTTTTCCGCCATATTTTTTACTAAAACAGCATTCGAATTTTTTATATGCAGCGTATCAAAAAAGAATTGATTGGATAATTGAATGCCCGCAGTTTCCAGGCTCTTAGATAATGCAGCCGTCATGAGGTGAATGCGTGTCGCAATATTCTTTAAGCCTTCAGGACCGTGGTAAACTGCATACATCGCAGCCATATTTGCCAATAAAGCTTGTGCGGTACAAATATTGGAAGTAGCTTTTTCCCGTTTGATGTGTTGCTCTCTTGTTTGCAATGCCATACGCAAGGCACGGTTGTCCTGCGCATCAATACTTACACCAATGATACGGCCTGGAATGCCTCTTTTAAATTCATCCTGCGTTGCAAAAAATGCTGCATGCGGTCCGCCATATCCAAGAGGCACGCCAAATCTTTGAGCTGAACCCACCGCCACATCGGCTTTTAATGCGCCCGGTGATTTCAATAAAGTGAGCGCCAGTAAGTCTGTGGCCATTACAACATAAATATTCTTCGAATGCATTTCCTCTATAAAACCTGTATAATCTTCTACTGAGCCTTTATTATTTGGGTATTGAACCAAAGCACCAAAAAATGCGTCATCAATATTTGCAGTTTTAAAATCACCATGTACAATTTCGATTCCTATTGGGAATGCCCGGGTAAGCAGCACATCTGTTGTTTGAGGAAAAACGGCTTCATCCACGAAGAAACGTGGCCTTGCAATAGTATCCGTTTTATTTACATGATGAAACAGCATGGCCATGGCTTCTGCAGCAGCAGTCGCTTCATCCAGTAAAGAAGCATTCGCGATAGGCAGCCCGGTAAGGTCGCTTACCATTGTTTGAAAATTCAATAAGCTTTCCAGCCGGCCTTGTGAAATTTCCGCCTGGTAAGGCGTATAT
>JBAQJB010000483.1:0-7442 GCA_049289155.1 Chitinophagaceae bacterium
ACGCTTGAAAATGCACCACCCATTTTAGAAGCAGGTGCAGATGCATTGGTAGCGGGAAGTAGTATTTTTCATACAGAAGACCCATCCGCAACAATTACAGCATTCAAAAAATTGTAACGAAGAAATGCAATTGCCTGTTAAAGAAGGGATGCAATTTTTATTTGATTCATTGTATACAACTTCTGAAGAAATAATGCAATTTTTAAAAACCAAAGACGATCATTTTCTATTAGAAAAAAACAGTGCAGGTATTCTTATGGATTATTATGTTGAAGGAACTGTGCAGCATGATATTTATCACCTGGGACAAATTGGGCTCGTGCAAAAAATACTTACCGGCAAAAAATAAATTAAGAAATTTTTATATGCAGAAAATTAATATTGCAGAAAAATTTTCCCTGTTCGATGACCTTTGGAGTCCAAAGATCATAACAGAATTAAATGGACAGCAAATAAAACTGGCAAAAGTAAAAGGTAGTTTTGTCTGGCATAATCATGCAAATGAAGATGAACTTTTTTACATCATAAAAGGCTGTTTAACCATTGAAATGCATGATCAAATAATTAATTTAAATGCGGGAGAAATGTTTGTAGTTCCGAAAGGGGTAGAACACAATCCTGTTGCTGAAGAAGAAACCTGGATCATGCTTTTTGAACCAGGTGCTACAAAACATACAGGAAACGTTTTGCATGAAATGACAGTTGAAAATTGCGAAAGAATTTAACCCTATGTACTTCAATCAACATTTTCCAACTCCGAATAAATAAATGCTTCCATGGGATTTATTGCATCACGAAAATTTTTTGCAACCGTGTGTGCTTCCATTTCATTGGCATTGTTTTGATAAGCTGCAATTTCCAGTATTCTTTCTTCATCCAAACCATCGCTGATCCATTCCGCGGCGAGTGGTTCCGGCAGGATCACCGGCATTCTTTTTTTTGTGTTATGGATTTTTTCCATCAAAGGATTTGCAGCAGTGGTAATGATGGCAAAACTATCTACCATTTCCCCGGAATCGGTATCTGTCCAGCTTTGCCAGACGCCCGCCATAAAAAAGTACGATGTATTTTTTAATGAAATATGGTAAGGATATTTTACTGCTGTTTTTAAAAGATTCCCTTTTTTTCCAATTGGATGTACATGCCTCCATTCATAAAAGCCCGATGATAATACCAGGCATCTCCTTTCCAATGCAGCATTCCGAAAAATCTTTTTATTCAATAAAATTTCTTCACTTACTGCATTCAGCATAATGAGCGGCGGCTTGAATTTTCCATCCTCCGTTTTGTACCCTTCGCGCATTTTTTTTACAGCATCCCGGTTACGGAGATATGGCGGAATAAAACCCCATTCCATCATTTTAATATCCCAGGTGCAATTTTTTTCAGGAACAATAACGGGCCATTGCGGGTAATCAAATCCACTTTGAACATCATTGAATAAATCACCTTGCAAAGGCTTTTTATCCAGGCCTTTTAAATGAATGACATCATTGGCTTTTATTTTGATCGCATTGTAATAACACATAATAATTTGTGGTCAAATCTTTTGCCACAAATTTAAATCAACCTTTATTAAAAACTAAATGCAAGCCGCGCAAAAACCCTGGTACCATTTCCTCCCATCTGCACGGAATCCCAGGGGCCACCTGTCTCATTATTAAATGCCCAGTATTTTGCAGTCTGTACAGCACCCAGGCTTGGATGTACATTTAAAATATTATCCGCGCCGAAAAATAATGTAAATGCTTTATTGAATTTATAGCTGAAGAAAAGGTCGGTCACCACTTTCTCATGATAAGGATATACATCCGGCACATATCGGTTTGGATCATTGTCCGTGGGGACCATTGGAGCTATACCGAGGCCGTCTTCTCCATAACCCAGTAAAGTAACGGAACCAAAATAAGTAAGCCTGGTTCCTACTGAAAATTTATTGATCGTATATTCCAGGTTCATTGAAATTTTGGTGTCAGGTGCAGAAGCCAGCAGGAATGCCTGTTCCCGGTCACTGTAAAAAGTTTCCTGGTGGTCTTTGGTGTCATTGAGTTTCGCAGGAACATTTATTTTATCGATCGTCATATCCTGGAAATTTGCCGTAAGCAAACCCCGGAATGCCTGGTTCCCCCAATGCGTATTATAATCTGCAACAAAATCAATTCCTTTATTAGTAGTGTTCACGGCGTTGGCGAAAAATTGCGCATAGCTCACATTTAATTGTTGCATGGCTGCAATCAATGCAGGGTCAAGTGTTTCATCAGATGCATCAAACTGCCCGCTTAATACAACCCTGTTTTTGATATTTACAATATAACCATCTACGGTTATACTGAAGCCAGGCATAGGCGTAAGTGCGATACCAATACTACCTGTTAATGATTTTTCCTGCACCAGGTCTGGAATGCCCGCTGCCCTTGTAATAGGACTATAATTCGGTGCAATTTTCACTTCATATAATTGCTGCCCCTGGACAGTTGTAAAAGTTGAACTGAAATTTATTTGTTGTAATGATGGCGCACGGAAACCGGTACTGAATGAGCCGCGTAAATTAAAATGATCCGTAAGTTTATACCTTGAAGAAATTTTATAATTACTGGTAAAACCAAAGTCACTATAATTTTCTGCACGAATAGCTGCGCCAATTAAAAAACGGTCTGTCGCATCCAGTTCCATATCTACATAGCCGGCAAAATTATTCCTGTTTGCTTTCACAGCATCACCGGGCTGATAACCCGGAAAGCCTTGTGAACCGGAGGCTTTATCCGGGTCATAATTTTTATAAGAGGCTTCCTCACCGGAATATAACTCGTATTGTTCAAAGCGGAATTCGGCGCCTGCGGCGAAATTAAAACCTGCCGCAACATGCGGAATTTCTTTACTGAAATTCAGGTTCGCTGTATTTTGTAAAAAATTAAAACCACCATCATCGAAATGATTTTTTGTAGCACCCAGCGATGCATTAAAAGTCTGGTCACCATAGAAATGAAAATTATTCCGGCCAATAACATTACTTAAATCCCATAGCCAGCCACCCGCAGTTTTTCCCCTAACACCCACTGCCATAGACATATCACTTACATGTGTTTGAATATGCGGGTTAAAATAATACGTGCCATCATCGGCCAGCATTGTAATTCCAGGTACATAGATCAGGTCTCCATTGGCATCAGTTGGTGTTCTTTTCCAGCCATTATCACCAGGATCCGTTGAAAAATTCCTGGTAAACGCATAGGCATCTGAAAACTTATAATTATAGCCACCAAAAGCATAGAAGGTCGTTGTTCTGCTTTCATTCAGGGGCAATTCCATATTTAGCATACCGCCACCCTCTTTCAATGAACCATCTCCAAAAGCCCGGCGTACATAATTAATGGGCAAAGAGTACTCGATATTAGGAGTGATCTTATTATTCAACACCTGCCGAAATGTTTTTTGATTCGCAAGGAAATCTGCAGAAAGATTGATGAAGCCATCTCTTTTACCAACTTTAAAACCATAATTTAAACCAACGGTTCCGGCATTTCCATCCACCTTTCCCTGGTAGGGATATTGGCTGGTTTCTTTTACATCCCATGTATTGAACCGGTTATCATAATAACCTGAATAACCAATGTCCCCCGTTAATTTTCCGGTAGATTTTTTTAAAATAATATTGATCACACCTGCAATGGCATCCGAACCATATTGGGCAGATGCACCATCTCGTAAAATTTCTACACGGTCAATAGCAGAAACAGGTATCGCGTTTAAATCTGTACCGGAATTACCGCGGCCTCTCGTGCCGAACACGGCAACGAATGCAGTTTGATACCTGCGCTTTCCATTGATCAGGACCAATGTCTGATCACTTCCCAATCCGCGCAAAGTAGCCAGGTCCACATGATCCGCGCCATCACTGCCACTTTGTTTATTATAATTAAAAGAAGGTGCTGCATAATTTAAAATAGAAGTGATATCCATTCTCGCTGTTGGAAGCGTGGCCTGGCTTATATTGATCACATCTACGGGAACAGGTGTTTCTGTATTGATCCTGCCCGGGCGTCTTGTTCCAACCATTACCACCTGCCCTAATTCCTGTATGGAAGGCACGAGTTGAATGTTTACAGAAGTGAGCCCGTTTAATGAAATTGTTTGCGATGAATAGCCAATATAACTGATCAGCAGTTTGTCATTCGCTTGCGCGGAAATACTATAGTTACCTTCTTTATTTGTAGTAGTGCCTGTATTCGTCATGGTGTTTTGAACGGTTACACCTTCCATGGGCGATCCGGTGGATGCATCTGTAATTTTTCCGGAGATTGTTTGTGGTTGGGCAAAGCAGGTTACACCAAGCATGCAACACATGCCAAGTATTAGTATCAGATTTCTCATAAATAATTAGTTTGAAAAGCAAATTACCATGAAATTCTCAATAGTTCAATTTTATTTTTCCTGTATAAAAAACAGGTGTGGATAAAACTGCTGAAGTGTGTATTTTTTGAAAATAAGAATTTACTTTTCAAACATTTTGTCTATATATTCTTTACGAAATTCCAAAAAAACGGGTATGCCGGAAGGTGTGATATTTGGATTTGTACATTCAAATAAAGATTGGATCAATGCCTGCATTTCCTTTTGCGGGAGTGGGTCTCCGGCTTTTACAGCGTGCTGCCGGGCGAGGCACCTGGTGAGTTTTTCCCTGGTACTAAGTTTCACATCGGAGCCGGCATGTTTGTATTGATCGAGTAAAATTTCAATGGCATTTTTTTCATTCCCCACCGGGATATCTGCCGGTGTTCCCTGTATCAAAAATGAATGATTGCCAAAAGGTTCTACCTGGTAGCCCAATTCAAGCAAATCACTTAAGAGGCTTTCTAATAAAATACTGTCACCAGGTGTAAGTTGTAAGGTTTGCGGGAAAAGGCTTTGCTGGATTGATGCTTTTTTTTCATTCGAAAAAGAAATAAATTTCTCATATAAAATTCGTTCATGTGCCAGTTGCTGGTGTATCAGCATGAATCCGCTTTCACAAGCCGCGATGATATATGTTTGATGCAGTTGCATCAATGGTGTATCCGTCAACACTTTTTTTTCTACATGTCTTACGGGTAAAATTTGTTGCGGCGCTTGTGGTATTTCTGCAGGTATAAAAAAATCTTTCCAGTTTTTTAAATTGCTGTTGGGTGTGATCAGGTGCGCCTGGTTCTTTTGAGTAAATGACTGGTACATGCCGGATGCAACTGTTTCCTGTTGTTTTTCTAAACTGAAGGGTTTATTTACTGCATCCAATTGCTGTATTTCAGCATTCAAAGTAAAATCCAGTGACGGTGAAATACTAAATTGTGCAAGCGCATGTTTGATGGCGGCTTGTACAAATGCGTACATTATTTTTTCATCTTCAAATTTTATTTCCTGTTTTGTAGGATGTACATTAATGTCCACAACAGCAGGATCAAGATCAATGTATAAAACATATAATGGAAAACTGTCTTTAGAAATCATATCCTGGAAAGCGCTCATCACCGCATGATTGAGATAGGGGCTTTTGATAAAACGATTATTGACAAAAAGATATTGATCACCACGGGTTTTCTTGGCAGAATCCGGTTTTCCTGTAAAACCATAAATATTCATGTAATCGGTTTCTTCTTTTACCGTTACCAATTTGGATGCATAATGATTGCCGAGTAATTGTAAAATGCGTTGTTTATGCGGGCCCGGATCGAGGTGAAATACTTCCTGGCCATTATGCACGAGTGAAAAAAAGATTTTGGGAAATGCCATCGCCACGCGCATAAATTCTTCAATGATATGGCGCATTTCAGCGGCATTACTTTTCAAAAAATTGCGCCTGGCAGGCACATTGAAAAATAAATTTTTCATACTGATATTCGTGCCCACCGGGCAGGCACAAGGCTCCTGCCTCGTTACAACACTATTTTCCACCATCAGCATTACACCTAAAGTATCTTCAGCTCTTCTTGTTTTCATTTCTACCTGGGCAACTGCTGCGATGGAAGCAAGCGCCTCACCACGGAATCCCATCGTGCGGATATGAAACAAGTCATCTATGTTTTTTATTTTGCTTGTTGCATGCCGCTCAAAGCAAAGCCGGGCATCAGTTTCACTCATTCCTTTTCCATTATCTATTACCTGGACCAATGCCTTTCCCGCATCCCCTATGATCAGGCGAATATCTGTAGCCTCTGCATCAACGGCATTTTCCAATAATTCTTTTACCGCACTTGCAGGCCGTTGAATCACTTCACCGGCAGCAATTTGATTGGCAATATTATCAGGTAATAATTCAATGATATCTGTCACAACAATTTTTTATAAGTGCTAAAAATACGCATTAAATTTTCACTGTTTGTAAAAACTATAAAGATTGAAAAATCCTTGTTTTGGGCATAAAAAAAGAAGCTGCCTTTTGGCAACTTCTCGATTTTTTTTATTTAAAAATTATTGTTTGATAAACTTGGAGCTGTAAGACTCATCGCCGTCAGCTTCCGTGATCTTCACAAAGTACATGCCTTTATTAAAGCGCTGAACATTGATCAGCATATTGCTTTGGGTGATTTTTTGTGAGACCATTACTTTTCCATTAATGTCATAAATGGTGAGCATATCAGTTGGTGCAAATTTTGGAATATGCAATGTCAACATATCATGTACCGGGTTAGGATATGTATTCATATCCATGGATTCTTCAGAAACTGCCTGGGCAAATTTTGAAGCGCTGCCTAAGCCCACATTCAATGTATAACATTGTGCACTGCTTGCTCCATTGAATGGTACTACTTTTACATAATACAATCCAGGTGTTACAGTAGTGCTGATTCCTTCAGCCAGTGTTCCGCGTTTTTTAGAGCGTCCTACAATGGTTTTTGAACTATTATACAAAATCAAATCAAAGTCGGCAGCCAGGTTATCCAATGAGATGTTTATGGTACCACCAGTTGTAATTGTAAATGAATAAAAGTCCTTATCTGTACCGGCTTGCAATGTACCATCAATATCTGTATTGAATGGAATTGCAACGGCTTTATTGAATTGTTTATGAACCACCTGGTCATATATGCCCGGGCACTGAGCACCACCGTTGGTGATTGAAAAATTCGTATTTGAAATATCGAAAAATATATTTCCAACTGCTTCCACTTTAATGCGGCAATTGGATGAAGGTGTATTTGGAATGGTTAGATTTTCAGAACCATCATTTGCTGTACTTGCTGCCAAAACTGTTGGGAATGTAAGGCCACCATCTGTACTGAGTGATATCTTGACATTGGAACAATTCACAGCACCGGAATTTGTACTTGCTACATTCCAGGTAATAGTTTGGTTGGAATTACCAGCCCATGAAACATTTGTATTTGGCTGGGTTACTACAAATGGACCTGCTGTATTTGTTACTGTAACAACTGCATCATCACTGTTATTATTTCCGCCACCTGCCTGGT
>JBAQJB010000484.1:0-2590 GCA_049289155.1 Chitinophagaceae bacterium
TTAGCGGGTGAAAACTCATTATTATATTTTTCTAGAATAATTCAGCTCTGCGGGTATTCAATGGCAAACAGCCGGAGATGAAATGTTCCTGGTATAAATAAAAAATGTCACCCCTTCGGGGTTTTAAAATCTACATTTATATATAATCTACAATAATTTCAACCCTTCGGGTTTTTCTTTCAAAATCCTAAGTTAGAATGAGGATAAAAGAACAAACCCCGAGAGATATAATTATAGCCCAAAATAGAATCAGGCAAAAATATGTAGCCAGCCACATCATGATTTTATGATAATAGCAGATAGGATCAGGATAAATGAGTTGACTACGAAATAGTGATATGCTTAAAGCTGAAAATGTAACCATCCACAGTGTCGTTTTATGATAATAACAAAAATAGGATCAGGATAAAAGAGTTAACGCGCCATGACGTGATGTAATGATTGTAACATAAAATAAAATCGCATAAAATAGAAAACCCCGAAGGGGTGATATGATTATAGCAGAAGTTAGATTCAACAAAAAAAGAAACCCCGAAGGGGTGATATGATTATAGCAGAAGTTATGTACAACAAAAAAGGAGACCCGCCATGGCGGGGTGACATTATAAAAAATGACTAATCATACCAGTCAAACAAATATTTCTCATCATATTCAATATCAAATTTTTTAAAAAATTCAAGATATTCCTGTTTGAACGTTTTCTTTTTGTGATGTTCTTCCTGGTTAAGAATGTACTGGTATACATTATCTATATGAGAATTAGAATAAGAAAATGCTCCATAGCCATCCTGCCATGAGAATTTTCCTTTTACCCATCGGCGGTCATTAATAAAATTGGATGAATTATTTTTGATATCTCGTACAAGATCCGAAATAGTCATAGCCGGGCGTAACCCAATGAATGCGTGAATATGGTCAGGCATGCCATTTACAATTATTGACTTTTGATCTTTTCCTTTAATAATACCTGAAATATATTTGTGCAATTCCTTGTTCCAATTTTCAGTAATCAAATTTTCCCTGCCTTTAACTGCAAAAACAACTTGAATGTAAATTTGCTGAAATGTTCCTGGCATAAAAATAATTTTAATAAAAAAATATCACTCTTCCTTTGGCGGATTTAGATTGCACAATTAAACTCTATCCTATAATAATTTCAACCCTTCGGGTATATTTCAGGGTACCCTAATAAATATACAATTTAATTTCCTAATATTCCTCCCTTCGCGTTTTCTATACAAATATTAATAAACGAATGTCCCCGTTACAAACACTTTTACTGGCAATTGTTTTTTATAAAATAAACAATTGATCACGGCCTGGGAAAAATCATTTAAAATAATATCCTGCTCAACCTTTAAAAATTTTACATTTGTCAAAACAGGTTTATGGAAAAAATCACCGTTCGCAATGCTGTGGAAAATGACTGCCCGCGTATGCTTGAACTGATCAGGGAACTGGCTGTATATGAACGTGCGCCGGATGCGGTGACTGCAACGCTGGAACATTTTATTGAAAGTGGCTTTGGTGAAAAGCCCGTGTGGTGGGCATTTGTGGCGGAAGAAAATAAAATCATTGTTGGCTTTGCCTTATATTATATCCGGTATTCTACCTGGAAAGGGCAACGCATGTACCTTGAAGATATTATCGTCACAGAAAGTGCACGAGGAAAAGGTATTGGAAAATTATTGTTTGATGAATTATTAATTGAAGCAAGGCAAAGAAACCTGGGGGGATTGACCTGGCAGGTTTTGGACTGGAATGAACCCGCGCTCAATTTTTATAAAAAATATAATGCGAAAATGGAAAGCGAATGGTTGAATGGCAGTTTGGATTTTAATAATTAATTTATAAGATTATAATAGGACTTGAGCATTATATAATTGAATTGGGTTTTTGCTTTGGCCTCAGAAAAAAAGCGTTAAGAAAATTTGAATGCATGGCGTTAAGAAATGAAATTGATGTTACTATTGCCTGGTATTGTACTTTGTCGGTAAGTCGCACTACACTTGGGATATATTCTGTTGATTGAGCTAATTTCATTTTAGGCAGGCATTTAAATTTTTACCTGTCCCTATAAATGAAATGACATAGGGAGCTTTTTTTATGTAGCCTTGACTTTTTTGGTTACTTTTTTGTGTCAAGACAAAAAAGTAAATGAAAGGTAAGCCAATACGGACAATGGCATGGGCTTAAAACCTAATCCTATTAATTTAAATCTCAAATAGTCGTTTTCTTAAATCGAAAAGATATGCCACAGTTTCCCGATTTATTGGTCCACGCGATTCCGGCATTTATTTTACTCATCATTGTTGAAGTAATATTTGCCGTTAAAACACAGCGGGAATTATATGAAGTAAAAGATGCAGCTACTAGTATTGCACTGGGCCTGGGAAATTTGATCACGGGCATTTTTACCAAAGCACTAATCCTCTTCGTTTTTTATTTTTTATACCAGTTCCGCATTTTCACAATTCCCTGGAATGCCTGGTGGGCATGGGTTTTAATATTTTTCGCGGATGACCTTAGTTATTATTGGTTTCACCGCGTCAGCCATAGTGTGCGCTTTTTCTGGGCCAGTCATGTGGT
>JBAQJB010000485.1:0-7395 GCA_049289155.1 Chitinophagaceae bacterium
TAATCTTTTGGCTTCAATGGTTTATACTTTTTCAATTTTCTTTTCGAAATGATAAGTAGTATGGGCATCAGGTAAATACTGGAAATAACGGGTATTAATTCCCCGGGATACACAAAAGACACGATGATCATTATGCTTAAAGTAATGGTGAGTATCAATGAAGTAGCGCCGCCAGTTATCAACATATATTTTTTCTCCTTTTCAAATCCCGGGATACATAATTGTTTTTTCTGTTTAAATAAATAATAGCATAAACAGAAATGCGCCACATTCACCAGCCAGATATTGACCAGGTAAAAGAAAATAGGAAAAATATGGCCATCTTTTACATTCTCAGAAAAACCGGAAACCGTGAATGGAAAACATACAACGAAGAAAATAAATATTAAGTTACGCATGATCAAACCATCATCATAAGTGCGCAGGTATTTAAACATTTTCAGGTGCCGCGACCACATCATGCCGATAAAAAAAAAACTGAGCATAAACGCAAAAAAACGGATGTACACCGGCTTGAAAGCTTCAATGATAGCATCCTTCGTAGCTTCCGCCGGTATCTCCGGGAATTTTATTTCAATCACGAGCAAGGTAATGCCAATGGCAAAAACAGCGTCACTGAAAAGGATCATTCGTTCGAGTTCAAATTCCTTTTTTAATTCCTGGTTGGTTTCGCTCATGCAGTTTGTTTAATAAAATTTACCAGTTCATTCTTTCCCGAAGTGCCATGATATGTTTTACATGATGTTTTCCATGCCAGGCATACAGGCAGAGCAATTCCCACAAAGACATATCCTTTTTCTGTTCCGGGTGATACAATGTGCGCTCCCATTGCGTTTCAGAAAGATCTTTAATTGCGGCAAGCCACCTGCGGTGCAGGGCAAACAATAATGTGATGGATACATTCACCGGCTGTGATGCCACATCAGCCAGGTTGGTCCATAAATTTTCATCATAGGTTTTTATAGTGGGATGCTCCTCAGTTAATGCCAGTTTAAAACGAATGTATGCGTTCATATGACTGTCCGCAATATGGTGAACCAATTGATGTACCGTCCAGCCACCGGGCCTGTACGGAGTTTGTAACTGGTGCGCATCTAAATTCAATATCGACATTTCCAGGTCAGCGGGCAGGTATTCAATTTCCAAAAGTTTTTTTTCTTTCGAGGCATGGGAAAAAACTTCCGGTACATGTTTCCCGATCGGGTATCTCAGGTCATCAGTCATAAAAATTTTTTTTAAAAAATAATTTAAAAAATTTCAGTCACTCCAAAAAAATTATACATCCCGCAATACATGCCCGGTGAGTTCTATGAAAACATCTTCGAGATTGGCTTTTTTCACTTCTCGTTTTTTCTCAAAACCTTTACTCACCAATTGATCAATGAGTTTATTGGGTGTATCCAGCGCAATGATCTTTCCCGAATCAATGATGGCTACACGATCACATAAAATTTCTGCTTCATCCATATAATGCGTGGTGATAATAACTGTTGTGCCGCGTTTACGGATATCCAAAATAAGGTCCCATAAATTTCTTCTTGCCTGCGGATCGAGCCCGGTAGTGGGTTCATCGAGAAAAATAATTCTTGGCTGATTGATCAATGTCGTGGCGATAGAAAAACGTTTCTTTTGCCCGCCACTTAATTCTTTGAATTTGTTTTTTGCTTTATCACGCAGGTTCACAGAATCCAGTAATTCATGTGCATCGATCTTTTCATTGTATAAGGCCGCGAATAAATATAATAATTCCGTTAAATTCAAGCCGGGGTAATAACCCGAAGTCTGCAATTGCACGCCAATGATTTTTTTGATCTCATTCTGCGCCTCATCGAGATTGAGGCCATCGATCATAACTTTGCCGGAAGTTTTTTTCCGCAATGTTTCCATGATCTCCAGCGTGGTAGATTTCCCCGCGCCATTCGGGCCGAGCAGTCCAAATATTTCTCCTTCCTGCACAGAAAAACTGATGCCTTTTACAGCTTCGAAATTTCCATAATTTTTTACCAGGTCTTCGACAACGATAATGGGATTTTGCATAAGTGCCATTTAATTGATCTGTTTATATTTTCTCCTTTGATAATTTGCTATGCTTTCTGCCATATAAAAAATAAATGGTGAGGCCTAATGCCATCCACACAAAAAACCAAAGCCAGCTGATCACGGGTATTTCAATCAGCAAATACATACAGCATAAAGCGCCGACAACAGGTATTAAAGAAAAGTTTTTACGGAAAGTTTGTATAGCAATGATGATGGCCAGGAAAACAAAAACCAAAAAGAAAATTTCCTGGTGATCTTCGCTGCCCATATGGCCGAATGCTTCCTGTATGCGCGTATGGAAAGCGAAAATGAAAACGGCTACCAAAAATGGTACAATATATTTTCCGCGGATATACGGCATTTGAAAACGGTTTCCTTTTTCGCGTTTCAGGTGGGGCAATACCAATACACCACCGCAAACCAATACAAAAGCAAACAAGGTTCCGATACTGGTGAGGTCTGTAACGATAGAAGAAGGAATAAATAATGCAGGAACGGCAACGAGTACACCGGTGATCAAGGTAGCAAACGCGGGTGTTTTATATTTTGGATGCACTTTGGAAAACTTTTTAGGCAATAAACCATCGCGGCTCATACTCATCCATATACGCGGTTGTCCGAGCTGGAATACAAGCAGGACGCTGGTTGTAGCCACCACCGCACTAATAGAAATAATATAACTGATCCAGGGCATATTCAATCGCTGAAAAACAAATGCCAACGGGTCATCCACTTTTAATTCGCTGTAATTAACCATACCCGTAAGTACGAGTGCAATTAAAATATATAAGACCGTACAAATGAGCAATGCATAGATCATACCGCGCGGTAAATCGCGCTGCGGGTTACGGCATTCTTCCGCCGTGGTACTGATCGCGTCAAAACCAATATAGGCATAGAATACAGCCGACACTCCCTGGAGCACACCTGTAAAACCGTTGGGCATAAATGGATTCCAGTTGGCCGGGCTTATATAAAAGAAACCAAGAATGATCACAAACACAATGACAATCAATTTAAAGATCACCATAAAATTCGCGCTCTTTTTACTTTCCTGCATACCGATATAAGCCAGTGCAGTAATTAAAACAACAATGATAAATGCCGGCAAATTGATAAATAATTTACTGCCAAAAACTTCCGGCGCCGCACTAAAACCAGTAATGATTTCCTGCATCGCTGAAGTGACCGGCGTGCCCGCAGCGGCTTGCGTATTCACTGCAGCCAGTGCATCACTCGCAGTGGAATAATTGGTACTAAGCCAGTAAGGCAATTGAATACCCAGGCCTTTTAATAAATTATTGAAGTAACTGCTCCAGCTGATTGCCACCACGATATTACCGATCGCATACTCCAGGATCAGCGCCCAGCCAATGATCCAGGCGATCAGTTCGCCAAAAGAAATATACGCGTATGTATATGCACTGCCACTTACCGGAACACGGCTGGCAAATTCCGCATAGCATAATGCAGAGAAGCCACAGGTAATAGCCGTAATAACGAAAAGAATGGAAACGCCCGGCCCGCCATGGTATGCGGCCGAACCAATGGTGGAAAAAATACCCGCGCCAATGACGGCAGCAATGCCCATAAAGGTCAGGTCTTTCACACCAAGTACGCGATCCAGTTTATGCGAATGGCCGTCACCGGCACCAGACTCGTAATCACGTAAAATATTTTCAAGCGATTTTTTCCTGAAAAGAGAATTTGCCATGCAGTTGGTTTTTAAAAAAAATTTAAAGTAATGAAATTATATGAAGCGCTTTATTTTTTTATAAAATAAAAATTGATCTCACCCGGAAAAGATAAATGTACATGTTATTGTTTTTTATACAAATGTTGTTTTCAATTTTTTTTAATTAAAATTGCGCAAAAGTGAAACTCCTGGACCTGGCAGCTAACCGGAAAACAGGAAACAAGAAATCAGAAACACTATAAAATGCCTGTAAACACGGTAATCTTTGACATGGATGGTTTATTGATAGACAGTGAACCGCACTGGCAGGAAGCTGCCAATGAAACCCTGCAGTTATTCAATAAAAAACTGACCACAGAATTATATGCCACCACTACCGGATTGCGCACAAAAGAATTTGTACATTATTGGTTTCGCTATTTTAAAATACCTGCAGAAGAATATGCGGCTGCTGAAAAAAAAATTACAGAACTCGTTACTGAAAAAATAAAAAAGAAACCGGCTGTCATGCCCGCTGTTCCTTATATTATAAATTTTTTCCGGGAAAGAAATTTCAAGATCGGCATTGCATCTTCATCGCCAGCCTCCATTATTGAAATGGTCATGCAGCTTTGCAATATCACAGAATTTATCCATGTGTATGTTTCCGCGGAAGAGTTGCAGTATGGAAAACCACACCCGCAGGTGTACCTGGAATGCGCGGAACAATTAGATGTGGACACTTCCGCATGTATTTGTTTTGAAGATAGTTTTAATGGCATGATCGCCGTGAAAGCTGCCCGGATGAAATGCGTGATCGTGCCTTCTCTCGCCGCGATCAGAGATCCGCGCTGGGCCGCAGCAGATTTAAAAATTGCTTCCCTGCAAAATTTTAATGAATTGCATTTAAATATGTTTTAAACTCATTTTTATTTTCCGGGAAAATTGTATCTTAAGGTTTAATTTTTATAAAAATTAATTGCTGCCTGCATGAGTGAAGCACTTATATATAAAATTGCCTTGACACAAATTCCCGGCATCGGGCCTGTGCAGGCAAAACAATTGCTGAAACATGTTGAAAGCCCTGAAGCTATTTTCAAGGAAAAAAAATCATTGCTCAGCCATATCGAAAATATTGGCGCGGTGCGGGCAAAAAACATTAAATCATTCACTGATTTTGCCATCGTTGAAAAGGAAATAAAATTCATTGAAAAAAATAAGATCACGCCTCTTTTTATACAGGATGAAAATTACCCGAAGCGATTATTGAATTGCTATGATCCGCCCATCATGCTGTATTTCCGCGGCAATGCAGATTTAAATGCATCCAAAATTATCAGTATTATCGGCACACGCAATAATTCAGATTATGGAAAACTAGTCACAGAAAAACTAGTTGAAGACCTTGCCGCCATGAATGTTTTAATTGTGAGTGGCCTGGCTTATGGCATTGATACCATTGCGCATAAAGCTTCGCTGAAAAATAATATATCCACGGTGGGTGTTTTGGCGCATGGGCTTCAATCTATATATCCGCCGCAACATGCAGCCATTGCCAAAGAAATGTGCTCCGGTGGTGGGTTATTGACAGAATATATTTCCAACACAAAACCGGACAAACATAATTTTCCCAAACGAAACAGGATTGTTGCAGGCATGTCTGATGCAACGATCGTGGTGGAAACAGCGGTGAAAGGAGGCAGCATGATCACCGCGGAACTGGCCAATAATTATAACCGCGATGTGTTTGCATTTCCCGGTAAAACAACGGATATAAAAAGTGCCGGTTGCAATTATTTGATAAAAAATAATAAAGCGGTTTTACTCACTTCCGCGCAAGACCTTATTGAATTTATGAGCTGGGAACCAAAGGTTCAGAAAAAGAAAATTCAGAAAGAATTATTCATCGAATTCTCGGATGAGGAAAAAATGATCCTGCAATTATTCACTGAAAAAGAAGTATTGCATATAGATGATATTTACCTGAAAAGCGGCCTGAACAGCAGTGCCGTAGCAGCAGCCATTTTAAATCTTGAGTTTCAAAACGTATTGAACAGCCTGCCGGGAAAAATGTATAAAATAGAATAAACGCTTCTGATTTCTTTTTCTACAATATGCTGAAACACAATGCCAGCAATAATTTTAGCCATTTGCAAAAATTGTTTTGGAAGCAATTTAAACGGTATAGTATCTTTGCACATGGCAATAAGAAATAATCCCCCGGAAAAGAAAACAACCCAGGCAAAATTTTTTGGCGAAGGCCTTACGTTTGATGATGTTTTGCTCATGCCTGCTTACAGCCAGGTATTACCCCGCGAAGTAAATATTCAATCACAGCTTACAAAATCTATTCGTTTAAATATTCCAATGCTTTCTGCAGCAATGGATACGGTCACAGAAGCGAACCTCGCTATGGCACTGGCGCGGGAAGGTGGCCTTGGTTTTTTACATAAAAATATGTCCATTGAAAAGCAGGCAGAACAGGTACGCAAGGTGAAAAGAAGTGAGAGCGGATTGATCATTGACCCGATCACTTTGCACGATGACGCCACGCTGGGCGATGCATTGAAACTCATGCGGGAGAATAAAATCGGTGGTATTCCTGTCGTGGATAAAAAGGGCTTGCTCGTTGGGATTCTTACAAACCGGGACCTGCGGTTTGAATCTGATTTGCGCATGCATGTAAAAAAAATCATGACCACAGAAAACCTGGTTACTGCACCGGAAGGAACCAATATGAAACAGGCGGAAAATATTTTAAAAAAACATAAAATAGAAAAACTTCCTGTTGTAAATAAACAGGGAAAACTCATCGGCCTCATCACTTTCCGCGACATCATGCAGATCCGGAATTTTCCCAACGCGGTGAAAGATGATTTTGGAAGATTGCTTGTGGGTGCGGCTTTGGGCATCACACCAGACTTACTCGACCGTGCCTATGCATTACAACAGGTAGGTGTGGATGTGGTGGGATTAGACAGTGCGCATGGCCATCATATCGGCGTGATCAATGCGGTAAAATCGTTAAA
The DNA here is from genome assembly GCA_049289155.1 of Chitinophagaceae bacterium. Taxonomy (GTDB): domain Bacteria; phylum Bacteroidota; class Bacteroidia; order Chitinophagales; family Chitinophagaceae; genus JAFDXJ01. The sequence continues at coordinate 6,745 of JBAQJB010000485.1, forward strand.
GAAAAATTTTAAAAACATGCAATTAGTAGCAGGCAATGTGGGCACAGCAGCCGGAGCTACAGCGCTGGCAGATGCAGGCGCAGACGCTGTGAAAATTGGTATCGGGCCCGGTTCGATCTGCACCACGCGGATCGTTGCAGGTACCGGCGTACCACAGTTGACAGCCATTATGGAAGCCGCTTCTGTTTTAAAAGCCCGCAAGATTCCATTGATTGCTGATGGCGGCATTCGTTATACCGGTGATATGGTAAAAGCATTGGCAGCCGGTGCCAATGTGGTGATGATGGGAAGTGTATTCGCCGGGGTGGAAGAAAGCCCGGGTGGCACCATTATATTCGAAGGCAGAAAATTCAAAGAGTACCGCGGAATGGGCAGTATTGGGGCAATGTCACAAGGCAGCAGCGACCGTTATTTCCAGGACGTGGAAGATGATTTAAAAAAATTAGTACCCGAAGGAATTGAAGGCAGGATCGCGTATAAAGGAAACCTGAGTGAAGTGGTGGCGCAGTTCACAGGAGGTTTACGGGCAGGTATGGGATATTGCGGGGCAAAAGATATTGCTGCTTTACAAAAAGCCGTTTTTGTAAAAATAACTTCTGCGGGCATGCGCGAAAGCCATGCACATGATGTGGAGATCACGAAAGAATCCCC
>JBAQJB010000486.1:0-4520 GCA_049289155.1 Chitinophagaceae bacterium
AGGCTCACACCGCCATGCTGGAAAGTATTGCGGTAATAATTTACATAATGATTGTAATTATTCGGGTAACATAAAAAGCCTTCTTCCTTCGCAATAATGAAGGATGAATTTACATTCGGCGCAGGCAGGCCGGCTTCTTTCGGATCACGAAAAACCAATACATCTTTTGGATCATAATTTAAATTCCGCCCATGCTTATAGCGTAAATTGGTTGTGGTTTGTTTATCGCCGATCACTTTGGATGGATTTTTTACACGCACACTTCCATGATCAGTTGCTAACACAATATTGATTTTTTTATCTGCAATTTTTTTCAGTGCCTGGTGTAATGGACTATGTTCAAACCAGCTTTTTGTGATGCTGCGGTAACTTACTTCATCTGCTGCCAGCTCTTTTAAAATTTCAATTTCCGTACGCGCATGGCTCATCATATCCACGAAATTATAAATGATCACGTTCAAATCATTTTGTAATAAATTATGCACGTTGGAAACCAGTTGCTGGCCATCATGATGGTGCACAACTTTGGTATAACTGTAGCGAACATTTTCCTTTTTTAATTTCTTTAATTGTGCTTTTAAAAACGCTTCTTCAAATAAATTTTTTCCACCTTCCTCATCATCGTTTTTCCATTCTTTGGGAAATTGTTTTTCGATTTCCAGCGGCAACATACCTGCAAAGATCGCATTGCGGCAATACTGTGTGGCTGTTGGTAATATGCTGTAAAATGTATCTTCTTCCAGTATACGGAAACTCTCTGCGAAAATTGGTTCTATTGCTTTCCATTGATCGAAACGCAGGTTATCAATTACAATAAAAAAAGTAGGCACACCTACTTCCATATGCGGGATCACTTTTTCTTTAAATAACTGGTGACTCATGATGGGCGAGGCAGCATTCGGTTTATTGATCCAATTCGTATAATTCCGGCTGATGAACTTAAAAAATTCCGTATTCGCCTCATGCTTCTGCGTTTGAAAAACTTCTTGCATTTCCGGGCTGTTGCTCTTCTCCATTTCCAGTTCCCAATACACCAGTTTTTTATAAATATCCATCCATTCGCGGCTTTCAGGATTACTGTTGAGTGCAATGAATAAATTCCGGAATTGCTGCTGGTAAGCATTAGTCGTTTTTTCAGACACCAGCCTTTTATTATCAATGATCTTTTTTAATGCCAGTAATACCTGGTTGGGATTTACTGGTTTTATTAAATAATCTGTGATCTGGCTGCCGATAGCATCATCCATCAGGTCTTCTGTTTCATTTTTGGTGATCATCACTACTGGGATCTGTTTGCTTACTTCTTTTATCTTCTGCAACGTTTCAAGACCTGAAATTCCGGGCATCGTTTCATCCAGCAAAACCACATCTACTTCATGTTCTTTTACAAAATCTATTGCCTCAAAACCATTGGTGAGTGTGTGCACCTCGTAGCCTTTTTCTTCTAAAAATAATTTCTGCGATTGCAGGCTTTCTATTTCATCATCGACCCAGAGAATTGTTGCTAATGACATTATTTGTTTTTAAAACCGGGATGTATTTTTTATCAAACCGGCGCTATGTGTAAAATCAGTATGAATCGCCAAAATACAAATTGTACTTTTGCTTCCTGCCTGCTGGCGGTTTGTTTAACAAATAAAAAACATAGATGGAGCAAGTGTTGCGAAAAATAATTAATGATCCTGTATATGGTTTCATCACCATTAATGACCCGCTGATCTTCCGGTTGATGGCGCAGCCTGTGTACCAGCGCCTGCGCAGGATCCAGCAAATGGCGCTTGCACATCTCGTTTACCCGGGTGCTGTACATTCAAGATTGCATCATTCTCTTGGTGCCTATCACCTCATGTGCCAGGCGGTTGCAGAACTGCGTTTAAAAGGTACAGAAATTTCTCCTGCAGAAGAGACTGCCGTAAAAGCCGCGATCTTATTACACGACATTGGACATGGGCCGTTTTCACACGCTTTAGAATATACACTTATTCCCGGTGTGCAGCATGAATCGCTAAGCCTGATGATCATGCAGCAAATGAATAAAACAATGCATGGTGACCTTGATATGGCCATTGCAATTTTTACCAATAAATATGATAAACCATTTTTACATCAATTGATCTCGGGGCAACTTGATATGGATAGAATGGATTATCTTACAAGAGATAGTTTTTTTACCGGCGTAAGTGAAGGTGTGATTGGTTATGCGCGCATCTTAAAAATGCTGCATGTACACGAAGGCCAGTTGATGGTGGAGGAAAAAGGTATTTATAGTGTGGAGAAATTTTTAGTCGCCCGCAGGCAAATGTACTGGCAGGTGTATTTACACAAAACAGTGCTGGCTTCAGAAAAAATGCTGGTAAAAATAATGGAACGTGTACGTGAATTGTATCCTGTATCCGGTAAAGAATTGTCCATCAACCCGCCACTTGATTTTTTCTTCCATGGATTTTCGGGGGAAATGACGACTGCCGCACTTGAAAATTTTTGCCGCCTGGATGATACCGATATTCTTTTTGCCGTGAAAAAATGGGCTTCCTTCCCGGATACAATATTATCACTATTATGTACATCTTTGTTAAACAGGAAATTATATAAAACAAGTTTACAAACCCAACCGTTTAGTAAACAGGAATTGTCTGATATGGAGCATGCAATTGTTTTAAAATATGCCGTTGAAAAAAAGGATTTGCATTATTTTGTTTTCACCGGCGAAACCGCCAATACAACCTATACACCCGAACATGAACGGATTTTAATTATTTTTAAAAATGGTATTGTAAAAAATATTGCCGAAATTGACAACCCGCTTATACATCAAACCTTGTCAATGCCTGTAAAAAAATTCTACATTTGTCATTTATAAGGAGAAATTGGGCTGGCTCTTATTTATTAATAAAAATTAAGTTATGGTCTTTACCGCGGCACAAATTGCAACACTTATCCAGGGTGAAATTGTTGGAGATGAAGGAGTAGAAGTGCATTCATTTGGAAAAATAGAAGAAGCAAAAAAAGGCCAGCTCGCATTTCTGGCAAATCCCAAATACGAGGAATTTTTATATACAAGCCATGCCTCTATCATTCTCATTAATAAATCACTGGAATTAAAGCACGCAATTCCGGCAACACTTATCCGCGTGGATAATGCCTACAGCGCATTTGCTATACTATTGAATGCGTACCAGGAAATGGCCACACAACAACTGAAAGGCAGGCAGGAGCCGGTTTTCATACATCCTTCTGCGACCATCGGTGAAAATGTTTTCATTGGGGCATTTACTTATATCGGTGAAAATGTATTGCTTGGTGAAAATGTAAAATTATTCCCGGGTATTTTTTTAGGCAACAATGTCAAAATCGGCGATGGCTCCATTTTACATCCCGGTGTAAAAATTTATCATGATTGTAAAATTGGTAAGAATGTAACCATTCATGCAGGTTCCGTGATCGGAAGCGATGGCTTTGGATATGCACCACAAGCTGATGGTTCTTATAAAAAAGTGCCGCAAATAGGAAATGTGGTTGTGGAAGATTTTGTGGAAATTGGTGCCAATGCCACAATTGACCGTGCTACTATTGGCTCCACTTTAATAAAGTCAGGCGCGAAACTGGACAACCTGATACAGGTTGCACATAACGTGGAAGTAGGCCATAATACAGTGATCGCGGCACAGGCAGGAATTAGCGGCAGCACTAAGATTGGGAACAATGTACAAATCGGCGGACAGGCAGGCATTGTAGGCCATATACAAATTGCGGATGGCTGTAAAGTAAATGCACAAAGCGGCGTTACAAAGTCAACAAAAATTCCCAATACCGCATTGACGGGTTCACCGGCATTTGATTATACCAGTGCATTGCGCAGCCAGGCTATAACACGCAAACTGCCTGACCTTGAAAAAAGAGTAGCAGAACTGGAAAAGATCATACAGCAATTAAAAGTAAATGCCTGAGATTTTGAACATAAGAAATTTTCGAACGCATCATAAATAAAGACAGATAAAGCAGCAAATGGATATACATTTTAACTCCGATAAACAGCATACAATTGCACAGGATGCGAAGATTCATGGTACAGGTTTACATACAGGTATCCTGAGCGAAATGACGCTGAAACCCGCTAAACCCGGCTTCGGCATTCAGTTCCAGCGCATGGATCTTCCCGGAAAACCTGTGATCAAAGCAGATTGCGACCTGGTGTCCGATACCAGTCGTGGTACCACTTTACAATCCGGCGATGCAAAAGTGGTGACCGTAGAACATATTCTTGCGGCGTTGGTCGGTATGGGCGTTGATAATGTTTTGATTGAATTAACAGGCCCTGAAATCCCCATTATGGATGGCAGTTCAGGACAGTTTACGGAGTTGATTGATATTGCCGGCGTGCAGGAACAGGATGCTGCAAAATCCTGGTACAGCCTGGATGAAAATATATTTTTGTTTGATGAAGAAAAGCGCGTGGAAATGACAGCGCTACCTTCCCATGAATACCGTATCACTACTTTAATAGATTTTAATAGTCCCGT
>JBAQJB010000487.1:0-2023 GCA_049289155.1 Chitinophagaceae bacterium
GCCCGCGGCGATGCGCATCGACACGGACGCGCCGCCCCCGATGACCATCATGACCGGTGGGGGTGCATAGATCGGCCCGAAGGACTTCTGGAACTGGAAGCCGAGGGTGAGCGGTCCACTGTCGAACTCCACGAGCTCGATGTCGCCGCCGGAGATGAGGTTGAACAGGATCGTCGGGTCCGCGAAGACCGGGATCGTCAGGCCGGCATTCTGCAGTTTCTGAAGGGGGTTGGCGCCGGGGGCTTTGAGTTGGTTGGTCTTGTCCTTGGACCCCACGCTGTCCGGCGTGAGGCTCGCATCGGGAGTCTTGGTGTCGATCATCGATGTGGCATTGCCGGCCGATACCGACGTGGTGGCCACCCGGTTCCGGGACAGGGAGAAGCTGCCGATGACGACCCCGCAATTGTTCCCGTCACAATTCACGGTGAGCAGCTGCTTGACGGTCTTCAGGGCCGTGAGGAAGGCGGCGATTTGTGGGCCCCCCGCCACGGTGTTGAACTGCTCCGCCAGCGTCGCGATGGTGACGGCACTGCCACCGGCGGCTTTGGATAGGTCGGAGATGACCGGCATCGGCGTGAAGATCGTGTCGATCACCGGCTGGAGCGGCTTGGCGGCGTCGATCACCTGCTGCAGGTAGGGCTTGAGCGCCTGGCCGAAGAACTCACCCGTGTTGAGAGTGACGTTGTTGAACTGAACCTGCAGCCCCGTGGTGTCCTTGGGGTTGTTGCTCGTGCTGGCCCCCCACGCCCAGGTCAGGAGGAAGTCGGTCGACACACCCGGCATCGCGGCGTCAACGGACGCCGCAAGGTGCCAGTCCAGGTTCACCTTGGCGGTGACACTGACCTCGATGGCGTCGGCCACGCGGGTGCGCGCGATCTCCCCGGCAGTGAGCTTGTTGTTGCCGTCCTTGATGTCGATGCCGAACGACCCGGCGAACTCGGGCAGGGTGCCGTTCTTGGTCACGTCGACCTTGATGATCGCGAGCTGGGCCTGCAGGGACGTGGTGGTGTCGAGCGACACGCTGGCACCCACCGCCAACTCGTTGACCTTGGAGGTGTCGATGTAGAAGCCGTCTCGGCGGTTCAGGCCGATCGCCACGTCCAGGCTCCAGCCCACGCTGGCGGTCACCTTGCCCGGATCGCCGTCCTCCGGTGTGCCCGTCTTGAGGGACAGGCCCGGGAGGCCGAGGTCGAGCGGCATTCCCGCCTGGATGCAGTCGCCTTCACAACCCTTATCTGCGCTGATGGTCCCCTGCCCCAACTTCAGGTTCAGGGTGACGCCTTCGATCTTGGTCACCGAGGTCGTGTCCGCACAGGTAAGAGACCCCAGGATCGGGTTCACGGTCGCCGCCGTGTAGGCGGTGGTGGGGTTCAGCGGGTCGGTGAAACTGCTCGTGTCACCAGCGACCTCAGCGACGAGACGGTAGTCCGCCGCCAGCGGAGCCGTGGTGCCGACCTGAGTGGCCCGCAGCACCTGGTACCCCGTTGCACCGGCCACCTGGACCCACGCGACCGCGTTGCTCTTTCCCGCGGCGGGCCCCGCGGCATTCGTGACGATGCTGCTCGCCGCCGAGGGGACGGTCTTCTTCACCGACGTCGTGCCGTTGGTCACCGTGCTGACGGTGGAGACGACCTTGTAGAGGTATTTGGTCGTGTCGCCGGCGACGGCACCGGTCGGGACGGCAGTCGGGGCGTCGGGCGGCGCGAGGAGATCGTTGCAGGTGAAGCCGACCGAGATGCCCGTGATGCCGAGGGCAGTACCCAGCTTGTTGGTCAACATCTCCTGCAGCGGACCCACGGTGCTCTCGTCGCCGTTCGCGGCGACAAATGCGTCCAGTTCCGCACGGGTCTTCCCCATGAAGTCGGCGCCGGCCTGCAGGTCCTTGCCGATGACGGGCATCTCACCGTTGTTCGAGGCCGTGCGCAGCGCCGTCTCGGAGTAGAACATGTACTGCTGCAGGCCTTCGATGATGGAGGCGGCCTTGAAGGGCGTGCCGTCCACGAGCGCCTGAAGGCCGCCAGGC
>JBAQJB010000488.1:0-9586 GCA_049289155.1 Chitinophagaceae bacterium
CGCACATGCCGCACAGGGCTTACTGTGAATATTAGTTTCACCTTCGGATTAAAATGGAATAGCCTGTACAACATTGTGTCTATCGCTGTTACCGTTTCTTCAATGGTACTTAAATGTTTTTCAAAAAGAGTTGCCGGTAATTTATGGCAATTTGCAACAATGCGGTTTTGTTCAATTAATGTATAATGAAAAGAAGTGCCGAATGTGATGACCAGCCAATCCGCGTTTTTTAAAAAATCATGCGCCTGTTCACAGGAAGCATTGATATGCTCCAAAACTTTTTCTTTGGAAGGATCTGAAAAAATACTGTGGTGGTCCCAACTATGCCAGCGTTCATTTTCAAATACCAGGTCTGCTTCATTATATATTTTTTTGTCGATATAATTCTGTATGCTTTGACAAAGCATCTGCGGCTCAAAAACAATTCCATTCGGATTTTGTAGAATATTGAATTTATGAGTTGATAAAAATCCACCAATATGTTCTGTAAAACAGGAGCCAATCAATAATATCCTGTCTTCATAAGTGACAGGTGGGTCTAATTTTTTTATATGAATGGGTAAATTAAAAAGCATCATGAAAATATTTCAACTGCCATTCCTAAACATTCATTTAATTTTTCCCGGTCAATGGAAAGTGGAACATTTTTACTTTCAAAATAATTGATCATAAATTCTGTGGGCATATTACCCACCAAATCATCCTGTGCCATGGGGCAGCCACCATATCCTTTTAAGGCACCGTCGAACCGTTTACAACCCGCCTGCCATGCAGCTTCCAGCTTTTCCAATTTATTTTTGGCAGAAGAATGCAAATGTACACCTATAGAAATTTCGGGGTATTTTGGAATCAGTGCTTCGAGCGCCAAACGTATTTGTTCCGGCGAAGCTAACCCAACCGTATCTGCCAATGAGATAATAGAAATATTTCTCGAAGCCATTTCAGAAGCCCATTTCATTAAAATTTCTTCATTGTATTCATCGCCATACGGGTTACCAAAAGCCATGCTCAGGTAAACAACCAATTGCTTATTTTTTTGTACACAAATATTTTGAATAGCATCAATGCGTGCTATACTTTCTAATGGCGTACTTCCTGTATTGCGTTGTTGAAATTCGGCAGAAATAGAAAAAGGAAAACCGAGATAAGTAATCTCTTCGTGTGTAGCTGCTTCTTCAGCGCCTCTTACATTAGCAATAATAGCCAATAATTTTGTTTGGGTATTTTGTATGTCAAGCCCTTCCAAAACCTTTGCTGTATCAGCCATTTGAGGGATTGCACGCGGGGAAACAAAACTACCAAAATCAAGTGTATCAAAACCAACCTGCAATAATGCATTGAGGTAATTTATTTTTTTCGTTGTTGGAATTTCATGTGGCCAGCCCTGCATGGCGTCTCTGGGACATTCAATGATTTGAATCATGTTTTAATTTTAATTCAACAATTTTCATGGCAAATATTTTTTACATGCGTTGTTTTCCTGCTTCATATAAAATAATTCCGGCAGCAACAGATACATTCAAAGAATCAAAATTGCTGCTCATGGGGATATAAAAAAGTGTGTCTGCTTTTTCCTCCACAGATTTTTGGATTCCTGTGCCTTCATTTCCCATAATAATGCAGCAGGGATCGCGGAAATTCATTGCATCCAATTGTTTTTCACCCTGCATTGCGCTGGCCAAAATACTTATACCATTTAATTGCAAGGTTTCTATGCCTTCCAGTAAATGCTTCACACGGCAAACTGTAATATGTTCCAATGCGCCGGCACTGCTTTTCACGGCGTCTTCCTGCAATGCACCCACGCCTTTTTCAGGAATGATAATGGCATGCACACCATAACATAAAGCTGTTCTTGCAATGGCGCCAATATTCCGCACATCTGTAATACCATCCAGCATCAGCATCAAAGCAGATTCACCTTTTGAATTAATGAAATCAATAGTTTGCTGTAAATCAGTATAAGAAACTGAAGATTTAAATGCGATAATTCCCTGGTGCAAAATATTTGTCAGGCTGTTCAGTTTTTCATTCGGCACATATTGTATAGGAATATTTTTTTCTTTTGCTAAACGCCTGATTTCATGGACCGAATCACCACTTGCATTTTTATACAGCAATATTTTATCTATGTTCCCATCCCCGCGCAATGCTTCTGTCACCGGGTTGCGGCCGGTGATAATATTTTTTTTGGATAAATAATCCGGGCTTTTTTTAAATGGTTCGCGGGGCAAAATGTAAATTTAAATGATTGAATTTCTCTTAAGATGCAAATATACTTATTCACTGATTTATTCATTTAAAGAAAGTTTCATTCATCTATACTTTTAAAATTCGTAAGTTTTATTTTTCTGTGTGATATTGTATCAATCCATCCATTGGTGACTGCATGATTTTCCCCAATGTAAAACCATATTCGCGGCAGAGGTTTTCCAGTACATCTTTAAAGCCAAATGCAATACTGCCGACAAAACCCACCGGGTATTTCCTGCTTTCAGGATAAGATTGAATATGCATGGAAAAAAAATCCCGGAATGAATCTTCTAAAATATTTTCAATCATAAAGTGCCCGCGGTTTTCTGCCAGGAAAATCGCAAATGCGGCTAAATATTTATTGGGCAAAGGCATCGAATACACATGCGATAAAATAGTTGCCTTATCTATTTTAAATTTTTTTTCAAAACGCTTCATTAATTCCGTATCAAAAGTGCCATATAAAAAATGTTGAATTACTTTTTTACCCAAATAGGCACCACTCCCTTCATCACCCAAAATGAAACCCAGGCCAGGACTGCTTTTCACAATTTTTCTCCCATTGTAAATACACAATGAAGAACCGGTTCCCAATATGGCCGCAAGGCCTTTTGCATTACCGCAAACTGCACGCGCCGCAGCCAGTATATCCGTTTGCACATCGGTTTTTGACTTTGGAAAAATTGCTTTCAATGCCAGCTTCAGTAAATTCCTGTTTTCTTTTTGACCCAATGCGGTTCCATAAAAATAAATTTCATCCGGCATCTTTTTTAACTGCACCAGAAGTTCCTCCTTCAAAATTTTTTGCAATGCTGCTTTGTCTAAAAAATAGGGGTTCAGGCCGGCAGTGGTAAATGGAATGATTTTTTTACCGGCCAGGAGCACCCAGTCGCATTTTGTAGAACCACTGTCTGCGATCAATTGTATGGACATAAAAATTAATTAATGCGTTAAATGAAAGAATAAATGTTACCGTCCATATTTAAAAATTTTATCTTTAAACATTAATATTGATATTCGTGCTTTAGCATTAAGCGTTACAAAGTAGCAACATTTATGGGAAGTAAAAAATTACAAACCTGGATGCCTTTCCTTTTTTCCATCGTTATGGTGGTGGGTATGTGGATAGGTTACCAGTTGAAAGCCAATACCAATGGTGGTGTGCAGTTTTTAACCAATACGAAAACAAATTCTTTGCAGGAAATATTGAACATCATCCAGAAGGATTATGTTGATCCTGTTTCCATTGACAGCCTCAGGGAAAGCGCCATTAATGATTTGCTGGCGCATCTTGATCCGCATACCCTGTACATTCCCGCCCGTGATTTGCAAAGTATTAATGATGATATGAAGGGAAATTTCCAGGGCATTGGCATAGAATTTCAAATTTTTAATGACACGGTAAATGTCATAAGCGTGATTGCCGGTGGGCCCGCAGATAAAGCAGGTATGCAGGTAGGTGATGAAGTTTTAAAGGTTAATGACAGTACAAAAATTTCCGGTGTGGGTTTGAAAGCTGATGATATCAGGAAGTCGCTGAAAGGGCCGGGAAGATCAACTGTAAAAATAAGTTTATTAAGAAATGGAAAAATCATTTCATTAAATGTAGAGCGCGGCCTGATACCACTTCCATCCGTTGATGTTGCGTATATGATCGCGCCACAAACCGGTTATATCCATATCAATAAATTTTCTGAAACTACCTACCGTGAGTTTATGGCGAAACTCGATAGCATGCAGCAACATGGTATGCAAAAATTAATTCTTGACCTGCGTGGTAATGGTGGCGGCATTCTTACGGAAGCGACCAATATCGCGGATGAGTTTATTGATGACACTAAAATGATCGTTTATACAAAAGGAGATAAAGTGGCTCCTACTGAGATTCGCGCTTTAAAAGATGGTTTATTTGAAAAAGGAAAATTAGTGGTGCTGATTGATGAAACTTCAGCAAGCGCCAGTGAAATTCTTGCAGGCGCATTACAGGATTGGGACCGCGCTACAATCATTGGCCGCAGAAGTTTTGGTAAAGGTTTAGTGCAACAGCAATTTCCCTTATCTGACGGCGGTGCGTTACGATTGACTGTTGCAAGATATTATACACCACTTGGCCGCAGTGTTCAAAAATCTTATGCCGGTGGAAAAGATAAATATGAAGAAGAATTGATGCATCGCTTTGAAGATGGCGAAGTAGTGCATGGGGATACTACAAATCCTTCCGGCAAAGCGTATAAGACACCGGGCGGACGTTTGGTGTATGGAGGTGGTGGCATTACACCGGATATTTTTATACCGTTTGATACGACTTCACAACCACATGAAGTAATTCAGCTCTATATGAAAAGTACGCTGAATGATTTTGTCTATCATTATTATTTGCAAAATAAAAGCAGGTTTACAAATCTAAAAACACCGCAGGATTTATTTACCCAATTCAAACCGGGAGAAAAAGAATGGAACGAACTAGTAGTATTTGCAAAAAAAGATTCTGTGGATCTTTCACATATTTCTACAATTGCAAAAACTACTTTACTGGAAAAAATGCAGGCCTTACTTGCACGCCAAATCTGGCGCACACAGGGATACTACGAAATAGATAATCATTTTGATGATGTAGTTCAAAAAGCGCTGGAGGTAGTGAGATAGAAATTAATTGTGAATTGTTAATGGTGAATTGTTAATTGAAGAATTCATTTTTCATCCCGATAATCTCACGGGACACTTTTCATTTTCAACTTTTCACTACTCACTTTTCATTTTCCACTACTCTCCCTTCTGAATTCCTTTGGTATTAAAATGCACCATCCACAAGTCATAGCGTTGATACTGACTTTGCAGGCGCGTTTGAAAATTTGACCAGTTTTTATTTACCGGTGCACTCCACAACACTTCACTTAATGCAGCCAGTCGTGGTAACAACATATATTCTGCTTTAGCATCGTTCGCTATATATTCTGTCCAAAGATTTGCCTGTGCACCCAAAATATATTTTTGTTCATCAGCATTTAATTTATTCGGCAATGGATCATAACTATAAACCGTTTCTACCGGAAGGTAACCACCGATAGTAAGGCTGTCGTCATGCTTTGATTGTGCATGATCGAAATAACAAAAATCTCCGGGCGTCATGATCACCTGGTGATTTAGTTTTGCAGCGGCAATTCCGCCTTCTAACCCGCGCCAGCTCATCACCGTTGCATTTGGCGCCAGGCCGCCTTCTAAAATTTCATCCCAGCCAATTATTTGCCGGCCTTTACTATTGATATATTTTTCAATAGTATGAATAAAATAACTCTGTAATCCTTCTTCATTTTTGATACCTTTTTCTTTCATTAAATTTTGACAAAATGCAGAACGCTTCCAGCTATCTTTCGGACATTCATCACCACCGATATGAATATATGCAGAAGGAAATAATTCCATCACTTCATCCAATACATTTTCCAAAAAATTAAATGTATAATCACTCGGGCAAAATACATCTTCAAAAACGCCCCAGGTTTGCTGCACTTCTTTTCCATTTACTTTTCCGCCCCAGGGAATTTTATTAATGTTTGTTGGTTCATCAGGAAAACAACTCAATTGCGGATATGCAGCAATGGCTGCAGAAGCATGGCCCGGCATTTCTATTTCCGGGATAATGGTTACATACCTCGCGGCCGCATATTTTACGATGTCTTTAATTTGTTCCTGTGTATAATAACCGCAATATTCTTTGTCATCATTTCCCTTGCCCGGGTAATTGCCAATGATCGTTCCATTCCGGCATGCGCCTTTTTGTGTGAGCAATGGATATTTTTTTATTTCTATGCGCCAGCCCTGGTCATCGGTCAAATGCCAGTGAAATGTATTCATCTTACTCATGGCAATGAAGTCAATATATTTTTTTACAAAATCAACTGAAAAAAAATGCCGGCTGCAATCGAGATGCAAACCACGGTAAGCAAAGCGTGGCGAATCAATAATAGTACATTGTGGAATTTTTAATGAAGAAGATTTTGTTGCAGGCAATAATTGAATGAGTGATTGAATGCCATAAAAAACGCCGGCTTCATTATCACCGCCAATATAAACCGCATCGTTATTTATATGCATGTTATAAGCACCGGGAATGGTATTTTCAATTTTATCAAAATTGAGTATGATCACATTTTTATTGGTTGTTTGCTGTTTTGAAACAGACAGTTGAAAGCCATAATATTTTTGCAGGTAATCATTAAAAAAAGCAGCGCTGTTTTCAGTACCACTGCCTTCCAAAATAATTTTTGTATTTGTATTAATTAAAAATTCACCTGGTATTTTTTCCGCTTTTGCCGGTGCGGGAATAATATTTAAAACATTCTGAGCAGTAACTGAAAATGCAGTCAAAAAAATGACCACAAGAAAAGGAATAATTTTTTTTATAAACATGCGGGATAATTTTTATTCTTTAAATAACACGTGTCACTTTAATAATATTTGTGGAAAGATGCAAATTCACCGGTGTGCTGCCTGTATTCACAACGATATCATCTTTTTTCAAAAAACCTCTTTCTTCTAAAATATTTATCTGGTCAGCGATGATCTCATCAAGGCTTTCTTCTTCATCATAAAAAAATGCACGCACACCCCAACTTAAACTCAATTGATTTACAAGTTTATGCGCTTTTGTAAAAACATATAATGGAGCACTTGGCCTGTAACTGCTCAACACAAAACCAGTATAGCCACTTTGTGTCATACCTATCAAAGCCTGCGCGCCTAAGTCTTCTGATATCTTGCAGGCATTATAACAAATAGCATCACTAAGAAATGAAGGAGAATTCGGTTGCGGCGTAAGCTCTGTTTCGCGGTTGTACCTGTATTCTGTTTTTTCAACTTCAGTAATTATTTTCCGCATCGTTTCCACAACTAATGCCGGATGCAAACCAACTGCAGTTTCCCCGCTAAGCATCACTGCATCTGCGCCTTCGAGAACCGCGTTGGCAACATCAGTGATCTCACTCCTGTTTGGCTTCACTCTTTCCATCATACTCTCCATCATTTGCGTAGCAACGATTACGGGTTTTGCACGATGTAAACATTTCCGGATTATTTCCCTTTGGGCCATGGGAATTTTTTCAACAGGCAATTCAACACCAAGATCACCACGGGCGATCATTATACCATCGGATTCTATAATAATATTCCGCAGATCTTTTAATGCTGAAGGCATTTCTATTTTTGCAATTACTTTACAGGTACTGTTTTCTACTGCAAGTATTTTTTTCAACACTATAATATCTTCCGCATGGCGAACAAATGAAAGCGCCACCCAGTCCATATCCTGGGCAATAATAAAAGCGAGGTCTGCCAAATCTTTTTCTGTAAGAGAGGGAAGTGAGATGTCTGTATCAGGAAGGTTCACACCTTTTTTGGAGGAAAGTATTCCACCATACGTAACACGTGCTTTTACATCGCCGCCTGCAGTTATTTTTATAACTTTCACTTCAATTTTACCATCATCAATCAATATCTTCTCCCCCACTTTTACATCCGTAGAGAGATAAGGATAAGAGATAGATAATAATTCTTTCGTGCCTAAAACCTGTTTACTGGTAAAAGTCAAAACATTACCTGGTATAATTTCTATAGAATCATTTTCTATATTTCCCAGGCGAATCTTCGGGCCTTGCAGGTCGGCCAGAATAGCGATATTGTAAGGCTCCAGTTTATTGATCTTACGAATATGAGAAATAATTTCTTTTTTCTCTTCGGTTGTGCCGTGTGAAAAATTCAGGCGAAAAACATTTACGCCTGCTTTCACCAGGCTCATCAGTCCCTGGTATGTATTGCAGGCAGGGCCAACGGTTGCAATTATTTTAGTTCGATGAAATGAATGATCCACGCCTGCCTGTTTATCCATTTCCCTGTGCAAATATTTTTGAACTTTATCTGTCATACTTTTCCGGCCTGTTATATAGTGCCTTTTTTTATTTTTTTGTAATGAAAAAAATCAACTCGCCAGGATCTTTACAATTTTCATCCAGTCTTCATCCATTTTCTGCTTACCTGTTAACGCTTCGGCAAAAGGTGTATAGCACATCGCATTATTTTGAATGCCCACCATCACATTATATTTCCCGGTCATTAAACATTCTATAGCATGATAGCCCATCCTGCTCGCAGTCATCCTGTCGATACAGGTAGGCGGGCCGCCTCTCTGGATATGCCCGAGAATACTGATGCGCGCATCTATATCAGGAGAATATTTTTTTAACTCTTCTACAAATCCCACAGCGCCGCCCGTGCTATGGCCTTCCGCAATAACTACGAGGTTTACGAGTTTTTTTCTTTTCTCTTTTTCATTCAATGACCTGGCTATTTCCTTCATGGAAGTATGCGCTTCAGGAATTAAAATATACTCAGCGCCCGTAGCAATACCACTATGCAGCGCAATATAACCTGCATGCCTGCCCATTACTTCCACGATGAATAAACGATCATGCGCTTCCATCGTATCGCGTATCTTATCAATACAGGAAACGGCTGTATTCACAGCAGTATCAAAACCGATTGTATAATCTGTACCCGCTAAATCTTTGTCAATGGTACCAGGAATTCCGATACATGGAAAATCATATTCATTGCTTAATTCCATAGCGCCGCGGAAACTTCCATCGCCACCAATCACTACCAATGCTTCAATGCCATGTGCCTGCAAATTTTGGAAAGCCTGTTTTCTCCCATCAGGTGTGAAAAATGCTTTGCAGCGGGCTGATTTTAAAATGGTACCACCACGCTGAATAATATTGGCAACCGAACGATTATCCATTGGTTGAATATCATTTTCCAGGATACCTGTAAATCCCCTGATGATGCCGGCCATTTCCATTCCATAATAAATGCCGGTTCGAACTACTGCGCGGATGGCTGCATTCATTCCCGGTGCATCTCCACCTGATGTTAAGACGCCAACCTTTACAGGTTTTTTATTTTTAATTTTCAAAAAACTTTATTTAAAATTTCTCTGCAAAAATACGAAATGAAAAAGTAACGGTTTTGAAATTGATTAAATGGGCTGTTTAATCATTTGATGTGCTGAGTGAAATTATACTTCTCTTGAACCTAGGGATTAAATGTAACCCTGAAAGGGTGTTATGATTATAGCAAAGTGAAAAAAAAGATAAAAGAGCAAACCCCGAAGGGGTGTTATAATTGATAGGAATATCTATCCACACCTTTAGCTAGACAAGTTATGAGAATATGAAAACGTTACATGCAAAAGAGTAATTCAAATAAAAAATATCACCCCGCCTTGGCGGGTTTAAGAAACATAATTTAATTCTATTCTATAATAATTTCAACCCTTCGG